>JAFAMZ010000130.1 GCA_019232935.1 Silvibacterium sp.
CACTCCGAAGAGATAGGCGGCTTGTACTTGGTGCGCGAGCTGATGCCCGTCGCCCACTGCCGGTAAGAACGCGCATTGCCGACGACCGGCAGTTCCAGCCTCGCCGTAGGGCTTACCTGAAGTGGTTCGCTCCTGCGGTCGAGAAAATGGGCAATCGCGTCCAGCCCCGTTCCCCGCGTTGCGCTGATCTTCGCAACCGGAACCCCGAGTTCGCGGGCCAGTGCCAGCGTATCGACTTCGCCGCCCCGGCTCTCCATCAGGTCGCTCATGTTCAGCAGCACCAGCGTGGGCAGGCCAAGTGAGAGGATGGGTGCCGCCAGAGTCAACTGCCGGCGCAGGTGAAGGGAATCAAGCACCAGCAGCACGGCATCCGGAGCCGGAGTTCCCGGCATTTCGCCATGCAGCACATTGACCGCGACGCGCGCGTCTTCAGAGTAAGTATCGAGACTGTAAATCCCCGGCAGGTCGATGAGCGTCAGGTCGCTGCGGCCGATGCCGCTCAGCTTCCCAAAATGCTGTTCCACGGTGACACCGGGATAATTCGCGACCTTCTGGCGAAGGCCCGTCAGGCGATTGAAGAGCGTGGATTTTCCCGAATTCGGCGGCCCTACAAGCGCAACTGTGCGGATCTTGCCCGGAACGCGAGGTTCGACTTTTACTTCGATCGTCGCGGTGTTGCAGCAGTCGCTCATCGCTGATCGTCCTCAACCGGGCGGACTCTTATCGATCGCGCCGTCTCGCGCCGCAGCGCGATTTCGAACCCGTCTAAGTAGTAGACCGTCGGATCGCCCGCTGGGGCGCGCCGAATTACGACCACCCTCGCATCGGGAACGAATCCCATGTGCATCAGGTGATGTCCAACCTCTTCCGGGAGGTCCAGCGCCTCGACGATCGCCATCTTACCGATCTCTAGTTCGCTGAGGGCGCTCAACTTCGTCCCGTCCTGTGCATATTGCTGCATCCATCATACCGCAATTAGGACCAATTCGCTCGTAATTCAAGACTACAATGACTGCATGCTTTTCGACGAGTTCCGGAGCAGTCTCAATTCCGATCACCCTCAGCAGACCGCATCGCCGCTCCTGACCGCGCTCTGGTGGGAGGCAAAGGGCAACTGGGCGAAGGCGCACGAGATCGCACAGGAAATCGAATCGCCCGACGCCGCCTGGGTCCACGCTTATCTGCATCGAAAAGAAGGAGATACAGACAACGCCGGATACTGGTATCGCCGGGCAGGGAAGCCGCACTCCCGCGCAAACCCCGAAGCCGAGTGGGCGGAGATCGCCCAGCACCTGCTCGGAGCCTGAGCACGTTCCGCCAGGGCTTCTGTCCGAATCTGAACACCTCGTTCCTGACCCGGACAGATCCCAGCTTTTGCCCGTACCTAAGTTACACATTAGTAAACGCTTAAGGAGAATCAAGACTGGAGCCCAGGTTGCTCTTCTGCTTCCTGGAGGACAACACGAATGCTCTCCGATCTGAGGTTCGCCTGGCGGCAGCTTAAGAAGTCGCCCGGGTTTTCGCTCACAGCGATCCTGACGCTTGCTTTGGGTATCGGCGGCGTCACTGCCGTCTTCTCACTCGTCGAAGCGGTCCTGCTGCGACCCTTGCCTTATCGCGATCCCGGCCGGCTCATCATCCTTCACGAAAGCATTGAGCACCTGCTCGAAGGCGACGCCAACCTCTCCGCCCCGGATGTGCTCACCTTTGAGCGCGAAAACCGAGTATTCACCGGGGTTGGCGGCTTTATCGGCGCCGATTACGAGGCCTCGGGCGCAGGCGCTCCATTCCGGGCGCGCGCCGAGCGGGTCACAGCTCCGGTGTTTCCCGTCCTGGCAGTCGAACCGCTGCTTGGCAGGACCTTCACGCAGCAGGAGGACGACGGGTTTGCGGCCGTTACAGTAATCAGCTACGGATTGTGGCAGGAACGTTATCAGGGCGATCGAAATGTACTGGGCAAGATCATTGACCTTGATCGTCGCCCGTACGCCATTATCGGCGTTATGCCGCCCGATTTTCAGACGCCCCTCGGCCTCGGCGGGCTTGCCGCCCGCGATCTTTGGGTTCCGATGAGCTTCACCCCGTCCGAGAGGCAAAGAGAGGCTGACAATTTCGATTACGGAGCAGTAGCGCGCCTCAAGCCTGCTGTCACTCCAGCCCAGGCCCAGCAGGATATAGACCGAGTGACGGCTATCATTCAAGCCAGAATTCCTGGCGCGCGCCTGAAAGTCTCGATGCGCAGTCTGAAAGAAGAAACCGTCCGCCAGGGCAGGCCGATTCTTCGCGTCCTGCTCGCGGCCGTTGCGCTGATCCTTCTCATCGCCTGCGCCAATCTCGCCAACCTCCAGTTGGTGCGAGCTGCTGGCCGCCGCCGCGAATTCGGAGTAAGGCTCGCCCTCGGAGCCGCACGCCAGATGATGTTGAGGCAGGCATTGGTCGAAAGTCTCTTGCTGAGTTCCCTTGGTGGCCTGGTTGGCCTGGCAATTGCTTTCGTTCTCGTCCGTACCGGCAGCTCGGTGCTTGTAGATGTCGTTCCGCGGTTGGGCGATGCCACCGTTAGCTGGCCCGTTATTCTGCTCGCCGTAGCATTGACCGGCGCAACCGGCGTCCTCTGCGGACTCGCTCCCGCATTGGCCAGCATGAAACTCGAACTGCTCGATTCACTCCGCGAGGGCACCCACGGCAGCGGGCACAGCCGTGGTCAACACCGTTTGTGCAATGCCCTTGTGGTTGCTGAGGCCGCATTGGCAATGGTGCTGTTGGTTGGCGCGGGCCTGTTGCTGCGCAGCTTCGAGAAAATGCTTGCCGCCGATCCGGGCATTGATCCGACGCAGGTAATGACAGCTTCGCTGGCCCTCCCATTGCGGGACTACCCAACCCAGCAGCGGGTGGATGCGTTTTACAGCCAATTGCAAGCGCGTCTGGAGGCGCTCCCCGGCGTCCGCTCCGTCGGCTTCTCGTCCAACATCCCCATTGTCGGGCGGAATTCAAGCCGTCTGTTCACTCCGGAAGGTTATATCCGAAAGCCGAATGAGAGCTGGTCCCTCGCCTCCAATTACCTGGTTGCCGGAAATTACTTTGACGCGCTTCGGATTCCGCTCATCTCAGGACGGTACTTCAACGCCGGGGACCAGCAGCCCGGAGCTCCGCTGGTAGCCATTATCAGCCAGTCCTTCGCCCAGCGCTATTTCGCCGGGCGAAACCCGATCGGCATGCACGTCAAGGTAGGCCCTACCTATGACCGCTCCATGCCCGCAATCACGATTGTCGGCGTTGTCCGTGATATAAAGCCCAATCACATGGACGACGACCAGATGGTGCAGATGTATGAGCCCGTGGCCCGGGCGGCGGACGACCTTGGGCCGCTACGTGATCTTATCGGTGTCATCGGCGATTTGCGCGTAGTGGTCCGCACGGCCGGCAATCCCGCGGCTCTGGAATCCAGCTTCACACAAATCCTCCATCAGCTCGACCCCCTCCTGGCTATCACCGATTTGCAGACGATGGATGAAGTTGTCGCATCGACTGAATCCTCGCGCCGTCTCAACACCATTGTCGTCGCCGCCTTCGCGGCCATCGCTCTCCTCCTCGCTTTGCTGGGCATATATGGAGTACTTGCCTACACCGTGACGGAAAGGACCCGCGAGATTGCCATCCGTATGGCCTTCGGTGCAAGCCGCAAAAGCGTTCTGGGGCGAACGATCGCATTCGCCGGTGTTCTCACCGCCATAGGCATCGTCGCCGGACTCATCGCCTCAACAGCTTTGACCCGGTTTTTGAAGAGCTTGCTCTATGGAGTCGAGCCCCTCGATACGGTAGCGATCGCCGGAGCCGCCACCGTGTTACTGGTTTGCGCGCTGCTCGCCGGATGGCTCCCTGCGCGCAGGGCCTCGGCCATCGAGCCGATGGAAGCTCTGCGAACTGAATAAACCGCATGCCTGCCGACAGGTACCTGAAGCTGTTGTATACCACGCTTCGCTACGCGATCGGCTGGCGATCTGTGGTGTCCTCAATGACTCTCCTCAGCCGCCGCTGGGTGTCCTGTCCTTTCGCGCTTCTGGCGAAAGGGTGGGTAGCGAAGAACTCCACCAGCCAAGCCCGACACCGGTCACGAACCTGGGTGCCCCATACCTGTCCTCTTTGCTCTCTTCGCGTCTTTGCGGTGAATCCAACCGTCGCTCGTGCTCCCGGTCTTTCACTCAAAGTAGTACATAATCAATTTTTATTCTTCGAACTAGGAACGCTTATACATCGTGCCTGATGATCTTCATGCAGTCAGTAACGGCAGGTATTCCCGCGTAGACAGCCCTGCTCTGCCGGAAATCCAATTACCGCCCTTTCCATAAATAGCCAATTATGCCGGGTATAACTGCTCCAGGATTTCCAGCCACTTCGTACTTGAATCCTGCATCAGCGTGACCTAACTTGGGTCATGGCAGTGAACCTCGCATCCTTCCACTCCTCTAGATTGCGTAAGAGGCCGGATGAATTCTTCAAGAGATGTTGATCCGCTCCGTCTCCTGAACACCTGTATTTGACCGGCTCGATAGCTCCGACACAACACAACATTTCAAGTACCC
>JAFAMZ010000347.1 GCA_019232935.1 Silvibacterium sp.
ACGCTGTCCGGTATCCGATTGCCGGTGACCTGGTCCTGTCGGCCGGGTTTGCCGGGGAAATCGCTACAAAGATTGACCAGCCTTCAGCATGGCGCGAGGAGACCATTTTGTGGCCCGCAACGGAAGCCGTCCTCCGGGGATACTCAATTGCCGAGGTCCAGGTCAGAAGGGGTCATGTCAGCCAGCCTGAAGGGTACGATGTCACTGCCTTGCTCACACGGATTGTCGGCGCTCTTTTCTCGGACATCGAATCACGGGCGCTTGAGTGGCAGCACTCCCGGCAGGCGGCCGGGATCCTAGAAATAGCCGAACAGAGCGGGACTGAGCAGCAGCCCCAGGAGCCTCACCCTCCCGCCGACGCCCGGCCCATGATCGAGTCGTTCCGGCTGGCCAGCAGCAACCTGCAGGATATCTGGGGCCAGGTGATGACCCCGCGAACTCTGCTCGCCGTCAAGCGCCTGGCCGAAGCAAACGGGGTGCACCACTCCATGCCTGACCCGCTGTGGGTCCGCATTGTCTACGATTTTCTCGCCGCTTTTCGGGCGCGAACGGTAAACCGCAACCACCTGCTCGGGGCATTGATGCCGCTTTACCTTGGATGGGCTGCGTCTCATGTTCTTGCAATCAGCGCAGACGGCGAACAGATTGCTGAACGCCGGATAGCTTCACTCGCCACCGCCTTCGAGGCCGACAAGCCTTATCTGGTCGCCCGCTGGCGCTGGCCTGACCGTTTCAACCCCTAGGCAGCAGCAACATTCAGGAGGAGGGAGAAATACCATGTGGGAACAAGTTGAGTTTGCGCTGCACGCCTCACTGGCCCGGGTCCTTACAAAAGTAGCCGTGCTGCTGCCTGCCGTTCTCTCGCTGATCGTGGCCGTCCTCATCTGCGGGTTGATCGGCTTCCTGCTGGCCAACCTGGTGCGAAAGATACTCGTGTCGATGCGCTTCGACGAACGCGTGAGCCTGAATTCCTCTGGCCTGTTGCAGTGGTCGCCCCTGCAGGTTCCGTCTCTCGTGGTCTCAAGGGTCATCTTCTGGTGTTTCATTTTTCTCGGGCTCGTTCTGGGTGTCGCAGCGTTTGCAGCCGCCTACAGCCCATCCGAACAATTAGCCGACCAGATTTACCCCTACCTCACGCACCTGGTCAGCGCTGTCCTGCTGTTCCTTGCCGGCACCATCGCGGCCCGGTTCCTTGCCCGCAGCGTGCTGATCGGCGCGGTCAATATGAATCTGCAATACGCGCGCCTGCTCAGCCAGGGAGTCAAATGGCTGGTAATCGTTCTTACAGTTGCAATGGTGCTCGACCATCTGGGGATTGGAGGCAATATCGTCGAGCTTGCCTTCGGCATCCTTTTCGGCGGAATCGTACTCGCATTGTCATTGGCCATTGGCCTCGGGTCCAAGGAAATCGTCAGCCGCTCCCTGGAACATGAAGGCAGTCGCCATCCTGAGGAGACCACAACCCGTCCAGTGGGCCACTTCTGAAGGCAGTTGGCGGATCAAGGGATCTGAAGGCAACCATCTGAGTCGTGACCGAACCCAACCAAAATGGGGAGTTAGAACCCCAGGAGGTTTTACCGAATGACAAGTCAGGAGCACGGCTCTCAGCACGGACATGGCTCGCAAAACCCTGGCAGCGGGCAAAGGAGCACTCAGCAGCCCCAACACCAGCAGGAGCAGGATCAGCAAAAGTCCGGGCAGCATGAAAAGTCTGGGCAGCACGGCAGCACCTCTGGGCAGCAGGGCGGCGGGAACAAGCCGAGGCAAGGTGAAAGCGGCAAGAGATAAAACCTCAAAAAACTGAAACCTCAAGCAGCGCGGGACCTTGCAGCGAAAAACCAGGTTCAGCGCTGCCTTGTTTCATGGGTCTGATCGGCGCGGGGGCGTGAGCACAAATTTGTCCTTTACCTCGAGAACCAGCTTCGATGAGTGCCCCTGGTAAGTTACCCGGTACATCGTCGCCTCCGCCGTTTTTCCATGGATCATAAAAACCAGGTAGTGGTAGTTCGGAAAGGTCTTGGCCTGAAATAGATCTTCCGGCCCGCGGACCAGTACCCGGTAGGGTATGGCGCCGCCTCCGCCCGAGACGATATAGCTGATGTCCTTATTCTCAAACCGCTCATAGTTGTGCAGGTGACCATTGAGCACAATCAGCTTTGCGTGGATCTGCGGTGCCTTGGAAACAATGAATTGCCGCAGAGAGAGCTCCGCCGGGTTCGGTACGCTGGCAACGATCTGGCTTTGCACATCGGCATACAACGGCATGTGAGACACAAAGAATAAGAAGTCGGCCGAGGCTGGGAGATGATCCAGCTGAGCGGCAAGCCACTCTCTCTGGGGGGAGCCTTCAGCGTAAGACTCGGTACAGTCGAGTGTGATTACGTACACGTTTCCAATCTGAACCGAGTAATAGAGATAGCCCTTCAGGTAAGGAAAGGTCGCATCGAAATTGCGCACACCCAAGTCCCAGCCACCCAGCACATCGTGGTTTCCCAGCGTGGGATAAACCCGCAGGTGCTCGTTGGTCCATAACTCCGTCTCATCGCGGTACACCTGCCAGTCTGCCGGATCGGCGCCGTGAAACGGGAGGTCGCCTGTCATGAGCACGGCATCGGGTCTTTCCATGGCGATTTGCTTCACAAGGTATTGTCTGATCTTGGGCTTTGTGTCCCGGTCATTTTCAGTGTCTGTGAAGCGGGTATCGCCGTAGGCGACGATCGTCACCGGCTGGGCTGGTGTAATTTCTCGAACAGTGAAGGTGGGGCCTTCGAGGGGCGGTTGCGGGGAGCGCTCGGACGAAGCGACGGCCGCAGAGAAAAGCATCAGGATCAGGGCCCGGAACCATGGCTTCACGGCAAGACTCCGCCGCCTACGAAATGGATAATTTCAAACTTGTCCCCATCGTGGACGGCTGCACCCGGCCACTCACCGCGAGTGACGATCGCGCCATTCTGCTCGATGGCTACCCGGTCTCCCTTGAGGCCGAGGGCAGACACGAGATCCGCAACCGTTGCGGAGCCGGGAAGCTCCGCAAAGTCACGGGGCTGCCCATTTATAACGATGTGCATGAGTTGAATGTACCAGCAGGAAGCAGCCGCACTCATGCTGAAAGCGCCTGTAAGCCGGGATCGGGTATGTGTTCTTTTGTGTTCTTGTGGTGGGCTTATGAATCGGAACGCTGAACCC
Source organism: Silvibacterium sp. (assembly GCA_019232935.1). Taxonomy (GTDB): domain Bacteria; phylum Acidobacteriota; class Terriglobia; order Terriglobales; family Acidobacteriaceae; genus Silvibacterium. Next base: position 3,187 of record JAFAMZ010000347.1, read on the forward strand.
TCGCCCGCCTAACGGAAGAGTCTCCAGAGTTCCCATCCAGCAATGCCGGTCAGCCCCATTATGAGATAGAACACCATCGCGAACGCCAGACCACGAAAGGTCCCCACGGGATTTTCCTCGTAGATGTCGTCGACAAAGCGCTCCTCGCGGCTGAGCGCGAGAGCAAGAGCGGGATCCAACGATGCTCCGGCACCAGGGATAACCATGAGAGAAAATCCTCCGTTACCACGTCTATCGACCGGACGGGGCAGGTCTTGAAGAGCCTTCTCCCTGATTCGTCATCTTGTTTCAGATTGGCACAGGCGTGCGTCTCCTGCGGAAACAAGCCAATTTAACTGAAGTCCAACTGCAGCTGATCAACGTAGCACCACCCCCAGGTCTCGCCCGGTTCCATCGACCTCATGATCGGGTGCCCCGCCGCATGAAAATGTTTGGTCGCATGCTTGTTCTTGGAGGAATCGCAGCACCCGACATGGCCGCATTCCAGGCACATGCGCAGGTGAACCCAGCGGTCTCCCATCCTGAGGCACTCCTCGCAGCCCTTCATCCGCGGGCGAACATCGTGAACATGATCGAGATGGGTACAAGCAGGCATGGCGTCTTTATTTTGGCGCTTTTGTTGCCATTTCATCAAATTCCGGCAGTCTCGTTGAGCTACACTGGAGCCCGCGCCAAACTTGACTCTTGACAGTCGAAAAAATAGAGTCGGAAGGTGGCCCCGGAGGCGGTAGCGACGATGGAGACTCACCCGTACACCTGGAACTACATTCCACTGCTGCTACAAATCATTGTTGCGGTCGGCATGGGCGCCGGGATGGTCGGCGCATCGTGGCTCATCGGCCGGCATCGAACTCTGAAAACCAAGCTCGAGGCATACGAGTGCGGCATTCCCGCCGAAGGCAACGCACGCGGCCGCTTCTCCGTCCGCTTTTACATGGTGGCGATGCTCTTCATCCTGTTCGACGTTGAAGCCGTTTTTATGATGCCCTGGGCGGTGATCTATCGCCAGCTTCCGAAAATCACGGGTTCCACGATGTTTGGCTTCTGGGAGATGCTCGTTTACCTCGGATTCATCGCTGTCGGCTTGTTCTACATCCTGAAAAAGGGCATCCTTAACTGGGCAATGGACAAGGGCGACCTCTAGCAAATGAACGGGACTTCCAGCAAAGACGCGACTCTCGAAGCCCACAAAGACAACCGGGCCGTAGCTTCTCTGTTCTCTTCTTCGCGAGACTTCATCCTTGACGCTAAATTTGATCGAAACGAGCTTACTCTGACCGTTCCCCGCGACAATATTCGCGAGGTGTGCGGAATTGTGCAATCGGCAGGGTACAACTTTCTGGAGAGTGTGACCTGCGTCGATTGGTACCCAGGCGAGCCTCGCTTTCAGGTCACCTATCACATCCTCTCGCACGGCCTGAAAGAGCGCGTCCGGCTAGTAGCGATGGTGGACTCCATCGATCCATCGATCGACAGCATTACACCAGTGTGGCCGGCGGCGAACTTCTACGAGCGCGAGGTGTGGGATCTCTTCGGCGTGCGGTTCCATGGGCATCCGAATCTGCGGCGCATCCTGATGCCTGATGACTGGGAGGGCCACCCGCTGCGCAAAGACTTTCCTGTGGAGGGCTACCGCTGATGACGGAACTTATTACCACCGCCTCCACTTTCATTGAGCCGCGGCCCGTGGAGGGCGCCAAAGATACCACGATGGTCCTGAATATGGGACCGCAGCACCCCTCCACTCACGGTGTCCTTCGCCTGGTGATCGAGATCGACGGCGAGACAGTGCTCAAGGTCGTCCCCGACATCGGATACCTGCACACGGGAATCGAGAAGACATGCGAGGCGAAGTTTTACCAGCAGGTGGTCCCGCTTACCGATCGCATCGACTATCTTTCGCCGCTAACGAACAATCTCGTTTACTGCCTCGCGGTCGAAAAGCTGCTTCAGCTTGAAATTCCCGCGAAGGCGCAATGGATACGCGTGCTGCTGAACGAGCTGACGCGCCTCAATTCACACCTCGTCTGGCTGGGCACGCACGCGCTGGACATTGGCGCGATGACCGTCTTTCTATATACGTTCCGGGAGCGCGAAGACATCCTTCGCATCCTCGAATATGTTTCCGGCCAGCGCATGATGACTTCCTATTTCCGGATCGGAGGCCTGGCGCTCGAGCCCCAGCTCGACTTCTTCGATCGTATTCGGCAGTTCATCAACATATTGCCGGAAAAGATCGACGAGTATCAGAACCTTCTCACCGGAAATCCCATCTGGATCAACCGCCTCAAGGGGGTCGGCCATCTCACGGCGGAGGACGCCATCGCTCTTGGCGTGACCGGTCCACCCGCGCGCGCATCTGGAATCGACTGGGACCTGCGGCGCGATATGCCGTACTCGAGTTACGAGAAGTTCCAGTTCAAGGTACCGATCTCGAATGACTGCGACGTCTGGGCGCGTTATGTGGTCCGTCTCGAAGAGATGCGCGAATCAGTGAAGATCTGCCAGCAGGCGCTCGATGGCATGCCGGAGGGTCCGATCAAGGCCGACGCGCCTAAAGTCGTACTGCCGGACCGCGAAAAGATGAAGACCCAGATGGAGTCGCTCATCTACCACTTCAAGATCGTGACCGAGGGATTCGCGGTTCCTGCAGGCCAGGTCTTTCAGGCAGTCGAGGGAGCGCATGGTGAGATGGGCTACTACGTGGTCAGCGACGGCACGGCCAAGCCCTACAGAGTACACATGCGGTACCCGGGATTTGCTACGCTACAGGCGCTGCAGGCTATGTGCGAAGGGCGCCTGATCGCCGACGTCGTTGCCGTGATTGGATCAATTGACATTGTGCTCGGAGAGATAGACCGCTGACGGATCCACTAACCCATGCATTTAATTTCGTGACTGATTTAAGCAGGCAGCCATCGCCGCTGCCGAAACAAGCAAAAGAAGCCGCAAAGAAAGAGGCGAAAATGGCGGCAGAAACTCTGACTGGCAGCGTATACGCCGAACTTTGGATCTCGTTTGCTGCGCTCATTCGCTCCTATGTCGCGGCCCACGACCTCAGCAAGTCCGTAAGCCAGCATGCCCTGGTCGATGAAGGCTGCGAAGGATGTCTTACACTGCGCGGCGAGGGCAAAATTCTGGCGCTGGAGTATGATTCGGCCACCGGTAGTGGAACCTGGAATCTATATGAGGATGACCCCGGAGCCGAGCGGGTACTCGAACGCGGTGAATTCCGCATCCGCGAGGATAGTCAGGTCGGGCTGAGCGATCGCCGCGGCAAACTGGATCTCGAAGTTGCTGCTGAAGCTTTTACTGCAAAGGTTTTTGACCAGGAGTAAGCGTTGGCTACGGAAACAACAATTTTCTCACCCGAGCTTGCAGCCCGCTTCGACAAGCTGGTGACCCTCTATCCGGTGCGCCGCTCCGCACTCGTTCCCATGCTGCTCTACGCCCAGGACGAAGTTGGTTACATCTCAAAGGCAGTTGTCGCCGAGGTGGCCCGACGCGTGGGCGTGCTCGAGAACGATGTGGTCAGCGTGCTCAGCTACTACTCCATGCTGCGGACCCAGCCGATCGGCAAGTTCAACGTGCAGGTCTGCACCAACATCTGCTGCATGCTGCGCGGCGGCAACGAGCTCTTCGAACATTGCAAGAAACGTCTTGGCATCGGACACAAGGGAACGACCGCGGACGGCGTCTTCTCCCTCGAAGAAGTCGAGTGCATCGGAGCATGCAGCTGGGCTCCCGCCGTTCAGGTCAATTACGACTTTCACGAAAACCTCACGCCTGAGTCCATGGACAAGGTACTCGAGGAATATCGGGAGAAAGCTCAGAAATAATGGCCTACCTCACTACTCATCCCGACGTCGTCCCCGTCGTCTCCTATCGCTTCGGTAAGGGTGCGACCAACATCGATAGGTACATCGAGCTTGACGGCTACAAGGCCGCCCGCAAAGCCATCGAAATGGGTCCGGAAGCGGTCATCGCCGAGATGAAGGCCTCGAACCTGCGCGGACGCGGCGGGGCAGGATTTCCCACCGGAATGAAGTGGTCCTTTGTTCCGAAGCAATCGGAAAAGCCCAAGTACATCCTCGTCAACGGAGACGAAAGCGAACCGGCCACGTGTAAGGACCGCCTTATTTTCGAGCACGATCCGCACTCGGTCATTGAAGGCGTTATCATCGCCGGCCTCGCCGTCGGCGCGAAGATGGGGTTCATCTACCTGCGCGGCGAGTATCGATATCTGCTCAACATTATGGAGAAGGCCATCGAAGACGCCTACGCAAAGGGCTTTCTCGGAAAAAACATATTCGGATCAGGGATCGAGTTCGAGGCCGTCTCGCATACTGGTGCCGGAGCCTACGAGGTTGGCGAAGAATCTGCCCTCATGGAGTCACTCGAAGGCAAGCGCGGCATCCCGCGCATCCGGCCTCCCTTCCCTGCTGTGGTGGGACTTTACGGCGGGCCGACGGTAATTAATAACGCCGAGACCCTTGCCACCGTTCCGCACATCATTCGCATGGGCGGCGCTGAGTACGCCAAGATCGGCACCGAGCGCAACGGCGGCACGCGCCTCTTCTGCCTTAGCGGACACCTCGAAAAGCCCGGAGTCTACGAGCTCCCCATGGGTTACAACCTCAAGAGGATGATCTACGAGGTGGGTGGAGGCATTCCCGGCGGCCGAAAACTCAAGGCTGTTGTCCCAGGCGGATCGTCCACGCCCGTGCTGCTGCCCGAAGAGATCGACATCGGCATGGACTTCGACCAGGTCGGCAAGGCGGGATCGATGCTCGGCTCGGGCGGCGTCGTCGTGCTCGACGAGACGGTCTGCATGGTGGAGTTCGCGCTGCGCACGATGAGGTTCTACCAGCACGAGAGCTGCGGGTGGTGCATTCCCTGCCGCGAAGGAACAGACTGGCTGAAGAAGTCGCTCACACGCGTGCATGCCGGGGGTGGAGTCGACAAGGACATCGACAACATCCAGTATCTCGCCGAAAACATGCTGGGCCGCACCTTCTGTCCGCTTGGCGACGCGGCTGCGATGCCGACTATCGCGTTCGTGAAGAAGTTTCGCAAAGAGTTCGAGGACCACCTGGACGGCAAAGGTTGTCCCTACAAGCACTCCCTCCAACACGAGGCGGTGCTGGCGTAGGTGCGAGGAAAGAGAGACGAATGGCTGATGTAACCTTCACCGTCGACGGCAAAAAGCTCACCGCGCCCGCGGGCACGCTGCTCATTGAAGCCTGCCGCAAAGCCGGCATAGAGATCCCCGCCTTTTGCTATTACCCCAATCTGTCACTGCAGGCCGCCTGCCGCATGTGCGTAGTACGCATCGAGAAGATGCCGAAGCTCCAGACTGCCTGCACCACGGTTGTCACCGAAGGCATGGCCGTCACCACCGAGAGCGACGAGGTGAAACAGTCGCGCAAGGCCATGGTCGAGTTGGTGCTGGGCAACCATCCTCTTGACTGTCCCGTCTGCGACGCGGGCGGCGAGTGCGAGTTGCAGGATATGACTTTCACATACGGAGCGCACGAATCGCGCTACGTGGAAATCAAGCAGCACCGCGATGAGCAGCAGTGGTCGCCGGTCGTTTTCTTCGACCGCCCTCGGTGTATCATGTGCTATCGCTGCGTGCGTGTTTGCGCAGAAGGCATGGATGTCTGGGCGCTGGCGGTTGATAACCGCGGCGTCTCCAGCGTGATAGCCCCGAACGAAGGCGACAGCCTCCTCTGCGAACAGTGCGGCATGTGCATCGACATCTGCCCGGTCGGCGCGCTCACCTCCGGCACCTATCGGTATAAGACGCGCCCGTGGGAGATGAACCACGTGGGTACCATTTGTACGCATTGTGGCGATGGCTGCAAGACGACGCTGGGGGTTCGGCCGGTAAACGACGGCGTGGAGATCATTCGCGGAGACAACCGCGACAAGAGCGGCATCAATGGCGATTTCTTATGTGTCAAGGGCCGTTACGCATTCGACTTCGCCCACCATGAAGGCCGCCTCACCAAGCCGCTTGTCCGCCAGACCGATGGCAAGCTCGCGCCGGTGAGCTGGGAACACGCCATCGATTTCACGGCGAAGAAGCTGCGCGAGATTCGGGACACCCGCGGCGGCAACGCCATCGGAGTCATCGGCTCGAACCGAACGACAAACGAAGAAGCATACCTGCTGCAGAAATTCGCCCGCAGCGTTCTCGGAACCAACAATATCGACCACCACCGAACAGCCGACTACACCGCGTTTGCGGCTGCCCTCAAAGACAAGCCGGGGCGTGAAGCCTCGCTCCGTGACTTCGCAAGCGCCCGGGCGATCCTGCTCCTCGGCAACGATCCGACAAACCAGCACCCCGGACTCGCCTGGCAGATCAGAACGAATGTTCGCCTGAACCGGGCTCGCCTCTACGTGGCGAACCACGAGGACGTCAGGCTACGGCGCCAGGCCCGGGCCAGTGTCATCCTGCCCTCGGACGGCTACGCATCGTTCGTTTCATACCTTGGCGGGAACGACGGCGCTTTTCGGGGTAGCGATTTAACAGCATCTTTCCGCGACGTGATTCGCAAGGAAGAATCGCTCCTCATCGCGTTCGGCTCGGAACTGCGCGGCCGCGATATTCAGGCGCTGGTCGACTTCGGACTCTCGTTACCAAACACGAAGTTTGCTTGTCTCGGAGATTACGTCAATTCGCGCGGCGCGGCAGATATGGGCCTCCTGCCCGACCTACTACCGGGGTATATCCCCGTTTCCGCCTCAACCCAATTTGCCGAAGAGTACGGCAGCGCGCTTCCTGCCCAAGCCGGTCTCGACCTCATCCAGATGTTCGACGCCGCGGGACAGGGCGATCTCGCCGCACTCTACATTGTCGGCGCCAATCCCGTTTCGCGCTATGGTATCGACCCCTCAGCGTTGAAGAACACCTTCCTGGTGGTTCAGGATATGTTCCTAACCGAGACAGCGGCTCTCGCGGACGTCGTCTTTCCCGCCGCGAACCTGTACGAGAAAGCCGGCACTGTCACCAACACATATGGCGACCTTCAGCTCGTCAAGAAAGCCTCTGATAGGGCTGGAGTACGCACTGACTTTGAAATCGTTGTCCGTGTGGTGGACAAGATGGGTGCCGATCCGAAGAAACTGGTTCCCTTTGGCAAGGGCGTTCGGGCTGACTTCGGGCAGTCTCGCGGAGCTGAGACCGGCGAAGCCGACCGCCACGCTGTCTGGCTCGTCGCAAATCACCTCGAACCGAAACTCAGCCCGTTCGATCCATTTGCTGTTTTTGACGAAATCCAGCGTCTCGTGCCGGCCTACAACGTGCCGCGCCTCAACCTGCTGCTCGGCAACGATGAGCACCTCAAGTCCGAGCTGGTCCAGATCGAATCCGTCGCCGGCAGGCGCGATCTCGTTCTCCCGGCCAATGATGTCCTGTACACGTCGGGCACGCTGGGCCGCTATAGTGCAAAGCTTGAAGAAGTAGTCGCATCGGCCACTATACTCATGAAGCCCGCAGAAACAGCGGCAGATTGAAACTTTACTTCGCAGCAAACATCCGGGAAGGCCTTTGTGGAAGTAAACATCTGGATCTTCATTTTGCTCAGCTTGATCAAGGTGATCGTCGTCACGGTGCTCCTGCTGATGTGCGTGGCGTACACGGTTCTTCTGGAACGCAAGCTTGTCGGCCGTATCCAGAACCGCTGGGGACCCAGTCGCGTGGGACCCTTCGGATTGCTCCAGCCGCTGGTGGACGGTCTCAAGCTGTTCCTTAAGGAAGAAATTGACCCCGAAGTTGTCTATCGCCCGCTGTTTATTCTGGCGCCGATCATATCCCTCGGCTGCGCGCTGCTATCGATTTCCATGATTCCCTTCGGGCCGGATATAACCTGGCACGGCGTCCAGCTTTTTCAGATCTCGGATGTCAACATCGGCCTGCTGATCCTGCTCGCGATTGGCTCAATTGGGGTTTACGGCACTGCTCTCTCCGGATGGTCGTCCAATAACAAGTATTCTCTGCTTGGTGCGCTGCGCGCGAGCTCCCAGGTCATCAGCTATGAACTCGCCCTTGGCCTTTCGCTGGTCGGAGTGGTGCTGCGCTCGCAATCGTTTCGCTTGCGCGACATTGTCGCCGTACAGTCCACGCACGGTTTCCTTTCCTGGAACTTCTTCGGCGGTTTTCAGTTTATTGCCTTCTTCATCTACATCACGGCGGCCTATGCAGAAGCGGGGCGCGCGCCCTTCGATCTGCCGGAAGCGGAAACCGAACTAGTAGCCGGCTATCACACCGAGTACAGCTCCATGAAGTTCGCCATGTTCTTCATGGCCGAGTATGCCCATATGATCACCATCGGCTGTATCGCCACGCTCCTGTTTTTCGGAGGATGGAGCAGCCCTTTCGCCAACTGGTTGCCCCCGTTTGGCGGAGTTGTACTGCAATCGCTCATGGCGATCTTCTGGTTTATCGTGAAGGTCTTCTTCTTTCTCTTCCTCTTTGTCTGGGTGCGGGGTACGCTCCCGCGCTTGCGTTACGACCAGCTTATGAATTTTGGCTGGAGATTCCTGATGCCGGTAGCAATTCTAAATATCGTAGGTACAAGCCTTTGGCTTGCCCTTCGCGCCCAATGAGTTGATTTACAATCGTGGTTCCGGTTTGTTGCACTGCACTGTTACGAGTAGTTGAGTGAGCAACTGACAACATGCACCTCGTTCTGTTCATCATCTTCGGCGGATTGTGCGTAGCAGGAGCCCTTAACCTGCTTTTCCAGCGCCATCCCATCAACGCTGCGCTGTCGCTCATCGTCGTTATGAGTTCCCTGGCCGTGCTCTACCTGCTCCTTGGAGCCGAGTTTCTAGCCGCTGCCCAGGTCATCGTCTACTCCGGCGCCATCATGGTGCTCTTCACCTTCGTCATCATGCTGCTCAACGCTGGACGGGAAGACCGCACCCACGGCAGCAAGGCCGCATACCTGGTCGGCATTCCTGGAGCAGCTGCGCTCTTCGCTACCCTGGTTTACATTTTTCTTTCCTATCGAACCCAGCTTGGGGGCGCCAGCATAGGCAATTACCTCGTGACCACCAGCGATCTCAGCAGGGTTCTTTTCCGCGATCTGCTGCTCCCCTTTGAGGTCACTTCAGTCCTCATCCTTGTGGCCGTGCTCGGAGCCGTCGTGCTCGCCAGGAAGGAGCACTGAGCATGGTGCCGATCTACTACTATCTGATCCTCTCGGCCATCCTCTTCTCGATCGGAGTCGGCGCGTTTCTCATCAAGCGCAACATCATCAGCGTCTTCATGTCGATTGAACTGATGCTCAACGCCGTTAACCTGACCTTCGTGGCCTTTGCGCACCACTGGCATCAGGTCAGCGGGCAGATCTTCGTCTTCTTTGTGATGGTCGTCGCGGCAGCCGAAGCGGCTGTGGGACTCGCCATCATCATTGCCATCTTCCGCACTCGCGCCACGCTGGACGTCGACCGCATCGACCTGATGAAACTATGACCGGCTCACTCAATCTCTGGCTGATTCCGCTCGTCCCCTTCGCCGGATTCCTGGTGAACGGTCTCGTCGGCCGCAAGCTACCCAAAGCTTTCGTCTCCACCATCGCGCTCATCGCCACGGCCATTCCCTTCGCACAGGTTGTGAAGATATGGTTCCAGTTCTCATCTCTAACGATTCCCTATCTCGAGAACCATGGAACCTGGATCTGGACCGGAAGCTTTCACGCCGATTTCACCCTTGCGCTGGACCAGCTTAGCATGATCATGCTGCTGATTGTCACGGGCGTCGGCTTTCTCATCCACATTTACTCCGTTGGATATATGGCGCATGAAGAGGGCTACTGGCGATTCTTCGCCTACCTCAACCTGTTCATGTTCTTCATGCTTACGCTGGTACTTGCGGAGAACTTCCTGCTGATGTTTGTCGGCTGGGAAGGCGTGGGCCTGGCATCCTACTTACTCATCGGCTTCTATTTCCTTAAGCCTTCCGCCGCACACGCGGGCATGAAGGCCTTCGTCGTCAACCGTATCGGCGACTTCGGCTTCCTGATTGCGCTGTTCCTGATCATCGCCAATTTCGGCACGCTCAGCTTCGGAGAAATATTCTCCGGCATCGCACAGCACCCCGAGTGGCAAGGCCGAATGCCCACCATGATCGCGCTCTTCCTTGTTTTGGGTGCGACTGGAAAATCAGCGCAGATTCCCCTCTATGTCTGGCTGCCTGACGCTATGGAGGGTCCGACTCCTGTCTCAGCCCTGATCCACGCAGCAACCATGGTCACGGCTGGCGTCTACATGGTTGCGCGCACGCACCCGATCTTCGACCGATCGCCGGTAGCCCTGAGCACGGTCGCGATCATCGGAGCCGCCACTGCCCTTTTCGCGGCCACGATCGGCCTCGTGCAGACCGATATCAAGCGCGTCCTGGCGTACTCGACGGTCTCCCAGCTTGGGTACATGTTCCTGGCCTGCGGAGTCGCATCTTACTCGGCGGGAATTTTCCACCTGGTGACGCACGCCTTCTTCAAGGCGTTGCTGTTCCTGGCAGCCGGCTCGGTGATTCACGCGCTCAGCGGCGAGCAGGACATGCGCGTCATGGGCGGCCTGCGCAAAAAGATCCCCATCACCTTCTGGACCATGACCGCGGCTGTCTTCGCAATCTGCGGATTCCCGCCTTTCGCAGGCTTCTTCAGTAAAGACGAGATCCTCTATCAGGCCTTCATCTCGCCGAATGGCGGAAAGATCCTTTGGTTCATAGGATGGATCACCGCGGGCCTTACCTCGTTCTACATGTTCCGGCTGTGGTATCTCACCTTTCTCGGTGAAAGCCGCGCTCAAACTCATGAACTAGCTGAACAAGGCGCCGCCGTCCACGCCCGGTCAGGTTCGAAACTCGTTGTTGAAGCTGAGCACACGCATGCCATCCACGAGAGCCCGTCAGTCATGCTCGGACCGCTGGTGATCCTCGCCATTTTGTCTGTCATTGGCGGATTCCTCGGCGTCCCCGAAGCCATGGGCGGGCACAACGCGTTCGAGCACTTCCTCAGCCCGGTGGTTGGCTCCGGAAGTGGCGAGGGATCGACCTCTCTTGAGCGCACAATGGCGGTTATTTCGATAGCAATTGCCGTGGCGGGGTGGTTCGTCGCACACGTTTTCTACTACTTGAAACCCGAACTCCCAGGCAAGCTCGCAACCCAATTTCGCGCCCTCTATTCGCTGCTGCTGAACAAATACTGGGTCGACGAGATCTACGGCGCCATCGTCGTCACTCCGTTGTTGCTGTTCTCGCGCTACATCCTCAAAGCCCTGTTTGACCGGGGAGTTATCGACGGTGCGGGCTTTGCGGCGGGCGTCACTGCACAAGGATTCGGTGCCATCGTTCAGCGCGTTCAGTCGGGCAACATCCGCTCCTACGCAGGCTGGCTAGCTGTCGGAGCGGCAGTGCTGCTCATCGCCGTCTACTTTGGATTCACGTCGCACTTTGCCCCTCAATAAGGAAAGAGACAGGACCGTACTTGTGCTGACCAACTCCATACTGACGATCACAACATTCGTACCCACCGCCGGGGCGGTCGTGGTCGCTCTGCTACCGCGCAAGGGCCGCATCATCCAATGGTGGACGCTGCTCGTCGCGCTCGCCACCTTCGTCCTCACCTTGCATCTGCCCGCGCACTTCACCTACGGCCAGCAGGGCTTTCAGTTCGAACAGAATTACTCGTGGATCAACCACCCTGCTATCCATTACCACCTTGGGGTCGACGGCCTTTCCATGTGGCTGGTCGTGCTCAGCGGATTCCTCTCCGTCATTGGCGTGCTCGCCTCCTGGAATGCCATCGAACGGCGCACCAAAGAGTTCTATTTTCTTTTCTTAATCCAGCAGACCTCGATCATCGGCGTCTTCGTCGCGCTCGACATGTTTCTTTACTATGGCTTCTGGGAGCTCTCGCTCGTCCCGATGGCCATCCTGATCGCCATGTTCGGCTCCGAGCGGGGTCCGAAGACCGCCCTCAAGTTTTTCAGCTACACCTTCATCCCCTCGGCCCTGTTCCTCGTCGCCATTCTCTGGATGTACGCGAAAACCGGTACCTTCGATTTCGTCGAGATGCAGCGATCCCTCACCACAAATGTCTCGCTGTTTTCGCCTCAGGCACTCTGGTGGGTCACGCTGGCGTTTCTCGTTGCCTTCGCGGTCAAGGTTCCCGTATTTCCGCTGCATGGCTGGCTCAGCGATACCATCTACGAGGCGCCGATCGCCATGGCGATGGTGGTAGCCGGCAAGCTGGGACTCTACTCGATCATCCGCTACGTCCTCGGCCTTTTTCCGGCGCAGGCGCGGATCTTTGGTCCGCTCATGATCGCGCTGGCCGTCATCGGCATCCTCTACGGAGCCGGTGTGGCCCTCGCTCAGACCGATGTCCGGCGGCTCGTCTCTTACGCCATGCTGAGCGCGCTCAGCTTCGCAACGCTCGGCATATTCAGCTTCTCGGTTTCGGGCCTCGATGGCGCGGTTTACCAGACACTCAACGAAGGCATCTCCGGCAGCGCGATCCTGATCCTTGTCGCTTTCCTCCACGAGCGCTATGGAACCTATGAGATGAAGCAGTACGGCGGCCTTGCCGCGCGACTGCCCAACATGGCCACGTTCTACGTCATCACCGCCCTGTCATTGGGCGGGCTGCCCATTCTGAACGGCTTTGTCGGCGAGTTCCTCGTTCTCAGCGGGACTTTCGCGCAACACTGGCGCTGGACGTTCTTCGCCACCCTGGGGGTTATCCTCAGTGCCGCCTACCTGCTCTGGATGATCCAGCGCATCTTTTATCGTCCCCAGTCCTCAATGGTGATCAACAGCGCAGCGCCTGACATCCTCGGGCGTGAATACGCTGCGCTTGTGCCGATCGTCATCCTCATGTTCTGCATGGGCGTCTTTTCGCCCTACTGGATACACGCCATCGATGACGGAGTAGCCGGGCTTGCCGATCGGTCCGCCCAGGCAACTCACATCATTACGAATCCGGTTCTGGCGGAGAAGCGATGAACACGACACCGGACGTCCTTCGCATCCTCCCCGAAGTCATCCTCACGATCACCGGCGTGCTCATCATGGTCATCGAGCCTAGCTTGCCAGCGGGCGCTAACCGCAAATCCATGGGATGGCTCGCCACGGTCGGAGTTGTCGCAGCCCTCGGAGCCAGCCTCTACCAGTACCAGCTTCCTCCCGGCACCGGCTTCTTTGGATTCGTACAAACGGATGCCTTCAGCGCCTTCTTCCACGTCGTGATCTGCGGCATCGTTCTCGCCTCGATGCTGATCGCCCTTGACTCCATCGGCGGCCCCACCGGAGATCTCGGAGAATATTTCGCGCTGCTCTGCTTCGGCGCCGTGGGCATGCTGCTCATGACCAGCGCTGTCGAACTGCTGCTTGTCTTCATCGGACTGGAAATCTCTTCCATATCCACCTACATTCTTGCCGGATTCCGGCGCAAGAGCGCGAGAGGCCCCGAAGCTGCCCTCAAATATTTCCTGCTCGGCTCCTTCGCGACTGCCTTCTTTCTCTATGGCATCGCCCTTGTCTTCGGTGCAACGGGAACCACAGCCGTCTACACGATCGCTCCGCAGCTCGGTTCAAGCCAAATGCCGCTGCTGGCGATAGCCGGGCTTGGCATGATCCTTATCGGCATCGGCTTCAAGGTGTCTGCCGTACCGTTCCAGGTATGGACGCCGGACGTGTACGAAGGCGCGCCTTCACCAGTTGTCGCACTCATGTCGACGGCTCCCAAGGTCGCAGCATTCGCAGTTCTGTTGCGCGTCCTTTATGGAGCACTTCCCGCCCTGCACACTCGCTGGGTGCCCATCGTCTGGTGGCTCTCCGTTCTTTCGATGACCTTCGGCAATCTCGGCGCCCTGCGGCAAAAGAGCGTGAAGCGAATGCTGGCCTACTCTTCCATCGCGCATGCCGGTTACATCCTCGCCGCGTTCACCGCGCTTTCGCCGGACGGGGTTGCCGCCGCAAGCTTTTACACCTTCAGTTATGCAGCTATGAACGTCGGCATTTTCGCCGTCGTCAGCCATGCCGGAGGCTTCGACGATCGCCTCACGCTGATCGAGGATTATCGCGGCCTCGCCTATCGCTCTCCGCTGCTCGGAGCCGCGATGGCCTTTTTCCTCATCTCGCTCATCGGAATCCCTTTTACCGGGGGCTTCTTCGGCAAGTTCTACGTCTTCTCCTCCACACTTCACGCCGGATTCGTGTGGCTCACCGTAATCGGCCTCATCAACAGCGGCATCGCGGCTTTCTACTATCTGCGTCTTGCCACGGCCGTTTACTCGAAGGCCCCGGAAACCTCACCCGCGGACTCGGTTCCCCGCCCCGCCATGTCCCTGCTCTTCGCTCTGCTGCTCACCGTTGCCGCGACACTCATCCTTGGAATCGTGCCCGGCAGGATTCTCGATATGGCAAGAGCCGGTGCGGGAACCTACTCTTCGGTTAATCCCGCTGCCGACGCGAACACAGCAAATCGATAGCATCTCCAGCCGCTGCACAGCCCTACCAGCGAAAGGAGCGACTGCATGGCCATTCTGTTGCCAATCCGCCACTCAACCTCTCCTGACAACATCATCTGCGACATCACCATAGCACCCGGCGTTGCCCTGGGTGTCAGCGCGGGATGGGGACATCGGTCGCAGCGATGCCGCGAGACTATTTCCGCTAAATTGCCTGTCGATCAGTAGTTGCAACGCGAAGGCCTCCGGAAAGACCGGAGGCCTCTTGATCCCTGCGAATTGCTTACTTCACCTTGAGGAAGATGATGACCAGCGTGAAGAGCGTCAGCGATTCGATGAGCGCCAGACCGAGAATGAGAAGAATCTGAATGCCCGCGCGTGCGCCTGGGTTCCGTGCCAGAGCTTCGACGGCGGATGCCGTCGCCTTGCCCTGCCCGAGGCCGCAGAGTCCGGCGGCAATGGCCATGCCGACACCGGCCCCGATAGGCACCAGGTCAATCGTGCTGCCTCCACCTGTCTGGGCGAATGCAGGCATCGCCATGCACAGCACAGACAACGTCATGAATAGATACTGAAGTTTGCGCATACTTTCTCCTGCTTCCCTGATGAATGTGCCGTCAGTGGGTGGTTGAGGCTCACCGTGCTGGCCCCCTCACGCTCACGGCCCTGGGTTCGGCGGCGGAAGCGCTCCGCCGAATCAGATGTCTAAAATCCCGAAAAACTCAGAACCCTAAGCTCCTAGTGCTCGTGCGCGACCGCCAGGGACAGGTAAATCAGAGTCAGCAGCATGAAGACATACGCCTGGATCAGCGACACGAAGAAGTGCAAGCCCAGAAACACGACCGGCAGCACCGCCGGAATCATGGAGAAGAAGACCAAGGTCAGCAGATCGCTCGCAAACATGTTCGCGTAAAGACGGATAGTGAGCGACATTACGCGGGCGAGATTCGAAATGATCTCGATCGGACCGACCAGCCATGCGATCCACCACATTGGGCCGAGAAAGGTCTTCGCATATCCGATGGGTCCATGAACGCGGAGCCCCTGCCAGTTGTAGTAAAGGAAAGTCGGAATGGCAATCCCCAGCGGAACCGCCGGTGCCGAAGTCGGGGTCTCGATGCCCGGAAGTAAGCCCATCAGGTTGCAACTCAATACGAAGGTCAGGATGATGGTGGCGTACGGCACAAACCTCTCGTATCCCTCGCCAACAGTCGACTCTGCCTGATTGCACACGAACTCGTGCACCACTTCGGCCAGATTCTGGGCTGTCCCGGGCTTCTCTACATTCAAGCTGATTCGAGTCAGAATAAAGAAGGCGACCATCACCGCAGCGATGATCAGCTCCAGCGTCAGCGTGTTATTGATGGGAGGGTTCGGGTGAACCGGGTGAATACCCAGCGCTTGCAGAAGTGCACCCAGCGGCGCTCCGAAAAGATGATTGAGCAGTCGCGTCAGCGAAACGAGTAAATCGTGCATGATTCCTTGCGATTCGTTGATTTGCTACTCAGGAGCGCGACAAACGCGCCACCTCGATCAGGAGGGCAATTCCCACCAGCCCCAGTCCTGCTATCAGCGCGTAATACGGTCCCGGTAAACACTTCAGGGTAACATAGATAACTCCAGCGGCCACTCCGAGCCGCAGGAAAAACATTGTCACGACCCATGCCGTCGGCCGCGGAACCTTCTGATTATCCAGCTTCGCATTGATCAACTCGATCAACTGCTGCCACTCATATAATCCCGTCGCCGAAACAAACGCGCCTGCCAATAGCTGTACCCCCATTTTCCAGCTCGTGAGCAGATTCAGCAGACCAAACCCGAACAGCGCCATGGCTGCCGTCATGCGCAGCGCGCGCCGCAACGCCGCCTTCAGGTCGGCGTCAGAAAAGTTCATCAGCTGGCTTACGTCGTTCATTTCCGCTTTTCGTTACCCGCCCGCAGGGCCTGCCGAACCACCTCAACCAGTCCCGCGGCCGAGCCGAAGAGAAGCCCGACAATGTAAATCCAGTGGGTATGGAGCCGTTTATCGAGCAGAGCCCCGGCTCCCCACCCAATCAGCACGGCCGCGGGAAGCACAAACGCAATCTGTAAAAGGCTCTCAGCCTGTACCAGCGTGTTCATTCCGCTGTTGCGGGCGTCGCTACGCCGCGATTCGCCGCGACCGGAGTTCGGGTCCGGATCACTCATCCCTGCCTGTTATACATCAATCGGTCGCGCACAAGTTGAAGCTGGGTGCAACGCTATACTTGCAAAAGCCTATTCACTTAAGGAAACACAGTGTTCGAGTCAGATTTCGAGCGAAATCTCTTCGCTCTCCGCCAGGATAAACTCAGGCAAATTGAGGCGCTCGGCCAGTCGGCATATCCCAATTCCTTCGCCGCAACGCACTCCATTCCCGAAGTTCGCGCCGTTTACGACGATGCGACCGCTGAGCGACTCGAAGGCGACCGCAGCAACGTCACGGTTGCCGGACGCATTATGGCCATCCGCCTCCAGGGCAAGGCAGGATTCGCGCAGCTCCAGCAGAACGGCGTGCGTTTACAGATTTACGTCCGCAAAGATGCGGTGGGCGAACAGGCATTCGAACTTTACAAACTGCTCGATCTGGGCGACCACATAGGAGTCAGCGGCTATCTCTTTCGCACTCGCACGGGCGAGCTGACGATTCACGTAGAGACCATTACGTTTCTCACGAAGGCCATGCTTGCACTCCCTGAGAAGTACCACGGCCTAGGAGACGTCGAGCTGCGCTACCGCCAACGTTATGCCGATCTCTTTATGAATGGCGTGCTCAACGAGGGCACTCCTGCGGAGATTCATGTCCGCGATGTGTTTATCAAGCGGGCAAAGGTGCTCGCGGCGCTGCGCAAATTCTTCGATTCCCGCGGATTCGTGGAAGTCGAAACGCCCATGATGCAGCCCATCGCGGGAGGCGCCGCGGCCCGCCCCTTCACCACGCATCACAACGCGCTCGATATTGATTTGTTCCTGCGGATCGCGCCCGAGCTTTATCTCAAGCGCCTCGTCGTCGGGGGCATCGACCGCGTCTACGAGATCAATCGCAACTTCCGCAACGAAGGCATCTCGACACAGCACAATCCCGAGTTCACCATGCTCGAGTTCTACCAGGCCTACACCAACTACTGGGACCTGATGGACCTGACGGAGGAGTGCATCAAGTTTGTGGCGCAGGAGGTGAATGGAACAACCATCGCCCAGTTTCATGGGAAGGAAATCGACCTTGGCAAATGGGAAAGGCTGTCAATGAGGGAGGCGATCATCAAATGGTGGTGGGACGAAGCCGGCCCCGGCCCTACTGTTCAAACCTTCGCAAACTCATCCTCCTTCCTCTCGTGGTTGGATTCAGTGATCGGGCCAGTGAGACCAGAGCATAAGGCTTTCCTCTTCCACGCCGCCCTTTTAGCACCGCAAGATCAACTCCGAAGAGGCGGTTCGCTTGGCAAGGCAATCGCTGACGTTTTCGAAGCCGTCGCCGAACCCCACCTCATCCAGCCCACCATCATCTACGACTTCCCGCTCGCCGTCTCGCCACTCTCCAAGCAGAAGCCTGATGAGCCTGAGTGGGTCGAGCGCTTTGAGTTCTATATCGGAGGATTCGAACTCGGCAATGCCTTCAGCGAGCTCAACGATCCTGAAGAACAAAGAAAAAGATTTGAGCAGCAGATCGCGCAGCGCCTTCGCGGAGACGACGAGGCACACCAGATGGATGAGGACTACGTCCGGGCCCTCGCCTACGGCCTTCCGCCCACGGGAGGGGAAGGCATCGGCGTCGACCGCCTCACGATGATCCTGACGGGAGCCAGCTCTATACGGGATGTAATTCTGTTTCCGCTATTGAGGCCGAGGAAGACCACCACCACCGAAGGCGAACAATCATCGCGGGAGTAGACGATGGCCGAGTAACTACTCCCCCATTAACAGTCTCTGCGTAGAAATCGCACGTCCTGTCTTTCCGTCGCATTCGATGAGCGTCGCGGCCATCCGCGGATCCCCCTTCGCTGCCTCGAACCTCCCTGGCATATTCGACAGGAAACGTTGCAGGACCAAGTCCTTCTCCACGCCGATAACGCTGTCGTAAGGGCCGCTCATTCCCACGTCGGTTTGATACGCTGTCCCGCCCGGAAGCACGCGGTCATCCGCAGTGGGCACATGTGTGTGAGTGCCCAGCACCGCCGTCACCCGTCCGTCGAGATACCAGCCGAGGGCAACTTTTTCTGAGGTTGCCTCAGCGTGAATATCCACCACGATTACCTTTGCCTTGATCCTCTCAAGCAGTGTGTCCGCCGTACGGAATGGGTCATCGCTCGCACCCATGAACACGCGTCCCTGCAGATTGATCACCGCGTATGTCTGGCCGCTGGGTAATTCGCCCTCATACAATCCATGCCCGGGCGTTCCGGCCACAAAATTCGCCGGGCGCAGCAGCCGCCGCGGACGATCGTTGCTGTCTTCCGGCACCGACTGCATGTAATCGACGATCTCGCGTTTATCCCAGACGTGGTTTCCCGTGGTGAGCACGTGCGCGCCGAGATCAAACAAGTCCTCGGCAATGGCGGGAGTAATCCCAAACCCTCCCGCGGCATTTTCTGCATTGATAACCAACAGGTCCACTCCGCGCTCCGCGATTATGTGCCGCAGATGCTCGCGTACGATCCGCCGTCCAGCGCTGCCGAAAACATCGCCTACGAAAAGAATCAGCAAATTTGTTCATCCCCTGTTACTTGAATAAGAGAACTCGATGCTACACGTTTTCTTCGCGTAACTTAAGTGAAGTGAACGACAGATTACCGGCCGCCTCGTAACTTCAGCATAGGGAATCCGCAAAACCTGTGTTAGCGTGGCATCATGGCCATCAATACCCGATTCGCCACCGGCGTCCACGCCCTCGTCTTGCTCGCTGCCGAACCGGATGTACTGCAGACCTCAGAGGACGTGGCTCGTAAGCTGAACACAAACCCCGTTGTGATCCGCCGCGTCTTCTCACTGTTGCAGCAGGCCAAGCTCGTCGAAAGTCAGAAAGGCCCAAACGGCGGCTCGAAACTGGCGCGTCCTGCAAAGGAAATTACCTTAAGCGACGTGCACCGGGCTCTAAACACAGGAGACTTGCTTCATGGAGTCACCTTCACCGGCGCCCAGTCCAAAATAAGTTCGGCACTGGAACAGGTCTTTGCGAACGTTTCGCGCGCGGTCGAAAAGGAGCTCGACCAGACGACCCTGAACCAGCTGTTGAAAAAGGCCACGAAAAAATCGAAACACTGAGGGCTTGCGCAGCAATCCGTGGCCCCAATTAACACCGCCGATGGTTACGAATCTCATCAAGCCGGAGGTTTCAGGCCGTCACATCCTGCTTCATCGCGCTTTCCGGTTTTCCGGGAGCATGCAGCCGCCCGCCGCGCCATCTGCGCAGCAGCAGGGATGCGATGGCAATCAGCGCCACGGTGAGGCCGAGCCACAGGCCCTGGAGTCCCCACTTGAAGTGGAAGCACAGAATTGCACCCAGCGGCAGACCGAAAAGCCAGTACCCGGCAAAATTCGTCAGCATTGGGAAGCGTGTCTCACCCAGACCTCGCAGAGCACCCGTGGCAACCGTCTGGCAGCCATCGAAGATCTGAAATGCCGCCACCAGCATCAGAATCCGCACGCCCATCGAAATAATCTGCGGATCACGGCTGTATATCTCGATAATGGGCCGCGGAACCAGTAGAAACGCTGCCGCAGTTAGGCTCATAAATCCGATTCCCAGCCCTACTGCCATCCATCCTGCTCGCGTAGCCCGCGCCAGATTACCCGCGCCGATCGCGTGACCTACCGCAACTGCGGCCGCCGCAGATATCCCGAGCGGAACCATGAATGTATAAGCGGCACAGCTCAGGGCGATTTCATGCGTCGCCAGCGCCACCGGGTCCAAATGCGATGCCATGATCGTCACCGCCCCGAACGCTGCCATTTCAAGAATGATCTGAGATGCCGCGGGGATTCCCAGATTCATCAGCACGCGGATTCGGCCCCAGTCAGGTCCCGGCCAATGCGCAAACAGCCGATGCCCTCGTCCGCGCTCGTGCCGCCACGCAACATACATCAGTACTGCGGCCATATATATCCGCGACACAACCGTCGACAGCGCCGACCCATTGACTCCCATGGCCGGCATCCCCAGTTTTCCGTAGATAAAAAGCCAGTTTCCGGCAAGATTCACAAGATTTGCTGAGATGAGCGCAAACGTAACCGGCCTGACGAGTCCTTCGCCCTGAAGGTACCGCCGGAATCCGCCGTATACCAGCAGAGGAAACGTCCCCCAGTTAAGAATTCCCACGTAAGATCGCGTGTACACGGCCACCAGCGAGTCGACGCCGTGGGCCGTAAATAACAGCCGCGCGATAACCATGAACAGCATCAGCACTGGCGTGAATGCCAACACAATATACATCGCCTGCGCCAGCCAGCGATGGCACTGAGTAAAATCGCGAGCGCCCCACGCGCGAGAGACCATCGTATCGAGCCCGAGCAGCAGTCCGATGCCGAATACGGCCGGGGCATAGTAAATCGCATTCCCCAGGCCGACTGCTCCGATTGCCGCCGCCCCCAGCCTTCCGACCATGATCACGTCCACGATGCTCATGGTCATCCAGCCGATCTCCGACAGCGCTACCGGAATCGCGAGCCCCAGCAAGGCCCGAAGTTCGGCACCAAGATCGACGAGCCCCCCGTTCTGATCGAACACAAGGCCTTCGGATTGAGTATCGTCGGATCGCATTTGTTCAGGCACCCCGTGACCATGCGGGTCTTCCGATTTTACCGGCCAGATCGAGGTCGATTCCCTGTGTTAAATTCGAATTAGTTGTGCGCTGGAGAGATGGCCGAGTGGCTGAAGGCGCACGCTTGGAAAGCGTGTTTAGGGGAAACTCTAACGTGGGTTCGAATCCCACTCTCTCCGCCATACACCTAGTCGAATTACTCATTTGATTGGCAAATGTCTCAAGACGCGCCTTTTATGGGTGTTTCGTGTGTCCATATAGTCCGGGAAATCCGGTCAAGTTGTCATCGTCATGCTGTTTTGCATGACAACGATGGTCACGCATGACAATGACCAAATCAGAATTCGTGGCTCTAACAGAGATTGCTCTGCGTCGCATGAATATGGACATTTGATGTGAAGCGAAACGAATATTCAAATGCGCGCGGCGCCCGCTCGCTTCTCCAGCCCATGATCAATCAAGTTGATCAAAACCCTACAATAGCCTTTTGAAACACCTTCATGGGGTATTTCGTAGAGAGGTGCCTCGCTTCTTTCCCTTCCGGTTTCTCGGTAGATTCCTAGGGAGTGCCTCAGCCATAGCCGAAGCTGATTCGGATTTTCCTTTTAGGAGAGTGTTCTATGGAGTCCGATCGTCGCCTGTGGTACCAAAATAATAGGGGGAGATGTATCGGAGTTGCCGCTCACTTCGGAGATTCTTGTCGATTCCAATTTCGGTCAGCCGATTTCCATAGGAAGTCGACAGCAATAGGACGATTGGCTCCAGCGGTCCACCCCCAGATCGGCATGGAGATCGCCGTTCGTCCGGGCGGCGCCAGTCACGTCTCTGGGGGCCGGTGCCATATACGAAAGCTTAGTTCGTGTGATCGAGCCCACAGCGAGGTTTCCTTCAATAACGTTTGGTGAAGCTCAAACTGACGCGGTAGGCAGCACGCCAGCTAGCGCAACCAAGTCGGCCCAGTAGTCGGAATTGGGCAAGACGTCGCTCCAGACGGACCCGTCCCGACGCGTGGTGCTCATCCACTTCGAAGGACTCCCGGCAGGCACGGGAATCCCACTCACGAGGTCCCGACCGAGGTAGAGACGTCTGTCCGCCTCGTGTAACACGGACTCGATTTCGTTCAGCACCATCTTTTGCCTCAGCGTCTTGACATACGCTGAAGGTGTAACTCGAGGCTGGCAGGGTTGTCGGGTTTGTACGCTAGCCGATCTTCTTCGGCCTCTTCACCCGCGCTTTCTTGATGGGCCTGAGGTGTCCCGGCGTTTTCAGGAATTTCCGGTCGACAGCTCTTGTGCGACGGCCCGACTCGATTTCCGGCCCGGATGCCGAGCGCCACACGTTTGCAGCGCCCGGTCGGGGAGAGTTTTTCGATACCCAGTATTCACTTCTACGGCTTTCTGCACCGGTGTCTGTGACTCCTGGCGAGGGTAGTCGCGGCGACTGAAGCCGACGGAGCGAGGTGCTGCTCCAGAAAGCGGGTCATGCGGAAAGGATCGGTCAGATCCCATTGGCTCAACCGGTGAGTGTTCCAGATGATCTCGAGTTCTGGGAAGAGTTCACGTGTCGTCGGTGCATGCGACTGATAGCGCGCCAGAGCAGCCGATGCATAGATATAGAAGAGAGCGCGGGCTTC
>JAFAMZ010000405.1 GCA_019232935.1 Silvibacterium sp.
TAACTTTAGTAAAAAAATTCGGAAGTTAACATCTCAGTGAACCACCCGCCATCTTTCACCACGCACCAGCCAGGCTGCGGGCCATGTAGAATCGCGCTGATGGCTACCAGCGGACAAACACCTGACTTTCTCGGCCCGAACGACAAATCGGCTCGCGAGCCGCGCTCCATGATGCCCTGGGTCGTTGCTGGCATTTTTGTTCTGCTTGTGCTGGGAATCTTTCTCGCCCGAGGACACCACGGGCCCCCGCCCAATCCCGGCGGGGCCGGCCTCGCGCCTCCTGACCCCTACGCGGCCAGCCTGACCATCTCCAATGTCCAGATGAGCGAGGCCTCAAGCGTCGCTGGCGGCAAAGCCACCTACGTGGACGGCGCAATCGCCAACCACGGAGACAAAACTGTATCCGGAATCACAGTCCAGGTCGCCTTCCGTGACTTCACCAATCAGCTTGTTCAGAAGGAAACGATGCCGCTGAACCTGATCCGCACCCATCAACCCTACATCGATACTCAGCCGGTATCCGCGGCTCCCATCAAGCCCGGCGAGTCCCGCGAGTTCCGCCTGATCTTCGACCACTTGGCCCAGGACTGGAACCAGAATTACCCCGAGATTCGAATCATCGAAGTCAACTTCCGGTGAGCCAGGGCTCAGACCAGCGCTTTCCCTCAGCCCTGTTCCCTGATCACTGCGGCGGCAGAGGCGGGGCTCCGCCATCCGGCCCGACCGGAGTACCGGCAGGACCACCAGGATGGCCCTCACCGTGAGGACCTCCCCACCTGCCTCTGCTTTCCATGTGGGCCTGGGCCATGGCCCGAACCTTCTTCCACTGGTCGGGAGTGAGCTGCGTGCGGATACTCAGAAGCATCCGGGCGTTTGCTTTCTCAAGCTCGGCCCGCGCCTGCGCAATCGCATCGATCTGGCTCAGAATCTTCGCCTCATCCGGCTGATCGGCTTCAATCAGCGGGTGCATAATGGTTTCCTGCTTCTCCAGCGCGGCCTTCAGATCGATCAACCTCGGCTTGTTCTGCTGGAAAATCTCGTCCATCTTCTTCTTCTGATCGTCCGTAATGCCGATCTGCTGGGCCGCATTCGGATCGTCCCACCAGCGCCCCGGGCCGCCGCCATGAAAGGCGCGCTCCAGCGGCGGCGGTCCCGGAGGTCCGCCACCCGGACCGTGCCCGTCCTGCGCGAACCCGGGAGCCACTCCTGCAGCCAGCGACGCCAGCGAGAGAACCAAGGCAAAGCGCTTCCAATTATTGCGAAACATTCTTCTTCTCCGATTTCTTCAGTGGTGCTTGCGTGTTCGTGGATCTTGTGGCGTCCGTGCTATCGAGTGCGTCCAGCGGCGCAAGGGAGGACGGCACCGCTTCCGATATGGCCGTATCCACCTGCTCCAGCAGGGCCGTGTCGTCGCTGCCCGTCTGCGTTGTCAGCGCGACAGGCCCCGAGCCGCCACTCGAGTGATGCATCATGGGCAACGTTGCCGTGAAGAGCAGCGCCGCAAAGGCCGCTGCTGCGGCCCAGGACAGCACCAGGCGCCGCTGCGCGGCATGGCGCCGCCGCTTCGCCGCATTCAGCCAGCCGAATGGGACCGGCTCCGCTGTTTGCCGCTCCGCAGCGCGATGAACCGCAGCGCGGAAATTGCGCAGGTCCTCGCCAAACGGGCCCCCAAACTCGCCCGGAGGCTCGATCATCGCCTCGTCAGGCGCTAAAACGTCACGAAATTTGTTCCTGTGCTCCTTCATTCCTCACCTTCAGACTTTCCTGAGACGCGCTCGCGTACGATGCGCAGCGCGCGATACAGATGCGACTTCACCGTGCTGGTGTTCATGCCTGTCGTCTCGGCAATCTCCGACAGCTCCATCTCCTCCACAAATCGCAGCAGGAACACCGTCCGCTGCTGCCGCGAAAGCTTCTCGACCGAGCGCCAGATCTCCCGTACCCGCTCCTGCTGCAGGCAGACTTCTTCCGCCGAGCTCGCGCCGTCCGGAATCCAGTCGCTCACATCGACAATATCGAGCGCCGTATCGCGCGTCTTCTGCCAGAACCGCATCCGCCGGCTGCGCAGATGGTCGCGCACCAGGTTCACCGCGATCCGCGTCAGCCAGGTCGCCACGCTCGACTCGCCTCGAAACTGATGCCGCGCCAGATATGCCTTGAGAAAACAGTCCTGCGTGAGCGATTCGGCCAGGTCGCGGTCCCCAAGCGAGGCCATCAGAAAACGAAAAATGCGGGGCCGGTAAAGCCGGACCACTTCGTCAAAGTCGGCCAGTTCGAGCAGCGACTCGGCCCGCGCAAGCGGCGGAAGCTCCGTGGATACCATGTGTCCCATTCTTGGGAATAGACGGCATTGACGCGACTGAGTTTACAGCGGAAGAGAATCCTGTGTCAGTTTGAAGGAAACGGGCTTTAGCCCGTCCGGTAAACCCTCTTCCCACCTTGGGGGCTTTAGTGTCCCCGTGAGAAGTTGCTAGGCCGGGTAGATGAGCGGGGCTTTCAGCCCCGCGTCACGTGGCCACAAAAGAGAGGGCCTTGAGGCCCGGGCCTAAAGCCCAGTGGGATCGTTCCCTGGGACGCGGCCTTTTAGCCCCTGAGGAGGAACTGACCCGATAACCAGAAGAGAATTCTCACAACCAGCACTCCGAGATTCGCTATACTCCCGCTAAAACTTGCTCCTGGGGCTCGCTTGAATCGTCTTTCTGCCTTCTTCCTCGCATTATCCGGATCGTTCCTCGTTAGCACCGCCTCCCTGCACGCCGATTCCGGCTCGCAAACCGCCATCCCGAAAACCCGCACCGGTTACGTCACTCAGACCGTTCCGCCGGATTCCTTTCGCGTCGACGGCCTGCTGGTCAAAACCAGCCACACCACCTCCATCTACAAAGCC
>JAFAMZ010000032.1 GCA_019232935.1 Silvibacterium sp.
AATACGCGGATCTTCATTACGGGATCGGGCGGCGGGACGATCGCCGAGATGATCGGAGCGAAGTTCGTGCAGGAAGTCCACGCCGTTTCGCTGGCGGTCGAGAAGCTGCACCCGGAAGTCTATTCGGTCATCGAGCTTGGCGGGCAGGATGCCAAGATCATCGTCTTCAAGGATGACGAGGAGACAGGCCGCAAAAAGAAGATTCCGTCGATGAACGATAAGTGCGCGGGCGGAACGGGCGCCGTCATCGACAAGATCAACGCCAAGCTGAAGATTCCGGCATCGGAGCTGGCGAACCAGGGCTATCACGGGGTCAAGCTGCATAAGGTCGCCGGCAAGTGCGGCGTCTTTGCAGAGACAGACATCAACGGCCTGCAGAAGACCGGCACGCCGTCGCACGAGCTGATGGCATCGCTCTTTGAAGCCATCGTGCTGCAGAACCTGAGCGTGCTGACGCGGGGGAACACGCTGCGTCCGCATGTGCTGCTGCTGGGCGGCCCGAATGGGTTCATCCGCGGCATGCGCGAGGCGTGGCAGGCGAATATTCCCCGCATGTGGAAGGAGCGCAAAGTCGAGATTCCGGAGGGCGCGAAGCCGGAAGACCTGATCAAGGTTCCGGACAACGCACAATATTTCGCCGCGCTGGGATCGGTGGAGTTTGGCAGGGATGAGGACGACGCCTCGCTCGGACGTTATCTGGGCACGGAGAAGCTGCTCTACTACATCGATTACGGTCGCGCGGAAGAGAAGGCGTCGGCGGGTACAAAAGGCCTGGTGACGGACAACGCCGAGCTTGATGCCTTCAAGGGCGCGTTCAGGAGGAAGAAGTTTGTAGCGGCAGATTTTCAGCCCGGGCAGGTGATTTCGGGATTCATCGGCATCGATGGCGGGTCGACGTCGACCAAAGCGGCGCTGCTGAGCACCGACGGCGATATTCTCTGCAAGACCTACCAGCTCTCGAACGGCAACCCGATCGAGGACACCATCGAGATGTTCGAGAAGCTGCGCGAGCAGGTGGAAAGCAAGGGCGCTACGCTGGAAGTGCTCGGTGTGGGAACCACGGGCTACGCGAAGGACATCCTCAGAGACGTGCTGCACGCCGATGTGGCGCTGGTCGAGACGGTGGCGCATACCGAGTCGGCGCTGAAGTTCTATGACGATCCGCACGTGATCATCGACGTCGGCGGCCAGGACATCAAGCTGATCGTGCTCAAAGATGGGCGCGTGAAGGACTTCAAACTGAACACGCAGTGCTCGGCAGGCAACGGATACTTCCTGCAGTCCACCGCCGAAGGCTTCGGGATGAAGGTCGAGGAGTTTGCCGACATCGCCTTTTCGGCGAAGTCTATGCCCTCGTTCGGCTACGGCTGCGCAGTCTTCATGCAGTCAGACATTGTGAATTTTCAGCGGCAGGGCTGGCGGTCCGAGGAGATCCTGGCCGGTCTTGCGGATGTGCTGCCGAAGAATGTGTTCCTCTACGTCGCGAGCATTCCGAACCTCGCGACGCTGGGGTCGCGCTTCGTGTTGCAGGGCGGCACGCAGAACAACATGGCCGTGGTGAAGGCTGAGGTGGACTTCATCAAGTCGAGCTTCCGCGCTAATGGCAAGGAGCCGGAGATCATCGTCCACGAGCACTGCGGCGAATCGGGCGCGATCGGCGCGGCGCAGGAAGCGCTGCGGCTGTGGAAGAACGGACGCGAGACGACGTTTATCGGGCTCGAGGCGGTGGCGAATATCCGGTATCGCACGACGCGCAATGAAGACACGCGCTGCTACTTCTGCAAGAACAACTGCCTGCGCACCTTCATCGATGTGGACGTGAACGGCGGGGATCGCGCGGCGACGGCCGAGGAAGTTACGGCTGCGATGAATCTGCCGAGCCTCGAGCAGGTACAGGCGAACCTGCCGCCCGTGGAGCATGCGCACGGATCAAGCTGTGGGTCTGGCAGCCATAGCCACAACGATGCCGGAGGATGCGGCTGCAGCACGACGAAGTCGACCTTCAAGGCGAAGGCAGAGCCGCTAATTCAGATCCAGGTCGCTCCGGGGTCGAGCAAAGTGGTGGAACTGCCGAAGCCGGTGGAGTTCCAGCCGCGCAAGACCAAGGTGCCGCTGCGTATGGGCGAGCAGCGGTTGATTATTGCCACCTGCGAGAAGGGGACCGTCGAAGATCTCGATGACATGAAGGACATCAAGGCGGATATCGACAAGATCAAGGCGGCGAATCCGAACTTTGTCGATATCGCGGCACATGATGTGTTCAAGCACCGCAAGGTGGAAGAGGTTGCCGATCCCGTTCCGAGCACCAAGGGATTCTTCGTCGCCAAGGCTGTGAAGGAACGTGCGGCGCTAATGGAGAAACGCAAGGATTTCCGGATCGGGATTCCGCGGCTGCTGAATACTTACTCTTACGCGCCGTTGTTCAATGCCTACTTCGCGAGCCTGGGGATTAAGGCCGAGAACAT
>JAFAMZ010000114.1 GCA_019232935.1 Silvibacterium sp.
TCTCTGGCACACCAATTGAGTTCCATGACACGGTATAAAACCAACGATGATCATCACCAACTCCAAATCGAAACATCGCTCGATGAACGCATTGCTGACGATTGCATCACTCGGCACAATCTTCTTAGTCGGCCTTGCCGCTTCGAAACGGCCAGCCCAGACCGAGCACAGCGTCCCCGATTCCGACCGTGGCAAACAGCTCTTTGAGAGACGATGCGGCGGCTGCCACTCTCTCGATCAGAATCAGACGGGACCCCAGTTGAGAACTGTCTACGGGCGGAAGGCCGGCAGCGTACCCGGGTTCAGGTATTCAACAGCACTCCGGTCCGCTGGCTTTACTTGGGACGACATTGCCCTGGACAAGTGGCTGACAGGACCAGATTCGCTCATACCCGGCAATGAGATGGAGTTTTCGGTACCCAAAGCCGAGGAGCGGGCAGTCATCATCCGCTTCCTTCGGCTATCCTCGGGTAAATAGTTGGAGATGACTTGAAGCGGATCCGGAAGGGACGTTAGGTAACGAGCTATGGATCCAGAGTTCTTCGAAGCGATAGCGATGCCGTTATTCGACCAACTCTATAACTTCGCTCACTGGTTGACCGGCGATCGTAGCGACGCCGAAGACCTGGTGCAGGAAACCTATTCCAAGGCTCTGAAAGGGTTCCGTTCATTCCAGGAAGGCACGAATCTGCGCGCGTGGATGTATCGTATCCTCCACAATTCATTTCTCACTTCGCGGACTGGTCTCCGTGCTCATAACCTGTCGTACCTAGACGATGAAGAAGTAGATATCGGGTGCCTGACTGCGCACAGTGTCACGCCTGAACTCCTACTTCTGCAGGAGGAGGGCAGACAAACAGTGATGGACGCACTCGCTTGCGTCCCTTTGCATTATCGCGAAGTACTCCTGCTGTGCGAGGCAGAGGAGATGTCTTACAAGGAAATCGCGCAAGTTCTCGGTGTACCCATCGGAACCGTAATGTCACGCCTGGCCCGCGCCAGAAAACTGCTTCGCGAACTACTCGCGGCGAAGCCTACGGAGAAATCCTCGCAATGGACTGTGATCAAAACACCGGGGCGTTAGGCGCATATCTCGACAACGAACTGCCCCGGAACGAAACAACCGCCGTAAGTGAACATATCGCTAGCTGCCCGAAATGCGCGGCGGAAATCGCAGAACTGGTGCGCATCAAACGAGGACTGCGCCCCGCTCAAGGACACTTCGCTCCGAGCTCAGGGCTTCGCCGTAGCGTCGAACAGCTGGCCAGGCAGCAAAATCGACGAGCATCTCGCCTGCAGCTTGTTTCTGTTGCCGTTTTCAGTGCTGCAATCTTGCTGATCGTGATAGCGTCGGCCCAATTCCTGCGCCGACCGGATCATTTTGTGGAAATTGCCGACCTGCACATCAACGCACTAGCCAGCGCAAATCCTGTGGACGTAGTCTCATCTGACCGCCACGCAGTCAAACCCTGGTTCCAGGGGAAGATTCCCTTTTCCTTCAACTTGCCCGAATTTTCCGGCACCGAATTCACTTTGCTGGGCGGCCGGGTAGTTTATTTTCACCAGTCTCCCTGTGCACAGTTGATGGTCGCATTGAGTCAGCACAAGATTTCGGTGTTGATCCTTCAGGACACAACCGAACTGGACCGCGCCTTTGCCATGCCGGCGACAGTGAGCCATCGCAGTAATTTCAGCGTGGATACATGGCAATCGCAGGGGCTAAGGTTTTTTGTTATTGGAGACGCTGATCCGTCGGCGATCGGCAGATTGTCTCAGGCTTTCCAATCAGCCAATAAATAGTGACTGCCTAGATCAATGCCTCAAAAGACAAAAGACCCCGAGTTTCGCCCGGGGCCTTGGCCCAACCGCCGGGTCGAAGCGGTTATACCTGCACCGGGACCGCCTTGCCGGCTTCAGAATTGACGTTCGCGCCCGAATTCACCTGCTGCTTCGATTCGTTACCCGGTTTGCGGATGTCAATTCCGCCCTTGAAGAAGGCACCGTCTTCAATCGAAATTCGCTGCGCCGTCACATCCCCGGTGAGCGACCCTTCGCTGCGAATGTCCACGCGATCGCTGGCGGTCACATTCCCCCTGACCTTGCCCAACACGACGATTTCGCGCGCCGTGATATTCGCGGCGACCTGGCCGTTGCGACCGACCGTCACACGGTTTCCCGGGAGGTTGATAGCCCCCTCCACCTTGCCGTCGATGTATAGCGATTCCGAGCCGCTCACCTCACCTTTTACCACCAGGCTCTTGCCGATGGTCGCCTGATCGGACGATGCCGGCTGCGCGCTGGCTGTAGACGGGCGTGCGGCTGGCTCATAACTGGGGGCCGCGGGGGCTGCCGGGCGAACCGGCTCATTGGGCGTTTGAGAAGAGCTACTTTGCTGATTCGGTTTCCACATTGTGCTGACTGTTCCTCTTTTCTTCATGCTTGGCCCCGACTTGCCTGTAGCGGTAGTGGAAACTTTCGCCCAACGCACCGCCACAAAACCGCGAAACCTGATCCACAATTCTTATTTTTCGAGCCCGTTTTTCGAGCTCATGAGCCAACAGCAAATCCGCAAAATTTGGTGTTGTGTCTCGATCTTATACATGCGCGTCAGGATTTGCACCCTTTAGCGGAAAAGTTTTCCAGGGTGTTCCAATTTTGAGTCACTTGCAGAACGGGAGGTCCGGTGGTGCGAAATCCTCTATAAATATTCATTCATCATCCACACCCAGGTCGGCCAATCATGGCTGTTCCACGAATCCCAGACGTACAGTTTGTGCGGAATCCACCGGTCGCCCATGAGCCGCGACAGATATTGGTTCGCTCCCAGGCACTGGTCGTCCCATCCTGTCGCGAGGATATAGGAGCTACGCGCATAGCGCTCCAGATACCACCAGTCACTGATGTTACGGATGTAGCTGGTCGGGCTGTTGAAGTACACATCGTCATCGTGATATCCGTCCAGAAAGCCAGTCATATCAAACGCGCCGCTCATTGATAAGAACCCGGTAAACCGGTCCGGGTGACGCAATGCAATATTTACCGCGTGATAGCCGCCAAAGCTCGCGCCGAGGCTTGCCAGGTGTGGATTCCAGTTCTTCTGTCTGACAAGCGGGAGGACCTCGTCCATTACATAGCTTTCGTACTGCACATGCCTGGCAATTCGCCAACGCGGAGGAACTGCCCGGTTATACCAACTTTCAGAATCCACGCTGTCAACGCAGTAGAACTGAATCTCGCCACGGTCGAACTTGTGCCCGAGCGCCGAAATCATGCCACGATCTTCGAATTCGTAGAATCTACCCTGTGAAGTGGGAAAAACAATAAACGGCACGCCTGAATGCCCGAACACGAGCAGCTCCATGTCACGCCCAAGCCTTGGAGACCACCATTTGTGATATTCACGGTTCATAACATTCCTGTTACTGTATCAGGCAACATCCGCTCTAACTTTATGAAATGGAGCGGTCCCCTAAAACCCGACGCGGAAAGGGCAAACGAGGATTGGCTACACAAATCTCGGCGCAGGCACATGTTGATCCGTTACTGATCGAAGCCCTCCCGCCCGACGCTCCGCCCCACCCTCGCGTCCACGTCCATCGCCAGTTCATCTCCCGCTTCCTGTCCCATGACCGGGACGTATCGGTCTATGTGCCTCCCGGGTACGACGAGGAGCCCGGACGCAATTACCCGGTTTTATACCTCCAGGACGGTCAAAACCTTTTTGATCCACGCACCTCGTTCGTCCGCGGTCGTACCTGGCAGGTTGCTGATACAGCCGATTCCGAGATCGCAGCGGGGACTATCGAGCCGCTGATCATCGTCGGCATTGCCAATACCGGCGAACATCGTCTCGCAGAATACACTCCCACTCGCGACTGGAAGATGGGCGGGGGAGACGCAGACAAATATGGCAAGCTGCTCATTTACGACCTGTTGCCTTGGATTGGAACGAAATACCGAGTCCGCCACGGCCTCGAGCACACGGCTCTGGGCGGCTCATCACTTGGCGGCCTTGTTACCTTATATCTTGGCCTTAAGTATTCAGAGATTTTCGGAAAGCTCGCCGTTATGTCCCCCTCCGTTTGGTGGAACCACAAGTCCATTGTCGGGTTCGTGAACGAAAAAGCGCCCAGCCTTCGCCATCGTCCTCGCATTTGGCTTGATGTGGGCGACGGCGAAGGCCGGCGCACCATCGCAGACACCGACCTGCTGAGTCGCCGGCTCGAAGCATGGGGCTGGCACCCCGAAAAAGACCTCCGCTATGAACGGGTACCCGGAGGCACTCACGACGAAACCGCTTGGTCGCAGCGTGTTGCACCCATGCTGCGCTTCTTGTTCTCGAACGGCTAAGCCATAGAGATTCTTGATATACTGAATTGCTGGAGATGCGTGTCCGGACCGGCGCGATCTGCTGGATTCCAGTTGCACCGCATCCCTCTCAGACACCCGACTTTGAAAGGATTTTTCCGTGTTAATGATACGTCTGGCGCGCGTTGGCGCGCGGAAGCAGCCATACTACCGCGTGATTGTCATTGAAAAGGAGCGCGCTCGGAACGGCCGTTCTATCGAGGTAGTTGGCACCTATAACCCACGAACCAACCCCGCGTCGGTCGAGCTCAAGCGCGATCGCATCGAATACTGGAAGAGCAAAGGCGCACAGCTTTCGGACCGCGTCGCTAAGCTAGCCGCAAGGCGGGTCGAAACACCCGCCGCCTGACCATCTGGTCCCACACCCCTCCCCAACTTGCAATTTCGCCAAAAGGCAACGCGAGACAGGAGATTTCTTCTGTCCTCTGGGCAAAGTTACTGATAGTATGGCGCGAGCCCGAGAGAGAGACATACCCACGTCCTCAAGGGAGGCCCGGTAATGATGCAAGCAGACCGTCCGGACGACATGCAGGAGCTGGTGACGGAAATTGCCCGCGCGCTAGTCGACGAACCGGACGCAGTTGTTGTTGAAGCTGTCGAACGAGAGGAGAGCACCGTGCTGCGGTTGCGCGTGGCTCCCAGCGATGTCGGCAAGGTAATTGGCAAGCAGGGGCGCACTGCTCGGTCCATGCGGACCATCCTCGGCGCCGTCAGTATGAAGCACCACCATCGATATACGCTGGACATCCTCGAGGAGGACAAGCACGGGCCGTCCGGCGGCTAATCTGCTCGCACTGGAATATCATGAGCCATTACGAGTGGGTGCTGCTAGCCCAGATTGTTAGGCCGCAAGGCCGGCTCGGTGAGGTTAGTTCTGACCTGCTCACCGATTTTCCCGAGCGCTTCGCCGATCGCAAGCGCTTATATTTGCTTGGGTCGGAAGGCGGCCCTGCACCTGTACGGGAAATGAGACTTGAGCGTCATTGGATGCATAAGGGACGGCTTATCCTGAAGTTCACTGGTGTTGATACGATGAATGATGCCGAGACTCTGCGCGGGCTTTGGGTTGCCATTCCGTCAAGCGAGCGCACGCCGCTCACTGACGATTGGGTCTACATCTCCGACCTCGTCGGCTCTGAGCTGATCGATTTGGCGTCTTCGCAAGCTTCCATCGGAAGAGTTAAGGATTTCGATCGCGAAGGTGGCCTGCTCATCGTCGATTCACCGAACGATGCCGAAGTCATGATTCCTTTTGCCAAAGCCTACCTGGTCCGCATCGATCCCGCTGCGAATCGTATCGAGATGCGCCTGCCGGAAGGCTTGCTCGATATCAATGCTCCCATGACCGACGAAGAACGCCGCGAACTCGACAGCAGCAGCGGGAGCGAGCAAAGCTAGGATCAGGGCTGACGATGCGCTTCGACATCATCACCATCTTTCCGGAATTCTTCGCCGGTATCTTCGAGCACGGGATCATCAAGCGAGCGATTTCGAACGCGTTGATTCAGATCGAACTCCACGATCTTCGCGATTTCACTCACGACCGTCACCGCACCGTCGACGACCGCCCCTTCGGAGGCGGGGAAGGCATGGTGTTCAAACCCGACCCTGTCGTTGAAGCCATCGAATCTCTTGTCACAACTCCGAAGCCACAGCGAGAGGCTGCATGCCAATCTGTGATTCTCCTCTCCGCCCAGGGCGCGAAATTCACGCAGTCGACGGCTCGCGCGTTGGCAAAACTCGACCGCATTGTCCTGATCTGCGGCCGCTACGAGGGCGTCGACGAGCGGGTTAGCGAACTCGCCTGCGACCGCGAGCTGTCGATCGGCGACTATGTTCTGTCGGGCGGTGAACTTGGCGCTGCTGTGATTGTCGATGCTACGATGCGGCTCATCCCCGGTGTGCTTGGCAACGAAGATTCAAGCACCTTCGAGAGCTTCGGCCACTCCGACGAACATTGCACCGCCGACCGCGAAGGCCCTCCCCGCTCCACCCACGGCTCTGGCGGTATCCTCGATTATCCGCACTACACTCGCCCCGCTGAGTTTCGCGGCCTCGTCGTTCCGGAAGTACTTGCGAGCGGTGATCACGCAAACATCCGGCGCTGGCGACGCGAACGTGCACTCGAGAAGACGCTTCGCAACCGGCCGGATTTGCTCAAATCCGCAGACCTCTCTCAAGAAGATCGGGCATTTCTCGCCAGGGTGACGCCCCAAAAGCCCTGATTTTCCTGTAAACTTAAAGTTCTGACACCATCTCCAGGAACGAGTTATGTCCATTCACCCAGTCATGCAGCGGCTTGCCGAGAAGATCAATCGAACCGACCTGCCCCCATTCGCGGCAGGCGACACGGTTCGCGTGCAGGTCAAGATCAAGGAAGGCGACAAGGAACGCCTCCAGGCCTTCGAAGGCATCGTCATCGCCCGCAAGAACGGCGCGCAGGGCAGCTTCACAGTCCGCAAAATGAGCTTCGGACACGGCGTGGAGCGCATCTTCCCTTTCAACTCCAAAGTCGTCGATAAGGTTGAGAAGATCCGCTCCGCTAAAGTTCGCCGCGCCAAGCTCTTTTATCTTCGCGGACTCCGCGGCAAGGCCGCCCGCCTCAAGGAAATCGAGCGCGCTTAACGCATCCAAACGCCCCGGAAAACTGCTTCCGGGGCGTTTGTGTGTCAGCCGGATTCCTCCCTGATTTCCACTTATCTCCGCAGCGGCGCTGCGCGGTAGACTCACTTCATGGCACGCATTCCAGTGCTGCAGTTGGAGCCGGAGCTTCTCGAAGAGGAGCTTGCGGGCGAGGAGAGCGTCTCCGCTGCGACGCGCAAGCTGCGCATGCTTCGCTCGCTCGTCTGCGGCAACAAGTACGAGAAAGCGGCGCGCAAGGACGGTGCCAACACCATCGCTGGAGTCGACGAAGTCGGACGCGGCGCGCTCTTCGGACCGGTTGTCGCCGCTGCGGTCATCCTTCCGCCAGACACACGAATCCGCGGGCTGCGGGATTCCAAGCAGCTTCTCCGTGAGGACCGCGAGCGGCTAGCCAAGGTTGTCGAGCGGAAGGCCCTGGCCATCGGCATCGCGGAGGTCGACGTGGAGACCATCGATCGGGTGAACATTTACCAGGCCACGAGAATCGCCATGGTTCAAGCCGTCGGCAAGCTTGCCGTCTTGCCCGACCATCTGCTCATTGATGCGATGCGGCTCGATCTGGCGTACACGCAGACCAGCATCATCTATGGCGATTCCCTGTCGATTTCCATTGCAGCTGCCTCGGTTATCGCAAAAGTTTATCGGGATGGGAGGATGCGGGAGCTGGACAGGGACTACCCCCAGTACGGCCTGGCCTCGCACAAGGGATACAGCACGCCGCAGCACCTGGCCGCCCTGGACAAGCACGGGCCGTGTTCGCTGCATC
Organism: Silvibacterium sp.; assembly: GCA_019232935.1. Lineage (GTDB taxonomy): Bacteria > Acidobacteriota > Terriglobia > Terriglobales > Acidobacteriaceae > Silvibacterium. Next base: position 7,778 of record JAFAMZ010000114.1, read on the forward strand.
GCAAGAGCTTCCGC
>JAFAMZ010000157.1 GCA_019232935.1 Silvibacterium sp.
TCCATGGTTCGTATGACGGTGTTGGCCAGCGGTTCCCGGGGCAACAGCACTGTAGTCTCCTCCACGCGCACGCGCATTCTCGTCGATGCCGGAGTCTCCGGCCGTGAGCTCTTCAAGCGCATGCATGCCTCGGGAGAAGATCCCCGCACCCTCGACGCCATTCTCATCACACACGAGCATCAGGACCACGTCCAGGGACTCGCCGTCACCGCCCGCAAGCTTGCCATTCCCGTTTACTTCACTGAGGCCACGCACCGCGCCTGGGTCCGCTGGATCACACCCCGCAAGCGCATGACCTACGCGGAGTGGCTTGCCGAGCGCAAAAAGCAGGCGGAAAGCCGTGCCGCAGCCGTAAATCCCGCCATTGAAGATCGTGAGGCTTTCGAGGAAGAACACGAGGCCCTTGCCAGCGAACCGGAAAAAGCGAAAGCCGACCCCGCCGCTCTTCCCGCAATCGAATATTTCACCGCGGGCGAAGGCTTTTCCATCGGCGATATTGCCGTCACACCCTTCACCATCCCGCACGATGCCGCCGACCCTGTTGGCTTTGTCTTCGAAGCCGAGGGCCTGCGCATCGGGCTTGCCACCGACCTCGGCTACATGCCTCCCAATGCCGCCATGCGCCTCCGCCGCTGCGATGTCCTGATGATTGAATCGAATCACGATCTCGACATGCTGCGTGACGGACCATACCCCTGGTCCGTCAAACAAAGAGTAATGTCACGCGTAGGCCATCTGTCCAATCACGCCGCTGCCGAATTTCTGGAGAAGGGCTACGACGGGCAGGCTGCCTACGTTATCCTTGCGCATCTCTCAGAAAGCAATAATCTTCCAGAGCTCGCAAGGGTATCGGCAGAGTACGCGCTGCGCGATAGGATGAGCTTGCTTGGTAACCGTGTTTTGCTTGCGACTCAGGACCAGCCGATGACATCTATTGTGTTGTAGGGGAAGCTTTTGTTCGGCCCGGATTGGATTTATACTCAAAGGTATCGCCCTGGGTTCGCTGCGAATACTCAAGAATTGTCCCGGGTTTTCCTCCGGGCAGATGGTAGTATTTGGTGCAGCTTCGGGGGCACCAGAATCGAAAAGTTAAGATGACAGAATGCACTGATCAGGTTGTTGGCGATATTCTTTCCGGCTGGCGCTACGACATCTCCGGAATCTCGCCAGAGATGCGAACCGACTACGAAAGGCATCTCGAAACCTGCGAATACTGTAGCAGCCGCCAGCGCCTCCACCGCACCATCGATGTTGTCCTTATCGGAATCAGCACCGTCTGCATTCTTGCCTTCATCTTCGCCCTGGCCGTAATTCATCGCATTGAGCCGCTGCGCAACTGGGCGCTCGTCATGCACCTCGAGCATCGCTATATCGTCATGACACTCCAAAGCGCCGCTGTCCTCGGCCTGCTGGTCTCGTTGATTTCATGGGTGCTGGTCGCCGTCACCACTCCCGCCCCGGTTTACATTACCGGAGTCGCACTCGCTCAGGCCCGCATCCTTCAGGACCGCATCCCCGAAGAACTCCGCGGCCGCTCCTCCCGCAACGTCGCCTGAGTCAATCCTCGCGCCGCAGATTCGGCCGCGGAATTACGCCCCGAATTTCCGCACCCGTGAAGTAGAAACCACCCCTAATCTGCCGGCTTCCTCTTCCCCATTCCCCCCGTCAACTCCTTTACCTTCTCCACGTGGTGCCTCACGCACCAGTGTTCCAGCCCCTTCGCAATTTGCTCCACAGCTCTTGGATCGGCATAACTCGCCGTCCCGACCTGGACGGCCGTTGCCCCCGCCAGCAGAAACTCCACCGCATCCTCCGCCGAGACGATCCCGCCCATCCCCAGCACCGGAATCTTCACCGCTTTTGCCGCCTCCCAAACCATGCGCAATGCAATCGGCTTGATTGCCGGCCCTGACAGCCCTGCTGTCACATTCGCGATGCGGGGCCTTCTCGTCTCGACATCAATAGCCAGCGACACGAAGGTATTCACCAGCGACACCGCATCCGCGCCGGCCTTCTCCGCACACCTCGCCATCGCATCAATCGACGTCACATTCGGTGACAGCTTTACAATGAGCGGACGCCTCGCGACCTGCTTCGTCCGCCACACCAGCTCATCCAGCATCGTCGGGTCGTTCCCGAATACCATCCCGCCGTGGTCTGTGTTGGGACACGACGCATTCAGCTCATACGCCATGATTCCCTCCGCCCCGTTCAGCCGTTGGATCACCTCGATGTAATCCGTTACCTGGTACCCGAAAACGTTCGCGATCACCGCTGTCTTCGGATACTTCCGCAGCTCCGGCAGCTTCTTCTCAATAAACGCCTTCACGCCGATATTCTGCAGCCCAATCGCGTTCATCATTCCCGAGGCCGTCTCAATCAGCCGGGGAGGCTCATTGCCCGCCATCGGCTCCCGCGATAGCCCCTTGGTCACAAATCCGCCGATCCGCCGGAACGAGACAATTTCCTCGAACTCCACGCCGTATCCAAATGTCCCGCTCGCGGCAATCACCGGATTGGCCAGCTCAATCCCGGCGAACTCTACCCGCATGTCCGCTTTCACTGCTTGCTCTCGCTCGCCGCCCGCCTGTGTGCGGCCCGCGCATGTACCGGTGCAGGCTTGGGATAGACCACTTCGCTTGCCGGCTTCAAAGCCTGGGTCAATACCCGCCCCATCGATGCCGATGGTGCGTTTACGCCCAGCAGGGAAGCGAAAGTCGGCGCTATATCCACCGGCTCTACCAGGCCTCGATACGTCCCCGCCGCGAATGGAGCGCCATAAAACACCAGCGGCACATGCCGGTCGTAAGAATAAGGCGTGAAGTGCGTCGTTGCAGAACCTGAGCCCGCCATCTGAAATGCCTCCGGAACCACCATCACGTACCACCCGCCGTTCGGCGAGTAGCTGTGGCTGACAATCCGACCGAAAGCCGTATCCGGAAGTTGCCCCTGCTGCATCTGCTGCCGCGTGTAGGTCCTGTAGAGCGCGGCTAAAGGCGGCAGCTTCGCCGTCGCCGGACTCTTCTCGTCCGATTGCGTTTTCAGGCTGGCAAAAGCGGCAGGAACAAAGTTCTCCACCGCTTGCTCCGCCTCCTGCTCGTTGATTCCGGCTCTCTCGAAAGCCGGCTGGTTCAGCGCAAGATAGGGAAGCGATTGCTTTGGCAGCAGATAATCGATCTTTTCCCCCGGCGAAAACTTCTGGTTGACGGCGTAATTCAGGTTATCGACCAGCTTCTTCAGGTCGATCCGCGCCGCATCCAGCCCCAGCTTTGCCGCATTCTCCGGAACCGGCGCGATCCCGTGGTCTGCCGTCAGCACGATCCACACATTCCCCAGGCCGCCTTCCACGTTCTTATCCAGCCAGGTGAGAAAGCTATCGAGGTCTGCATCTACCGCATCCACCATCTGCCGCTGCTCGTCCGCGTCGGGCCCAACCTTGTGCCCCAGAATGTCCGTCGACGAGATGCTCAACGTCAGCATGTCGGTGGTGGCATCCTTCCCGAGTCCCACCGCCACAATTAGCGCTTTGGCAAAGTCCAGCTCGTAACTCACCCCCGCTGGTGTCGGCCCCACAACGCGATAAAAGTCCTTGGTGTCCGCCGGAGCCTGCGCCTCCGTTAGCGCCTGGGTGATGCGCGGCCCATCGTCGAAGGCCTGCGCCCAGTCCGGTAGCTGCTGCATGTAGTAGGTCGATGTGATGAACCTGCCCGAAGCCTGGTCGATCCAGAACGCGCCATTCGCGGTCGCACCCGCCGGCAGAATCGCAGCCCGATCCTTCAGCGACACACCATAGACCCGCGATGCCCCCACTGTGTCCAGCCGCAGCTCGTCCCCGATCGTCGACGCGATCAGATTTCGCGGCGAAGCTCCCGGAGCAACCGCCGCTCCCGCTGGTAGCCCCACCAGTGCATATCGCTCGTCCTCTACTGAAGTAATTGGACGGTCCTTGTTCCGCCCCAGGTCCCACCACTCGTTGCTGCCGATTCCGTGCCCGTCCGTGTACGCCCCCGTTCCGATTGTCGAATGTCCTGGAGCCGTCTCCGTATTCGCGTACTGATAATAGCAATCGCTGAAGTAGGCGCCGTGCTCCATCAGCAGCTTGAATCCGCGCGCTTTGAAGTCGCTCCGATACCGCTCGAGATAATCCCCCCGAAACTGGTCGAGCACGAGAATGACAATCAGCTTGGGATGGGCATCGTAGGCGTTCGCACTGACCCGCGGAGCCGTGACAGGCTTCCCGCTCGCCTGGGAAAAGCCTGGAGCAGTAAACGAGAAAGCAAGCGCCCAGATCATCAGGCAGGCAAAAACTCGCTTGGCCATCGACATGTCCTCTCCAGTATCGCAAACATCTAATCGCAGAGATCGTGGGCCGAACCTCAACCCCTCTGTGTACTTCGTGTCCTCTGTGGTGAACCGCAAAGCCCTGTTCCCTGTTCCCTGCTCCCTGTTCCCTGATCCTGAACCCGCTCACCACTGCGCCTCAGTGATAGTCTGAAAGATGAAATGGCTTTTTCCCTGCGCTTTCTCGGCGCGGCGTG
>JAFAMZ010000185.1 GCA_019232935.1 Silvibacterium sp.
GGCGGTATCACGAGAACCTGGCGCTGGCGCTGGCGGCTTACAATGCCGGGCCGGCAGCGGTCGATCGGTGGCATGGGATTCCGCCGTATCACGAGACCCGGGTGTATGTGGCGCGCGTGATCCATGAATTCAACCGGCGGGTAGCCGCGCGGCAGATGGCCTCTGCCGTCCGTTAGCGCCAAGGCTGGAATGGAGATTCGATCTTGAAAAGCAAGCAGTGGATTCTCTGGCTGGTGGCAGCTCTTGCCGTGGTGGCGCTGATGGTGGTCGCGCGCGGCAGGATCCATTTCGACTGGGGCGTCTTCCTTCAGCAACTCAAGCTGGCGGACTGGGGCGATATCGGGATAGCCGTCGGCTGTATTTATTTCGGCTATGTGCTGCGGTCGATGCGCTGGGCACTGCTGGTTCGGCATAACAAGAAGGTTCCGCTGTTGTCTCTGCTCGGGACGCAGGTGATCGGTTTTACTGCCGTGGCACTGATCGGGCGTGTGGCGGACCTGGTACGGCCTTATCTGGTGTCAAAGAAGACCGGGCTGCCGATCAGCTCGCAGATCGCGGTGTATATCGTCGAGCGGCTGTGCGATGCCGGGGCGATGGCGCTGATCTTTTCCCTTGGCGTGCTTTCGATTCCGCAAGCGGAGATCCTGAAGGTGACGAGTCACGCAGGGCATCTGCCGGGAGGAGCGCTCCACTCGCCCCAGGTGTCGGCGTTTATCGCGCGATACGGCGGACTGGTGCTGACGGTGGTGGGCGCGCTCTTTATGGTAGCTGTTCGGGTGAGCGGGAATGCCATCGCGAGCTTTTTTGAGAACAGCTTCGGTCTCTTCTCAAAGAAAGCGGGTCAGGCGGTTGCGGAAAAGATCCGGACCTTCCACTCCGGGCTGGATACGATGCGGTCCTTTTCGGATTTCGCGGCTGCGGCTTCGCTTTCGCTGGCGATGTGGGGGCTGATTGCTCTTGCGTATCTTGAGGGATGCCGGGCGTTTGTGGCGAGTCATCAGTTAGCGGAATTCAGCTTTTCCAAGTGCGTGCTTCTGATGATCGCCAGCGGCGGGGCCAGCATCATTCAGCTGCCGGTGCTGGGCTGGTTTACGCAGATCGGGATTGTCGCGGCGGCGATTACTGGTATTTCCGGAGCGACCCCCGAGGCGTCTACGGCCTGCGCCGCGATTCTGCTGGTGATCACGTTTCTGGCAATCGTGCCGGTGGGTTTGATCTGGGCTCGATACGAGGGCGTTTCGTTAAGGAAGGTCTCGGAAGAGAGCGAACAGGCCGGAGAGGAAGCGCTCGGGGTTGCGGACGCGGCTCCGGAGCAGGCTGTCTAGACAGATCAGAGGGTGCGGCGAACCATACGCCTCACCGCGTCAGTGAAGATTCCATAAACAGCGTGGGTGACCCACTCGCTGACTCGTTCCTGAGCGGGCTGCTGTTCTTTCGGAGCGGCCAGGCCCATGCGCGGCGGGACGGTTTCGTGGGTGAGCTTGTTGAGGGTGAGGCCGAAGGCGGCGCCTCGCCATGCTCCGAGCGAAGGCTCGACTTCGACCATCGCGCCGTAGACGGCGCCGGCCGCAGCTCCGAAGCCCCAATGAATGGTATGCATGACGGCTTCTTTCTCGGCGGGCGGCAGGGAACGGCCGGCAACCTGTTCCACGAGGGCGACGGGCGGGGGTGTCTGGCCTTGTGTGCGAGGGGGAAGAAGTTGTTCGGCGAGGGCTTTTGCTCCTGCGCCGGCGAGTCCGCCGATGAGTCCGGCGAATGCGCCTTTGAGGATGGAGCGTTCACGAGTCGACATAGCTTTGTCAGATGCCAACGGGCAAGGTAACTCATGGAAATCGTTGTGGGCAAGAGGAGTGTTGTTTGAAGGCCACGCCGGAGTAAGCTGAAGCTATGGAAGTTCATTTGACGCCCGATCAGGAAGCCTTTGTTCGCGAAGCGGTTGCGAGTGGACGATTGAGCAGTCCAGAGCAAGCCGTCACAGAAGCGATGTCGCTCTGGGATGAGCGCGAACGCACGCGGCTGGAGATTCTGGCTGCGCTCGATGCGGCGGAAGCTGATATCGCAGCAGGAAGATACGACCCCTACTCGGATGAGACCCTCTCCAGCCTTGCCGAGGAAGTGAAGCGCGAAGGCAGGGCAGCAAGGCAAGCCCGGCTCAGCGCATGAACTATCGAATTACCCGCAGCGCGCGACGAGACATCCTGCGTATCTGGGCATATATAGCGGAGGATAGTGAGGAAGCTGCGGACCGCATTGTGGATTTTCTTAAAGAGCATTTCGAACTCCTCGGGGCGAAATCCCCGCGCCGGCCGGCAGCGTGACGAACTGCGGTCTGGTTACCGAAGCTTCACCGTGGGCCAGTATTTGATTCTCTACCGCGTGCAGGAAGGCGCAGTTGAGATCATGCATGTAGTGCACGGCAAGCGCGACCTGGGCGCGATGTTTGAGTAAGCCCGGAGGGCGAAAGGTTTGCGCTGGTAAAATCAGTACCAGAAATGAAGTGTCCTTACTGCGGGTTTACGCAAGACCGCGTCGTCGACTCGCGCGAGAGCAAAGAGGCAGACTCGATACGCAGGCGCAGGGAATGCGAGCGCTGCAACAAGCGCTTCACCACCTATGAGCGTATCGATGAAATCCCCTACATGGTCGTGAAGAAAGACGGACGCCGGGAGAAGTTCGAGCGGCAGAAGGTGCTCAGCGGCTTGCTGCATGCGTGCGAGAAGAGACCCATCTCAGCCGGCAAACTCGAGGCGCTGGTGGATGAAACCGAGTCTTTCCTGACCGACTCGCCGGAGCGGGAGCGCACGACGAGCGAGATCGGCGAGCTGCTGATGGAGCGGCTGAAGAGCCTGGATACGGTGGCTTATATCCGTTTCGCCAGTGTTTACCGGGATTTCAAGGATGTACGTGAATTCAAAGAAGAGCTGGAGCAGTTGCTGACCGCGCGCGAGCCGGGCAAGAAGACGAAATCAGCGGGATGACAGATTCCATGAGCGAGAAAAAGACCCATGCAGTCACACTGATTCCGGGCGACGGAATCGGACCTGAAGTTACCGATGCCGTAGTGCGGATCCTCGAAGCCAGCGGGGCGAAGTTTGCCTGGGAACGGTACTCTGCCGGGGCTGAAGCCTTTGAGAAATATGAAGAATATGTCCCGAAAGAACTGTACGACTCGATCGGGCGGACCAAGCTGGCATTGAAGGGGCCGGTTACGACTCCGATCGGCGGGGGGTTCACTTCGATCAACGTGACTCTCAGAAAGAAATTCGAGCTGTATGTAAATTTTCGCCCGATCAAGAATCTTCCAGGGCTTGAGACACGTTATCCCGGTGTCGACCTGATTATCGTTCGCGAGAATACAGAAGGCGAATATGTGGGACTGGAGCATGAGGTTGTGCCGGGCGTGATGACATCGCTCAAGGTGATCACCGAGAAGGGCTCGACCCGGATCGCCAGGTGGGCCTTTGACTACGCCAGGAAGCACGGCCGCCGCAAGATTCATGCGATTCACAAAGCAAACATCATGAAGCTCTCCGACGGCATGTTCCTTAAATGCGCGCGAGAGGTTGCGAAGAGCTATCCCGAAATTACTTACGGCGAGCACATTATCGACAATGCATGCATGCAACTGGTGATGAATCCCTACCAGTACGACACGCTGCTGCTGCCGAACCTGTATGGAGATATTGTCAGCGACCTGTGCGCTGCGTTTGTGGGCGGGCTGGGTCTGGTTCCGGGAGCGAACATTGGAGCCGATGCAGCGATCTTTGAGGCCGTTCACGGCTCGGCCCCCGATATTGCCGGAAAGGACCTTGCCAATCCAACGGCGCTGCTGCAATCGGCAATCCTGATGCTGCGGCATATCGAGGAATCGGAAGCTGCCGATAGAGTGCAAAAGGCGATGGAGCACGTCTACAGCGAAAGAAAGACTTTGACCCGCGATGTGGGCGGCACGGCGGGAACCAAAGCCTTCGCCGATGCGGTAATTGCGGCGCTCGAAGTTCCACAGCTTGCAGGATGAATCCCGGAAAGCGAGTTTGGATGTTCAGACGAATGGTCACCTCGGCAGCGGTGTGTGCACTGCTGCTTTCGGTTGCAGCTTGTAAGAAGACGGCTGCCGGCTCTTCGGCCGGCCTCTATACAACGATCGATGACAGTACGGCGGGAAGCATCTCGGGAACGATCCACTTTGCGGGTCAGCCACCGCAGAGGATCGCTATCGACATGGCGCAGGACCCGGTGTGCGGCGCGGCGGATGCCAATTACACCGAGCAGTATGTGGTACACACTGGCGGACTTCAAAATGTGTTCGTTTATGTAAAGGATGGGCTCGGCAACAAGCTTTACGCACCTTCACCGAATCCGGTGACTATCGATCAGAAGGGCTGCCGGTTTGTGCCTCATGTAGTGGGCGTGCAGGCGGGACAGCCGGTCCGGTTCACCAACAGTGATCCCACGATGCATAACGTCCATTTCACTCCCCAGGTGAGCACGAACCAGGGAGTGGATATTTCGCAGCCGCCAAACGGAGGAGGCGAGATGCGCACCCTGCCCACACCGGAGCTGATGATTCCGGTGCGCTGCAATAATCATCCCTGGATGGAGGCGTTCATCAACGTGGCGGCGAACCCGTTCTTTTCGGTTTCTGATGCCGACGGTCACTTCACGATCAGGGGACTGCCGCCAGGCAGTTATACGATCGTAGCGGTGCATGAGAAGCTCGGTGAACAGACGGCAACGGTGACGGTGGGTTCGAAGCAGGTGGCGACGCAGGACTTTTCGTACAAGGCACGGGCAACAGACGCGAGCCGCTAGAGACGCTTAGCTGATCTTCCTCTCTTCACTTAAGAGTGAATCGAGAAGGCCCGTGAGGGTGTGGGCGCGATTGCGGATCGCTACGCGGCTCTCCTGCGACCCGGCCAGTGAGTCGTAGCGGCGCTCGAGAGTGACCAGCTCATCGGCAATATTGAGCGCGGCCAGAACGGCAACGCGTAGCGAATCCACTGTCTTGCCGTGCGAGGCAACGGCGCGCATCTTGGCGTCGACTATCTCTGCGAGGCGATGGATATATTCGCGGTCGTCGCCACGTAGATGGTAGGTCTGGTCGTAAATGTCGACCGAAATGTAGTCGGCGTTCTCAGTTACAGGGTGCGGGACTGGGGGCGCGGGCTGGTTCCTGGTGTCGGTCATCCGCGATCGCTCTCCTGCGTTCATCCGGCAACCTCGTCGAGTTGCTTCAGGAGCCGCTCGATCCGGCCGCGAACCGCTTCGCGTTCCTGCTCGAGAGCTTCGACCTGGGCGGCAGAGTTATCGTTCTGCTGAATCAGCTGCTGGACTTTGAACTCCAGAGCTGAGATGCGCTGTTCGGCGGCAGTGCGTGCGGCGCGCTCCGCCTTGAGCGATTCGACGGCGCGCAGCACCCGCTGCTCGAGGGCGCTGAAGTCATCGGCGGCAAGTGGAAGATCGGCGTCCTGAACGGCGGCGGCAGTGGACATGCGGGAAACTCCTGCGAGGTGGCTTCTTGGCGCAGTATATCTCCGCGCTTGCAGAGGAAATCGGGAAAATGGCAGCGAGCGCGAGAGGGTGCCACATTTGGTACGTGCTTCAGCAGCCAAGGATGAAGCGGCCAGCAGGCCAGTGAATCAGGGGCGGAAGAATGGTGGGACACAGGGGTCTGTCTTGAGCAGCCCGGGGGTGTAGCTGCCAGCAGGCAGCGAATCAGAGGCTGGCTTGTTTGCGCTCGCAGAGCGGGCTGACTCGCTGCTCGGTTCAGGTTCGCAGCTTGCCTCCGATGGATTCCATGGCGGCGACGATGGCTTGTGAGAACTGCTGCAGCTCATCGTCGCGGAGGGTCCGATCCTGTAACTGGAAGACGACTCTGAGCAGGAGCGAGAAGTGTCCGGCAGGAATGGCTTTGCCCTCGCGCAGGATTTCTTGCGGCTTGAAGCTTCGTAACTCCGCCAGTTCCAGCGAGCGGAGCCTTTCTTCGATGGACCCCCAGCTTGTCCAGTTCGGAAAGAGCAGCGAAAAATCGCGTTGCACGGGCTGAAAGCGCGACAGCTCGCAAATGACGGGCTGGCGGAGTTTGTGTTTGTAGAGGCGATCGAGATAGGCTTCGCCGATCCAGACCGTCTGCTTAAGCTTGCGGCGCTCGGCTTCAGCCGGATGAAGCTGTCCGAACCAGGCGACGCTGGCTCCGTCGAGCGCGGCGCGGGCCGAGCGGGCGGGGTGCAGCCAAGAGGGCAACTGCAGGTTGTCAAAGTAGAGTGACCGGGATGAAAATTTGCCGAGCAGCTCTTCCAGCGTGCCTTTGAGGTCGTAGAAGGTTACTTCGGCTTCGGTGAAGGGGTTGCCGGTGGCTCCGATGGCGAGCGCCGGCTTTTCGTCGACGCGTTCGGGGCTGCCGCTGAAGACGGTGCCCATCTCGAACAGCGCCGCGTTCTCGACGTCGCGATTGAGATTGAGAAGCAGCATCGACAGCATGCCGGGCAGGAGCGAAGGCCGCAGCATTCCCGCCTCTTCGCTGAGGGGATTTCCCATGGGCACGGCCGAATTGGGCTGGGACGAGAATAGAGCAGCGTCGGCGGCGGCACAGAAGGTGGAGGAGATGGCTTCGGTCCAGCCGAGCGCGAGCAGGGTGCGGCGGACGGTCGCTTCTTTTTCGGCGTGGGGCAACTCGACGACAGAACCGGCGAAGGCGGGCAGCGTGTTGCGGAAGCGGTTGTATCCGTAAACGCGTGCGATTTCTTCGACGAGGTCGATCTCGCGTTCGAGGTCAAGCCGCCAGCTGGGGAGGGTGACGTTGTAGGACTGTGGGTCGGACGTTGGGCTGTGGACAGACTCGATGATTACGGCGCGGGAGGGGTCGAGAGATGGAGCGGAGCCGGCAGGGTGCGGCGACGTGTGCCCGTTCTTCGCGAGCGTGCAACCGAGGCCGCTGAGAATAGTCTCGGCGGTCGACGCGGTGATGCCTTCGGGGTCCTCGGTGGGGCCGAGGATTCGCCTGACCTCACCAAGGCTGAAGATGATCGGCGAACGCTTGACGGTGCGGGCTTGGACTTCGGGAATGATGACATCGGTGAGTGCCCCGATCTGATGGCCGCCGGCTTCGAGCAGGATGCGGCTGACGAGGGCCGACGCGACGGGCGGGGCATTGAAGTCGGCTCCGCGCTCGAAGCGATGCGAAGCGTCGGTGTGGAGCAGATGGCGCTTCGAGGAGCGACGCACAGTGGTGGGATCGAACCAAGCAGCCTCGACGAGGACATTCCGGGTATCGGCGGTGATCATCGAGTCCCATCCGCCCATGACGCCGGCGATGCCAAGCGGCTTCTTTTCGTCGGCCACGACGAGGTCTTCGGGATCGAGGGTTCGTTCGATGCCGTCGAGGGTCCGGAGCTTTTCGCCCCGCCGCGCTCGGCGCACGATGATGCCGCCTTCGAGCTTGTCGAGGTCGAAGACGTGTGTGGGCTGTCCGATGGCGAGAGTGCAATAGTTGGTCGCGTCGACAGCGTTGGAGATGAGCTTCTGCTCGAGCAGCCCGAAGCGCTCGGCGACGATGCCGGTCGAGGGTTGGATCTTCACGTCACGGAGGACGCGGGCGGTGAATCGTCCACAGAGGGTTGGCTCTTCGATGGAGACGGGGAATGCAGAAACTGCAGGTCCCTCGACTGCGGCCTCGCTGCGCTCTGCCTCCGCTCTGGATGACAGTTCGTTGCAACTGGCGGAGAGAGGCACGAGTTCGAGGTTGTAGACGATCGCCGCTTCGCGGGCGATGCCATAGTGGTTCATCGCGTCGACGCGGTTGGTGGTGATGTCCATCTCGAAGAGGGAGCCGTCCGGGCCGAGGTCGAAGACGCCTTCGACGGCGATGCCACGCAGAGTGAGATTATCCGCGAGTTCACGATCGCTTGCCTGGATACCGGGCACATATTCACGCAACCAGGAGGTAAGGATTTTCATGCGAACTGGGCTTTCATGCGAACTGCTCCAGGAAGCGCAGGTCTCCGGAGAACATGAGGCTGATGTCGGTGATGCCGTATTTCATCATGGCAATGCGGTCGATGCCCATGCCGAAGGCGAAGCCGCTGATCTTTTTCGGGTCGTAGGCCGGCTGTTTCAGGCGCGCGAATTCGAAGACCGAAGGATCGACCATGCCGCAGCCGAGGAGCTCGATCCAGCCCGAGTGTTTGCACTTGCGGCAGCCGGAGCCCCCGCAGAACGGGCAGCTGATCTGCACGTCGGCGGAAGGCTCGGTGAAGGGAAAGAACGATGGGAAGAAGCGGGTGCGGACGGAGGAGCCGTAGAGCTCCTTCATGGCGTGGTCGAGCGTGCCCTTGAGGTCGGCGAAGGTGATGTTGGTATCGACGCAGAGGCCTTCGAGTTGATGGAACATGGGCGAATGGGTGGCGTCGGCAGCATCATTGCGGTGCACCTTGCCGGGAATGACGATGCGCAGGGGCGGCGGATGCTGCTCCATGGTGCGCATTTGCACCGGTGAAGTATGGGTTCGCATGAGCAGGCGATCGCGCAGCGGCTTGCGGTCCTGGCCGGCGATGACGAGGGTGTCCTGCGTGTCGCGCGCGGGATGGCCGGGAGGAAAGTTGAGCGACTCGAAGTTGTAGTAGTCGGTTTCGACTTCGGGCCCGATGCTGACGGAATATCCCATGCGCGCGAAGATGGCGAGGAGTTCGTTCTGCGTCCTGATGACCGGGTGTTCTGCGCCGAGTTGGCGGCGCGCTCCGGGAAGGGTGACGTCTATTCTTTTAGAGGCGAGGGCTTCAGCGTCGAGCCCCGCCGCACCGTGTGATGAAGAGGCGTGTTCGAGGCGCTGCTCGATTTCGGCTTTGAGCGTGTTGAAGCGCTGACCGATGAGCTTTCTGGCTTCGGCGGGCGCGGATTTGAGCCAGGCATCGCTGATGGCCTTGAGGCGGCCCTGCTTGCGTCCGAGCCACTGCAGGCGAAAGGCCTCGATGGCTTCGGGAGTGGAGAGGGCTGCGGAAGAGGCTTCGACCTCACCGGAAATGGCGGCAAATGCCTTGTCGAGTTGGTCTTCGCTGTAGCCGGAGAGAGGTGGAATGTCTCCGGAAGCTATTTCAGATACGTGCATGATCTATTTCTGAGGATAATCGATGCGGCAGATTCAGGGGGCCGCTAGCGCCGGACCACAACTCCGCTAAGCTGATCATGTGCCCGTCGGCATCGACTCTCGACAGGGGACTATTCTCGACGTAGCTGTACAGGTTGAGCGACTGGGGATCGTCCAGCCGGGAATACGGCCGGTTCGACCCGGGCGCTCCAGTCCGGGCTAATAAAGCCGCCTGAGTTCGAGCCGTAGTACCGCGCTCCGAAGTAGTCGAGCCCCGATTCGGCGTTACGATCCTTGTGATAGAAGCTGATGCTCCTAGGATGCAGGAGGGCATTTCCAGGCCATCGAACTGCGCGATCCGGAGATCAATCGTTCCGCGACAACAATCGACAATTACCTCGTACTGTTCCGCTCTTACATCATCCCCAAATGGGGAGAGTTCGCACTTGGAGCCGTGAAGACCGTGGCTGTCGAGAGTTGGCTCCATTCGCTGAAGAAGGCTCGCTCAGACAAACCGCTCGCCCCGGCCTCCAAGGCGAAGATAAAAAGCGCGATGTACTCGCTTTTTGATCACGCAATCCGGCATGAACTTTGCAGCCTTAATCTGAACCCTATGGAGAAGGTGCGCCAGGGATCAAAGCGCCTGAAGAAGCCAGACGTTCTGACGCTCAGTAAAATCCGCGCACTGATGCTAGAAGTGCCAAATCCTGCGATCCGGTTGGCGATCCTCGTAGCCGGTGTGACAGGCCTTCGCCGGTCGGAGCTTCGAGGTCTCAAGTGGCTGGACATTGATTTGGACGGGCATTGGATCACGCCTACTCGGGGAAGCATCCGTAAACACCTCACGAACCTGAAGACTCGGGCGTCCGGTGAGGCGATTCCAATTCCAGAGCCACTGTCAGCAGCTTTCCGCGAATGGCGCGGGCTGAGCCTCTACCGTGCCGACACCGATTGGGTATTCGCATCACCTACGACCTCGGGCCGTTCGCCCATATGGTTTGACTCTGCACTGTGCCGCCAGCTTCGACCAGCGGCGCAGCGTGCAAATATAACGAAGCACATCGGCTGGCACACTTTCAGGAGGTCGCTCGCGACGTTGCTTACGAACAAGAAAGAAGCTGTGAAGGTGATCCGGGAACTGATGTGGCACGCAGACCCTCGCACGGCCTTGGAGCTATATGCCCAGGGTGAGGAAGAAACGAAACGTGCAGCCCAGGAGCATGTTCGCGATCTGTTTCTCTAGCGAATAGCGATCTGTGCCTTTGCAATGATGTCGAAGCCCGCCGGAGCACGGCGGGCTTTTTGCGCTTGACGGCGGAGTGGGCCGTTATTCTACTGTGAGTGTGCCCTTTCCGTGCCCTCGTTTCGAGGGCGATACTTGGCTCGAAACTCTGGGAACCCTTGATTTTAGCGGCTGATTGATTGGTGGACCTGGTCGGGATCGAACCGACGACCTCTTCCATGCCATGGAAGCGCGCTCCCAGCTGCGCCACAGGCCCGTTCCGGCGGGACTATTCTATTGTCAGTTAGGGCTCGCCTTTCGTCAAATAGATGCAATCGGGTCGAACCGGCAACTGCGCATCGGCTTCCGGCATCGACCCATGGTTATGTTTCAGGATATGTTTTCCTCTGGTCATATCCGTCCGCCCGCCGGCTGGATTTCGGTCCTTCTGGCCGGCGCTGTGACCGCTGCCGGCCAGGCAGGCTCGCCCGCGCCGGCGAATCCGGAAAGCGCGCCGGCTACGCGTGCGACCGTCTCCACGATGGTGCAGCCCGCTCTCAGCAACGTGCAGCACTCCATCTCCGGGCTTAACATCTCACGCTGGAAGGCGCCGGGAGAAGTTCGCGGCGCGGCCCAGCAGAACGCCGCCTCCATTCAACGCGACCTCACCGACACTTTGCCCGGTCTGCTTACTCAGGCCGATGCAGCACCCGGTACGGTATCCCCCAGCTTTGCCGTTTATCGGAACATCGATGCGCTCTACGATGTTCTTCTGCGCGTGTATCAGACGGCCTCGCTTGCTGCGCCACAGGGCGAGGCAGATTCTCTCGGGTCGGCCCTGCAGCAACTGGAAGCTGCCCGCAGGCAACTGGGTGACACCATTCTGAACGATTCGAAGGAGCACGAGGCGCAGCTGGTTCAGCTTGAGGCGGCGCTGAAGGCGGCAAAGGAAACCCACCAGGAGGCGGCACCGGCGAAGACTACAGTCGTCGATGACGGGCCGACACCCCCTCCGAAGAAAAAGAAGAAGCCGGCGGCGAAGCCCTCGTCGTCGGGAAGTCAGGGGGGAAGTCAGGGGGGAGGTCAGGCGGGAAGTCAGGCGCCTCCCGGTCAAAACCCCTGAAAACAGGCGCTCTTTCAGGAAACAATCTGGCTGGAATCGGTGTCAAAGAGAGGTAGAGTGAGCGAGACACTCGGCCGCCGGCGGCAGTTCTGTCCAATCGCTCGCAGGGTGTGCGTTTTGCCTGTTACTGTATAGGAGTCCATCGATGGATGCGGGAACTGCCTTGGGTAATCTGGTAAGCGCAATCGGAATTCGTCAGGAAGAAGCCGACCTGATCACACAATTGAAGGCCGGATCTGAGGAAGCCTTTGCATGGCTGGTGGCCACTTATCATCAGCCTGTCTACAGCCTGATCGCGCGCACCCTGCCGACCGATTCCGACGCTGCCGATATCACTCAGGAGGTCTTCGTCAAGGTTTACCGGGGAATCTCGGGATTTCATGGAGACGCCAGCCTTCGCACCTGGATCTACCGGATCGCCCTTCATGAGGCATCGAACCAGCGGCGTTGGTGGTCGCGCCACTGCCGCCAGGAAGTGACCATCGAGGCTGAAACGGGCGAGTCCAGTGACGGACAGCCGCTTTGTATCCGCGACACGCTGGTCGAT
>JAFAMZ010000296.1 GCA_019232935.1 Silvibacterium sp.
TAGAAAGAATCGTGAGAGGGTGAACCAGGCTTTCATAAAGAATGCCCAGCACGATAAACACCGATAAAAGTGCGGTGGCCACGAGGACAGGTTCCGTGCTGAGCGATTGCTGATAGGCCTGCAGCGTTCCTGCAAAGAAACCGTGGATCGTCTGCGGTGTGCCCAGCCGGTCCTGCATCTGCCTGATAAGACGCGTCGCGTCGCTGAGAGACATGCCGGCCGCAAGATTGAACGACACAGTCACTGAAGGAAACAGCCCCGTGTGATTCACCTGCAGCGGTGTAGTTGTTGCTTCCGCCCTTGTCATCGTTGCCAGCGGAATCGGTCCATTGCTCGTCGTGTGCAGGTAGATGTATTTCAGCCCCTCGGGCGACTGCCAATACTCCGGAGCAACTTCAAGCACCACATAATACTGGTTCAGCTGTGTGTAAATGAGCGAGACCTGCGACTGGCCGAAGGCGGAGTAGAGTGCCGCGTCGAGTCCCTGAGCGGTTACTCCATAACGAGCTGCCGTGGCGCGGTCGTAGGTCAGGTATTCGGACAATCCGCCGTTCTGCTGGTCGGAGTTGACGTCCTGAAAACCGGGGAGCTTTTTCATCTGCTCGAGGAGAATCGGACCCCAGTGCGAGAGGTCCTGCACGTTGTCCGCTTGGATCGTGTATTGGTAAAGCGCATTGCTGCCTCTGCCGCCAATCCGAAGGTCCTGGGCTGCCTGCAGAAATGCGGACGCGGCAACCAGCCGGTTGAGCTTCGGCCGCAGCCGGTTCATGATTTCCGGCGCCGTAATCTTCCGCTCATTGAGAGGCTTCAGCGCCGTATAGATAAATCCGCCGTTCCCCTGTCCCACATAGCCGACTACGTTCTGGATCGCCGGATCGGACTTGATCACTCTGACGAGCTTCTGGACCGAATCATTCATTATCTGGAAGGAAGCATCCTGCGGCCCCTGTATCCCGCCCACAAGCGCGCCGGTGTCCTGCTGGGGAAAAAATCCTTTGGGAATCTTCACAATGAGAATGACGTTGAGCGCAAAGACCATGAAGAACACAACAAGCACGAGAAAGGGATTTTCCAGCACCCATTCCAGACTGTGCCTGTAGCCTGAGAGCATTCCATCGAAGATCTTCTCGCTGAATCGGTAAAGGCTGCCATGCTTCTCTTCCTCGGCCTTAAGCAGGTGGGCGCACATCATCGGAGTCGTCGTGACGGAGATGATCATCGACACGACGATCGCCGTCGAAAGCGTAACGGCAAATTCACGAAATAAACGGCCCACAATCCCACCCATCAGCAGAATGGGGATGAACACGGCCACCAGCGATACGCTGATCGAGAAGACAGTGAACCCAATCTCCTGCGCGCCCTTCAGCGCAGCCGCAAAGGGCTTCATCCCGTCCTCGAGGTGGCGGGTGATGTTTTCCATGACCACGATGGCATCGTCGACGACGAATCCCGTGGAGATGGTCAGCGCCATAAGCGACAGATTGTCGAGGCTGTATCCGAACAGGTACATCACCGCGAATGTCCCGATCAGTGACACCGGAACGGCCACGCTGGGGATCAGCGTGGCGCGGGGGCTGCGCAGGAAGATGAACACCACGACGATGACCAGGATCACGGAAATCGTAAGCGACCGCTCGACATCATGGACAGAGGCGCGGATCGTAGTGGTGCGATCCATCACCACGGTCATCTGCATTCCCTGCGGAATCGCCGCCTTCAGGAACGGAACCTGGGAGTAGATGCGATCGACCGTATCGATAATATTCGCGCCCGGCTGGCGAAAGATGATCAGCACGATCGACAGCTTGCCGTTCAGGTAGCCTGCATTGCGAACGTTTGCGGTGGAGTCGATGACCTGGGCAACATCGGACAGGCGCACCGCCGCTCCGTTTTTATAGCCAATAATCAGCGGCGCGTAATCGCCCGCATGAGATATCTGGCCATTGGTGAGAATATCCGCGGTGTCCTTTGAATTTGTGATCTGTCCACGGGCAAAATCCGAATTCTGAATGCTCAGGACCGACTGCACATTCGACAGCGTCAACCCATAGCTGTTCAGCTGCGTCGGATTCACCTCAACCCGCACCGAAGGCAGCGCTCCTCCGCCGACACTGACCTGTCCGACACCCTCGATTTGCGAGAGCTTCTGCTGAATCACAGTCGATGCAGCATCGTACATCTGGGCCGGACTGTAGATATCGGATGTAAGGCCGATGATCATGATCGGCGCGTCCGCCGGATTCACCTTCCGGTACGTCGGATTGCCGGGGAGATTTGCCGGCAGATATGTCCGAGCCGCATTGATGGCCGCCTCCACGTCTCTGGCCGCCGAATCGATGTTTCGGTTCAGATCGAATTGCAACGTGATCGACGTCTGTCCAAGCTGGCTTGACGACGTCATCTCCGTCACTGCCGCAATGTGTCCGAGCTGACGCTCGAGCGGCGTGGCCACAGATGAGGCCATGATCTGCGCGCTCGCGCCAGGCAATCCGGCATTCACGTTAATAGTTGGGAAATCCACCTGCGGCAGCGGAGACACCGGAAGCACCGTAAATGCAATCGCACCCGCGATGGCGATCGCCGCTGTAAGCAGTGTCGTCGCCACGGGCCGGCGAATAAACGGCGCCGAAATATTCATGACTCCGCGCGCTCCTCGGCTACTTCCCTTCCGTGCTCGGTATGGGCCGTGTCCTGCAGGTGGCGTGGGCCGGAGACCCGCTTTCCGATCTTGTCGAAGAAGATATAGATGACCGGCGTGGTGTACAGCGTCAGCAGCTGGCTGAACAGCAGACCGCCCACCATACAGATGCCGAGCGGGCGGCGTATTTCCGAGCCGATCCCGCGCCCGAGCGCCAGCGGAATTCCACCGAGCAGCGCGGCCATCGTAGTCATCATGATCGGCCGGAAACGCAGCAGGCTCGCTTCATAGATGGCTTCGGTCGAAGTCTTGCCATGATCGCGCTCCGCCTCCAGCGCGAAGTCGACGATCATGATGCCGTTCTTCTTTACGATCCCGATCAACAGGATGATGCCGATAATCGCGACCACGCTCAGGTCTTCGTGGAAGAGCATCAGCGCGAGCAGCGCCCCGACTCCCGCCGACGGCAGCGTCGAGAGAATCGTGATGGGGTGGATGTAGCTCTCATAAAGCACGCCCAGAACGATGTAGACCGTCACCAGCGCGGCAAGAATCAACAGGGCCTCATTCGACAACGAATTGCGGAAGGAAGCGGCGGTTCCCTGGAAGTCCGCCTGCAGGCTTGCCGGAAAGTTCATCTGCCCGGCCAGCTTGTCGATTTCGCTGATAGCGGTTCCCAGCGAAGCTCCGCGCGCAAGATTGAATGAGACCGTTACTGCCGGAAACTGTCCCTGGTGGGTAATCGAGAGCGGTTCGGTTGTTTCCTCATAGCGAGCGAAGGCCCCGATCGGCACAGCATTCGCCGCCTGTGTCGAGGTCTTAGTGTTCGTGCCCGGAGCATTGTTCGATGTGGTCACCACGCTCGACGGCGGAGCGAGCGTATTTGCCGAAGGCGTGTAAAGCACTGAGGTGGTCGTCGCGTTCGAACCGGCTGAGGATGAGCCCGACTGGGCAAACGAGGTCGAAGCGCCCGGCCCGCTCGCACCGTTGGACGTCCCCGACTGAATGTAGAGTTTGTTGAGCTGGCTCGGGTCCTGCTGGAATGGCGGGAGCGCCTCAAGGATCACGTGATATTGGTTAAGTTGCGTGTACAGCGTGCTGATTTGCCGCTGACCAAATGCGTCATAAAGGGTATTGTCGAGGGTGCCCGGCGCAACACCTAGCCGCGACGCCGTGACCCGGTCGATCATCAGCGAAACAGCGCTTGCGCCCGTCTGCTGGTCGGTCGCAACGTCGGCCAGGTCGGGAATCTCCTTCAGCCTCTCCACAAACCGATTAGTCCAGGTGTTCAGCTCGTTGGGGTCGGGATCTTCCAGGGAATATTGATATTGCGTGCGGCTTACCCGGTCGTCGACAGTAATGTTTTGCACCGGCTGCATGTACAGATCGATTCCCTGCACCTTGGCCAGGCTCCTCTGCAGCCGCCGGATCACGTCCGACGCGTTCAGGTCGCGCTGGTTGAGCGGCTTCAAATTGATGGAGAAGCGGCCGCTGTTTAATGTGGTGTTCGTCCCGTCGGCCCCGATGAAAGAGGACAGGCTTTCGACCGCAGGATCTTCAAGGATTATCTTCGCCAGTTCCTGTTGCTTTTCTGCCATCGCCGCGAAGGAAATGTTCTGCCGCGCCTGCGAGATGCCCTGAATGACCCCCGTGTCCTGAATGGGGAAAAAGCCCTTGGGGATGATGATGTACAGCACGACTGTCAGCACCAGCGTAGCCAGAGCAACCAGTAGAGTAATCGTCTGGTACCGCAGGACGAAGCTTAGAGTGCGCCCGTAAAACGCGATGAGACGGTTGAAGACGTTCTCCGACGCGCGATAGAACCGGCCCTGC
>JAFAMZ010000316.1 GCA_019232935.1 Silvibacterium sp.
TCAGCAGAAGTCGGTAAGATGCTGGTAGCGATGATGAAAAATCGGTAAGTTCAGAATCGACGGGCAGATCGCGTCCCATTGTCGGTCCTTCTAATCCCTAATCGCTAATCCCTGATCCCTCAAGATGCTACGCCGCTGGAGAACCCGGATATTGCTGTTCCTCGCCGTGCTCGGCCCGGGGTTCATCACGGCCAATGTAGACAACGATCCGAACGGCATCTTCACTTACTCGCAGGCCGGCGCACAGTACGGATACGACCTACTGTGGACGATGATTCCCATTACGCTGGCCCTGATCATCGTGCAGGAGATGTGCGCGCGCATGGGCGTGGTGACAGGCAAGGGCCTGAGCGACCTCATCCGCGAAGAATTCGGCCTGCGCATCACCGTGATTGTGTTGCTGCTGCTGGTGCTCGTGAATTTCGGCAACGTCATCGGCGAGTTTTCCGGTATCGCGGAGAGCCTTCAGCTCTTCCACGTAAGCAAGTACATCTCGGTGCCGGTGTGTTCGGTTCTTGTCTGGCTGCTCGTTGTGCGCGGTGATTACAAAAACGTCGAGAAGATTTTTCTAGTGGCGTCTGCGTTCTATATCGCCTACATCGCTGCCGGAGTGCTCTCGCAACCGGCCTGGCGCACCGCGCTGATTGCGACGGTGAAGCTGCCTGCGCCGTCGACATGGAGGAGCCACGACTATCTCTTCCTGGTGATCAGCGTGATCGGGACAACGATCGCTCCGTGGATGCAGTTTTATCTGCAATCGTCCATCGTGGAGAAAGGCGTGAGCGTGAGGAAGTACCCGGCGTCGCGACTCGACGTCATCGTTGGCTCCATTTTTACCGACGTTGTGGCGTGGTTCATCATCGTAGCCTGCGCGGCCACGCTGTGGGTGCATGGGCTGGGGGCGATCCAGGATGCCTCCGACGCAGCGCAAGCGATGAAGCCTCTGGCCGGACCGTACGCTTTTTTGCTGTTCGCCTTTGGCTTGTTCAATGCATCGTTCTTTGCGGCATCGGTGCTGCCGTTGTCGACGGCCTACGTGGTGTGCGAGGGCCTGGGACTCGAGTCAGGAGTGGACAAGCGCTTCCGCGAAGCGCCATTTTTCTACTGGCTCTACACGATCCTGATCGTTGGCGGCGCCGCGGTGGTGATGATTCCGAACTTCCCGCTGGTGAAGTGGTCGATCGAGTCCCAGGCACTGAATGGGATCCTGCTGCCGATCGTAATCATCCTCATGTTGCTGCTGATCAATCGCAGGGACCTGATGGGCAAACATGTGAATTCGCACTGGTTCAATATCGCCGCATGGCTCACAGCCGGAATCGTGATTGTGCTTTCGGTGATGCTGATGGTGCAGCAGTTTGTGAAGTAAGTTGCTACAATACTTACATCAGTTACAGTGCAGGAGTTGCGGATGAAAACTGCCCGTTCTGTTGTGATCAGCATGCGTCTGCCGCCAGAAAGCGGGAAGCGCTTGAAGCGGATGGCCGCCCACCATGGGTGGACGCCGAGCGATGCGAGCGCGCGCCTTGTGGAAGAGGGACTGCGGCGCCAGGAATTCGCATTCATCGACTTCCGCGACTCGGCGGTCGGCAGGCAGGCCTATAGTCAGGGGAGTTCGCTGGCCGTGTGGGAAGTGGCAATGCTTCTTCGGAGCTACGGGAACGACACCGCTGCGGTCGCGAAACATCTTTGCTGGCCGGAAATAAAGGTGCAGGCGGCGCAGAATTACGCCAGGGCATTTCCCGAAGAGATCGAGCAGGCTCTGGGTGAGAATGATGCAGTGGATTTCGAATCGTTAAAGCGAATGCTGCCCCAGGCTGTCCAGTTCACTGCAAAAAGGCCAGCAAGACGCTGAATGGTCAAGCTGCTGCTCGACGAGCATATCTCTCCGCATGTAGTCGAGGGTTTGAGGCGACGCAATCCGAAGCTGCGCGTTTTCTGCATGCGAGACTGGGAGCATGGCCGCTTTGTTGGCGCGGAGGACGACCTGGTGCTCGCCGAAGCAGCAGCCCAGGGACTCTCTTGGGTGACCTACGATCTGCGCACAATTCCATCAATCCTAAAAACGTGGGCCGAAGAAGGTCGCTCCCATGGGGGCGTCGTCCTGGTCGACGAGAAAACAATCTCCACCGACGATATCGGCGGATTGGTCCTCGCGCTGCTCCAACTTTCCAAAGAGAGCCAACGATGGGATTGGCGGGACCGGGTAGTATTTCTTCAGCGCTGAGCGGCTACAGCAATTTCCCCGCGGCCAGATCCTTTATCAACTCACGGTCGGCGGCAAGAAAGTCATAGCTTGTCAGGTCGCGGAGAGGGATCCAGCGCACATCGTGAAAGATGTGGTTTGTGACTTCTCCTCGGAAGGTGTGCACGGCGAAGAACTGCAGATCGACGGCGCCGCCGGTGCGATAGGTGTGGCGGGTGTGTGTGACACGCGAGCCGATATCGGCGTCGATGCCGAGTTCCTCGTTAAGCTCGCGGGCCAGCGCCTGCTCGGGCGACTCTCCCGTCTCGATCTTCCCGCCGGGAAACTCCCATTTGAGAGCCATAGGCTGATCGGGGCGACGCTGACAGATGAGGACCTCGTCCCCGCGCAGGATGAGGGCGGCGGCGACAAAGCGCACCGTCTTCGCCGGGTTCGGCGCGCCGTTCTGGTCGACCTTGTCGTTCCAGTTCACGTCCGGCATTCTCAATCCAGTTTAGACGTAATGGCAAGAGATTCCTCGATTTGCCTGCCTTGAGCCGTTGTTATGGCGCCAAAAAGCTCAGGGTGGATCGCGCGGGTGAGGGCGCGCAGTCCGTCGATCAGCGTGGGGGCCGGCGTATTGAGCAACTCATCGGCGATGCAGTAAACGCGACGGTTCCGAACCGCGGCGAGATCACGCCAGCGCCGCTGCTCCCTCATCCGTTGCTCGACGATGCGCTCGAGTGGCACGCGGTCTCCGGCTCCGCACCAGGCGGCGATGATTACGTCAGGATCAGCGGCGGCGATTGCGTCTGGCGTGGTGGTCGTGCCCGGCTCTCCGAGGAACGTGCCACCCGCGGCTTCGACAAGCTCCGCAACCCACCTTTGCGAGTGGATGAGCGGCTTTCCCCATTCCTCGCAGTAAACGCGTGGGCGCGTTAGGCATCTGGTGCGTGAGCGGACGGCCGCGATCTCGGACTGCGTGTCCGCGACGAGCGCTTCGCCTCGCTCAGGCTGATGAACGATGGATGCGATGAGGCGGATGTCGTCGTAGATGTCGGCCAGAGTCTTTGGTGCGAGCGTGAGGACCGGCCGGCCGGATTTGAGGATGGCCGTGAGCGATTCCTGGCGATAGGGAACCGAGGCGATGACGAGATCAGCCGGGACGGGCAGAAGCTCTTCGGTCTTCGTCGACCACGAATCATGAACAACGGGCAGTACCCGCGATCGCAGTTCCGGAACCACGTCGAGACAATATTTTGTGCAGGCTGCGAGCGAGTCGAGGCAGCCGAGCCGGTCGAGGATGAGGCTGATGCTCGGCTGCAGGGAGATGATCTTCATCCGGTCTACGACTTGCTGTCGGCGAGCACCGGGCTGGGATAGAAGACGCTCCAGCCGTGGTCGGCCGCGATTTCGAGCAGCGCAGGCGTGGGGTTTACGGGAAAGGCGCGTTTCGCCAGGTGCAGCATGGCTGCATCGTGAATCGAATTGCCGAAGACGGCGTCTGGCCGCTCGATGCCCGCGCGGCGAAGTGCGGCAGACTTGCCGTCTCCGCTGGGCACGTCGACAAGCTCGCTGGTGATTCGACCTTCGACAACCTTTACCTGTGCGGCAAGCACCCGTGCTGGCGATATGCCGAAGCGGCGGACGCCTTCTTCGACGACCCAGTTGTTGGTCGAGCTTACGGCCCAGATGTCCGCGCCCTGGGCGCGCAGCTTTTCGACGAGGGTGCGCATTTCGGGAAAGATGTGCGCTTCGACGTGGGAGCGAAAATAATCGGCTGCGGCATGGCGCAGCTCGGACTCCTGGAGTCCCGCGTAGAGCTGGACCATCTCGCCGCACATGTCGGTCTCGGAGACTTCGCCGTTCAGATAAAGACGGTAGCGCGAGTCGATCCAGTCGCTCGCGTTGCGCGAAACGAGGCCGGCCTCAATGGACCAGACCATGAATCCATAGCCGGCATCGCCGCTCCACAGCGTGCCATCGCAGTCGAAGATGGCGGTTGCGGGGCGAAGCGCGAGGACGGCGGCTTCGAATTCTGTGGGTCTATAACGGGCCGGTGCAGCTTGGGAGACGCTCAACGTTGGGTACTCCTGTCTATCTTCCTATTTTGCGGGATGCGCCGCGAAATTTCACCCGCGCGTGTGTGAATAAGACGTGACTATATTGCGGAACGTTTGATGCTGACAAAGTTGATTCCCTTCGATTTGCGCTGGGCGCGGTCACGAATCGTTCTTCGATAATCGGAGCAGTGCCCCAGAACCGTAACCCCGAGAGCCGCAATACCGAACTGCTGCGCGAGTACGTGGCCTACCTGCGCATCGAGAAGGGCCTGCGGCCGTTGAGCTGTGAGGCATACGAGCGCGATCTGCTGCAGTTTGCCGAGTACCTGGAGAGCGAAAATGCGTTGCTCGTAGCGGCGGCTGCCGTGCACGTTGCCGGATTCCTCGAGCATCTGGGCACGCACGGCGTCGAGTCGCGGTCGGCGGCGCGCAAGCTCTCGTGCCTGCGCGGATTTTATCGCTGGCTGCTGCTCGACAAGCGGATCGAGCGCGATCCGACGATCAACCTCGACTCGCCCTCGTCGTGGAAGGTGCTGCCGAAATCGCTCGCGCAGTCGGAGGTGAGCGAGATGCTCGAGCGCGTGGGTGTCGCCGCCGAGCACGCGCAGACTGATGCCATCTCGCTGCGTGATCGCGCGATTCTCGAGCTGCTGTATGCGGGCGGGCTGCGCGTATCGGAGCTGACTGGTCTAAATGTCGCGGACCTGTCGCTTGAGGCGGGACGCGTGCTGGTGCGCGGTAAGGGGGACAAGGAGCGCATCGTGCCGCTGGGG
Source organism: Silvibacterium sp. (assembly GCA_019232935.1). Classification (GTDB taxonomy): domain Bacteria; phylum Acidobacteriota; class Terriglobia; order Terriglobales; family Acidobacteriaceae; genus Silvibacterium. The sequence continues at coordinate 5,022 of JAFAMZ010000316.1, forward strand.
AAGGCCGCGGTCGAAGCGATCGAGAAATATCTGAAGCAGGGTCGTCCTGAGTTGCAGAAGCGCAGTCGCACGGCGGGAAGGCTGTTTCTTTCGGCGCGCGGCGAGCCGCTGACACGACAATGGGTGTGGCGGCTCGTGAAGTCGGCGGACTCGCACGCCAGCCCGCACATGCTGCGCCACAGTTGCGCCACGCACATGGTCGAGCGCGGAGCCGACCTGCGCACCGTGCAGACACTTCTCGGCCATGCGGACATCGCGACGACCCAGGTCTACACTCATCTCGCGCTCGGGCGGTTGAAGGCTGTGCACCGGCAGCATCACCCCAGGGCGAAGAGTACTTCGGGCCTTGACGGGAAGGCTTGATGAACATGGCACACGCATCGGCCCATTTCGAAGGTCTCGACTCTCCGGTGCGGAGCTTCGCTCGATTGTTTCTGCGAATGGCGATCGGCGCCGGATTCTTGTCGGCGGTCGCTGACAGATTCGGACTCTGGGGACCTGCCGGAACGCCTTCGGTTGCCTGGGGGAACTTCCAGAATTTTCTTACCTACACGGCGCGGCTGAATCCATGGTGCCCGGAACGCCTGATTCCAGTACTCGGATGGATATCTACGCTTGCTGAAATGGTTCTCGGCGTTGCTCTGATTCTGGGTTTTCAGATCAGAATCACCGCGTTGTTAAGCGGAGTGCTCTCGCTCTGCTTTGCCCTGGCTATGACGTTTACTCTTGGCGTACACGCGCCCCTGAATTTTTCGGTGTTCGTATGTGCGGCGGGTTCTTTCCTGCTGGCCGCATGTGGCGGCGATCGCTGGAGCCTGGATGCGCTGTTGCAGAAGGGGAAGTCGTGAGTGAGCAGGCTGCGGCATCAGGCTTGGCAAGGCTGGTGAACGAATTTCTCATGGCGCTCGCGCACGAGCGCGGAGCGTCTTCGCACACGTTGAGGGCGTACCGGCGGGAACTGCACGATTTCGCGGCATATCTCGCAGACAAGCTGGGTGCTGATTTTCCAATCGGGCGCGTGGAGCACCGGCAGATCCGGGCGTATCTGAGCGAGCTTTACGGGCGCGGATTGTCGAAAGCGTCGGTGGCGCGGGCGCTGGCCGCGATACGGGCGTGGTTCAAGTGGCTGGCGCGTCGCGGCTATGTGGAGCAGAACCCGGCGGTGCTGGTGGCCACTCCGAAGCTGCCGAAGCATCTTCCGCGCGTGCCGACGATTGAGGAGATGAATCGTGTGGTGGATGCGGCGGCGTCGGATGAGGTAGCCGCCTGGCCGGAGCGTGACCGCGTGATCTTCGAGCTGCTGTACGGGTGCGGCATCCGCAACGCGGAGCTGGTGGGCTTAAACCTGCGCGACATTCACTGGGCGAACGAGGCGATCCTGGTGCGCGGCAAGGGCCGCAAGGAGCGGTACGTTCCG
>JAFAMZ010000127.1 GCA_019232935.1 Silvibacterium sp.
CGCCTCGTGGCTGCCCTGATCCTCGGCGCGTGCATCGGCGCGGAGCGCCAGTGGCGCCAGCGCGCCGCCGGCCTCCGCACCAACACGCTGGTCTGCTTCGGCGCCGCCGCCTTCGTCGACCTCGGCCTGACCATCGCTCCGGGCACAACCCAGGTCATCGCCTACGTCGTCTCCGGAGTCGGCTTTCTCGGCGCCGGGGCCATCATGAAGGACGGCGGCAGCGTCCGCGGCCTGAACACCGCCGCTACCCTCTGGTGCTCGGCCGCCGTCGGCGCTTGCGCCGGAGCCGGCCAGACCCTCGACGCTATCTTTGTCACGGCGCTGCTGATGGTCATCAATCTCGTCCTCCGCCCGCTCTCCTGGTATATCGACCGCCGCTCCCTCGCCGCGCTGGATACGCACCGCTTGTATCGGCTGCGGCTCTTTTGCGACGGCGACCACCAGCTTGACGCCGAATACGAGGTCACCCGCGCCGTGGCCGCGCGGTCGCTCGCTTTGCGCAACATCCGCGCCGAGAAGGTCGAAAACACCGATCACTCCGTCGTTCAGGCGATCCTCGAGTCCCCGACCCACGACGCTGCTCTGATGAACGCCCTGGTGCACCACCTCCGCGAGTTCCCATGGACCCAGTCCGTTGAGTGGGCGGAAACAGATACCGAAGCTGAATAGACCTAGATAGCCCTTCGCATCAGGAGCGCCGGCCCGAACCGCGTCTCAGTGGTTCCGATCTGTACAAACCCGCACGCCCGGTAGAACCGCTCCGCGTGAGGATTGCCAATGACGTACAGATATCCCGCGCCCCGCACACGTGCAACGTCGGCGCAGTGATCGACTAGCAGCCTGCCGAATCCGCGGCGCTGCATCGCCGGCTCCACGAACAGGCCGTCCAGGTCGACTCCTCCATCGGGCCGGAATTTCAGGGTCGCAAACCCCGCAACCACACCGTCTGCTTCGAGAACAAAAACATCGCCGGAGTTGATTTGCTCCAGCGGCACTTCGATGATCTCCGGATGCGCGAGAATCGCCGCGCGGTCGCCCGGATTCGCCAATCCGGCCCGGCGCTCCAGATCCTCAAGTCTCTTCTGCTCCGAGACGGCTGCTCTGCGGATGACGTAGTTGTCCACTACAACACGCTGCATGTAGCGTTCAACTCAGTAGATCGACCACACACCCGGAGTTGCGATTTCCAAAAGATGGCGATCGGGATCGCGGAAATACACGCTCTGGCCGCCGAGATCCCAGGTTCGCTTTTCTTCAATTACGATTCCATTTTCTTCGAGCCATTCCTCCCATTTCGGGAGGTCGGAAACCGAAACCGCGAAAGCGATGTGAAGCTCCCCATCGCCATCGTGCGGAGTCGTCATGTCCCGAGAGCCGCCCTTCTTGAATAGCAACAGAATCTGATGATCGCCGGCCTGCATAGCGCAGCCGCGTTCTCTGAAGTCCTTGATGACTCGAAACCCGAAGATCTTTTCGTAAAAGTACGCGGACCGAGCCACATCGCTCACATAGAGCGAAGATTCGAGAAGACCCTCGCACTTGGGGTGCATTTGCCCTAGGACTTCTGCGCCTCAACCGAGCTGACTGTGATGGTGTCGCCGCTTATCGTCCCCTTGACAGTTACGTTTTGCCCGGCAAGCCCCTTCACCGCGCTATCTTCGCCCTTGAGCTTGTACACCTTACCGTTGCTCACCAGCACCGCCGCAGAACCGCTGCCCATGCATCCCTTGACGCACTTCGATGCCGAGGCGCCAGGCGAAGAATGTGCTGCCCCGCAATGCTCATCGCTGATAAAGCCATTGATGGTCTGAGCCGATTGCGCCGAAAGAATCGAAGCGGACACGGCAAGGAGAGCGATAGAACCGATCCTTCTCATGTGCACACCAGACCTCCAAAAAAAACGACACCTCAAAACTAGCACCCGCTCCGGCCACAATCCAGAGATTGGCCCTGGGTAATTTGGCGTCACCAACACCACACTAACCCTCCAGCAGAAACTCCGGGGTCGCCGTGCTCTCATACAGCGAATAATCGCGCGTCACAACCGTTAGACCGCTCGGGGTTACGAAATACTTCTTCTTGTCTTCAGTCTGGTCGTAGCCGATCACCGTTCCCTCGGGTAGCTGCACATCGCGATCGATGATTGCCCGCCGGATCCGGCAATGTCTCCCGATATTGACATGCGAAAAAACGATGCTCGAATCCAGCTCCGTGTAGGAGTTCACGCGGACATCCTGCGACAGCACGCTGTTGCGCACTACCGATCCGGAAACAATGCACCCCGCTGAGACGATCGAGTTGATTGCCATGCCCGTACGCCCGGGCTCCCCAAACACAAACTTTGCCGGCGGATACTGCCGCACCCGCGTCCGGATCGGCCACTTCGCGTCGTACAAATTGAAGACCGGCGAGACGGAGGCCACGTCCATGTTGGCGTCGTAATAGGCGTCGAGCGTGCCCACATCGCGCCAGTAGAGCGCCTGCGACTTCCGGTTCTCATCGACAAAGTTGTAGGCGCGCATCTTGTATTTGCCCAGAATTGACGGCAGGATGTTGTGTCCGAAGTCGTGCTTCGAGGCTGGGTCCTCCGCGTCCTGCATCAGCGCCGGGAGCAGCACATCGGTATTGAACAGGTAGATGCCCATCGAGCAGTCCACCATATTCGGATTAAACGGCGATCGGAGATTTGTCGTCTTCGGCTTCTCCTGAAACCCCACAATCTCGCCGTTCTGCCCTACCTCGACCACGCCGAAGGCCGCTACCTCCGAGGGATCGACCGGCAGCGTAGCAATCGTCACATCGGCGCCCGATTCCACGTGCTCGTCGAACATCTTCCCGTAGTGCATCTTGTAGATATGGTCGCCGGAAAGAATCAGCACATACTTCGGCTGTTCGGAGCCGATGGAATAGATGTTCTGATAAACGGCGTCCGCCGTCCCCATGTACCAGTTGGCACTCACCCGCTGCATGGGCGGCAGAATCTCGATAAACTCACCCAGCTCCTGGGCGACAACACTCGTCCAGCCCTCGCGAACGTGCCGATTTAGCGATAAGGCCTTGTATTGGGTGAGGATGTAGACATGCCGGAGGTCGGAGTTGATGCAGTTGGAAAGGGTTATGTCGATAATCCGGTAATTTCCACCAAATGGGACCGCCGGTTTGGCCCGGTCGCGCGTCAGAGGAAACAGCCTTTCGCCCGCACCGCCAGCCAGCAATACGCCGAGTGTGTCTCTCATGGTCTGTTTGCACCCTCATCGTCTCGTCGGCTCGAAGTCAAGGCAGCAGAGCCCTTTGCGCCGCACCGCCGCAGAGACGAGCGGATACTAACACAAACCCCCGGACGAGGGCATCAAGTCTTGATGAGTTGCGGATTAAGACATTACCGGTCGTGTTCTTCGATGGAGATGCGCAGCGACTTGAGAAAATTCAGGTCCTGGGCCGTAAAAGTCTCGCCCGTGTCCTCGCCGTCCTTCTCCGTCCCTGCCATCTGCGCTGAAGGCTGTTGTTCCAGCTCGTTCAAACCGATCGTCGCCTCGAGCATCAATAACACGTCGAACCCCTGCTTGCGAATGTCTTTGACCACTCCCGCGATGTGCTCCGATTCGGAAACACTTTCGTGAATGGCCTCGCCAAGTTGCTGCACAAGATTCCGCAATTTCTGATTCAAGGATTCTCCCCTTCCACCCTCGGATTGCGCGAGGCGCAATTGCAGGTTTCCCTTACATTACTTCCGATGCAGGATAGAGGCAATTCGAATCGGCAAGCCGCTGCTACACTTTAGTGTATGGAGCCGACTCGCGTGGGACGCAAACTGGGCATCGGCGTCCGGGTCGCATCCGGAATGGTGCGCGATCGCGCTTCGCAAGCCGCTCATTCCATGCAGCAGGAGGCGCCGGCGTACGCCGCGCGCAGCGCCCAGACTGGCCGCGCTGTAGCCACTGGCGCAAAAAGCTTCGGCAGGTCCGTATGGGGCCCTCTTGCCCACGCCGGTGGCGTGCTCTGGCTCGAAATTACTGGGCTCTTCTTCTTACTCTTCGGACTCTTCTTCGCCCAGGGCGCTTACCGCATGCGCCACGCCTGGCATGCCACCGGCCCAGCCCACACCCGCCTCATCCTCTACGCCGTCGTCGCGCTGGTCTTCTTCTACTTCACCTTCAGCTCGTTTTATCGCGCCCGGAGAAAAGAAAAGCTGAAGCGGCAGGCCAGTTAAGTGACGGACGAGCAGGCCATCCGCGACCTGATGGACACCTGGCTCCGCGCCACAACGGCAGGCGACCTGAACACCATCCTGACTCTCATGTCCGATGACGCCGTCTTCCTCGTTCCCGGACAGCCGTCCATGCACGGCAAGCGCGCCTTTGCGGAGGCCTTCCAGTCGATGGCCCCCATAGTCCGCATCGATGCCACTCACGAGAACCGCGAGATCCAGGTCCACGGCGAGATCGCCTGGTGCTGGAGCTATCTCTCCGTGACGATCACACCTCGCAGCGGAGGCCACCCGTCACGCCGCTGCGGCCACACGTTGTCGATCCTGCGAAAAGAGCCTGCGGGAAACTGGGTGGTGATTCGAGATGCAAACCTGTTGGCGGTGGGGTAGGTCAAACTACTCGAAGTTGCCAACCCGGGCAACGCGAAGGGTGGGAAGCCCGACGCCGGGTGCCCCACGTCCGGATTCTCGGACGTGGGAACCCGTTGCGCCCTTCGCGTCTTGGCGGTGAAGCGCTCACAAACGAGGCGAATCTCCAATAAACTGCTACACTCCTCTGTCGATCAACGTGAATAACGATCTCAAACCCGTCTACACCGCCGCCGACCTCGACGACCTCGGCTTCGATCCCGAGCGCGACCTCGGATACCCCGGCGAGTACCCCTTCACCCGCGGCATCCAGCCCACCATGTATCGCGGGCGCCTCTGGACCATGCGCCAGTATGCCGGCATGGGAGACGCAAAAGAGTCCAATCGCCGTTACAAATTTCTGATTGCGAACGGGACTGCTGGGTTGTCGGTCGCCTTCGACCTGCCGACTCAGATCGGATACGACTCCGACGATCCGATGGCGCTCGGCGAAGTCGGCAAGGTTGGCGTGGCCATCGACTCGATTGAAGACATGACACGCCTCTTCGACGGCATCTCTCTCGATAATATCTCCACCTCGATGACCATCAATGCGACCGCGAGTATCCTGCTCGCTCTCTACGTCGCCGTGGCCCGCCGTACAGGTGCCGACGTGAAAAAACTCTCCGGCACCGTCCAGAACGACATCCTCAAGGAGTACATCGCGCGCGGCACCTACATCTATCCCATCCCGCACGCCATGCGCATCGTGACCGACATGTTTGCCTGGGCCAACGAAGAAGTGCCCGAGTGGAACACCATCTCCATCTCCGGATACCACATGCGCGAGGCCGGCTCAACCGCTGCCCAGGAGGTCGCCTTCACCCTGGCCGACGGCATGGCCTACGTTCAGGCTGCCATCGATGCCGGGCTGGACATCGACCGCTTCGCCCCGCGCCTCTCCTTCTTCTTCAACGCACACAACAAATTCTTCGAGGAAGTCGCCAAATTCCGTGCGGCGCGCCGCCTCTGGGCCTCGATCATGCGCGATCGCTTCGGCGCGAAAAATCCCCGCTCCTGGATGCTCCGCTTCCACACCCAGACCGCCGGCTCCACGCTCACCGCGCAGCAGCCTGAGAACAACATCGTCCGCACCGCCATCCAGGCACTCTCGGCCGTCCTCGGAGGCACCCAGTCCCTGCACACCAACGGCTACGACGAAGCCCTCGCCCTGCCCACCGAAGAGGCCGCGCGCATCGCCCTGCGCACCCAGCAGATCATCGCCTGCGAGTCCGGAGTTCCCAACACCATCGACCCTTTTGCTGGGTCCTACTACCTTGAATCGCTCACCACCGAAATCGAGCAGCAGGCCCGCGCCTACCTCGATCGCATCGGCGCTCTTGGAGGCATGCTCCGCGCCATCGAGCAGGGCTGGGTCCAGCAGGAAATCCAGAACGCCGCCTACGAATACCAGCGCGCCGTCGACACCGGAGAAGCCACCGTCGTCGGCGTCAACCGCTTCACCCGCGAAGACGAGCCTTCCATTCCCATCCAGCGCATCGACGAAGCCCTCGAACGCAAACAGATCGAGCGCGTCCGCGCCCTCCGCGGCCGCCGCGATCCCCTGCGATGGCAGGCTTCTCTGGATGCAGTCAAAGATCACGCCCGCATCGGATCGAACCTCATGCCCGCGATCCTCGAAGCCGTCGAAAGCTCCGCCACCGTTGGCGAAATAGCGGCGGCCATGCGCGAAGTCTTCGGCGAATACGAAGAGTCGGTGGTGATCTAAAACTCTTCGCTGTCCGGACCCGGCAGGCAATCTTTCGTAATCTCCCTTTATATCCAAACCAATATACTCTATGATTCATGAAGCCGATCCGATTTCTCGGCAATTCGCTGGAGTGCCTACGGGATTTTCCCGAGGACGCCATGCACGACGCCGGATATCAACTGGAGCGGGTACAGCGAGGTCTTGAGCCGCACGATTTCAAACCTATGCCGGTGATCGGTCCAGGAGTTCAGGAAATTCGCATCTGGGAAGATTCCGGCACGTATCGCGTGATTTACACCGCAAAGGTTGAGGCAGCTGTCTACGTGCTGCATGCATTTCAGAAGAAGACGCGGACGACCCCGAAGCACCATATTGAAATCGCCCGAAGCCGCTACAAAGAGTTGGTAAGGTTAGCCAAATGAAACGACCAAAATCCTACGCCAGCGTCTGGGACGCAATCGCCGACACGCCCGAGCAGGCTGCCAACCTCCGCGCCCGTGCGCAGTTGATGGAACAGATCGCCGGCCTGATTAGCAAAAAGGGCTGGAAGCAGGCAGAAGCGGCAAAGCGCTGCGGCGTGACCCAACCCCGCATCAACGACCTTCTCCGCGGCCGAGTCTCCCGCTTCTCGCTTGACGCACTCGTGAATATCGCTACCGCACTAGGACGTCGCGTTCACGTCCAGCTCAAGGCCGCCTGAACCGCGTCTTGCCATGTTCGCCTTCGGCTTAAGGCTTGGAATATATTTGAGCTAATAGTATGTCCCGTGGCTCTCTACATAAAAAACCCGAATGTCGAAAAATCCGCTCGCAGGCTCGCGCGCCTCACCGGCGAAAGCCTGACTGAAGCCACGGAGCGCGCAATCGAAGAGCGTCTTGCGCGCCTTCAGCCGATTCGACATCACGGCCGTGGCGCAACGCAGCTCGAAAAAGACCTGCTTCGCATCGCAATTGAGTGTGCGGCTCTGCCCAACCTTGATACGCGGAGCGCCGACGAAATCCTTGGCTACGATGCCGGTGGAAACCACCCCTTGCACAAACCTGAGAGCAAGAAGCTGCCGCGGGGGAAAGCCCGCCAGCCCGGCCTTTTCAAGGGAGTCTTCACGGTCGGCCCTGAGTTCTTCGAGCCGTTGTCTGACGACGAACTTTATTAATCGGCTCTATTACAATCCTCCTGTCCCACAGGAGAGCATGCCTTGCAACGTCGACGCTTTCTCGCCTCCTCCTTCGCCGCCTCTGCAGCCGCACTCGCCGGCAAGTCCGGAGCCCAACCCACCTTCGCCAAGCCTCGTGAATATTACGAACTGCGCAAATACTTCCTGCAGAGCGGTCCCCAGACAAAGCTCGTTGAAAATTACCTCTCCGATGCCCTGATCCCGGCGCTGAACCGCTTCGGCATGTCTCCCATCGGCGTCTTCAACGTAAGCATCGGCCCAGAGACGCCGACCATATACGTCCTCATCCCGTCCACCTCCGTCGAAGCCCTCGTCACTCGCCGCCTGCGCCTCGCAGAAGACCAGCAGTTCATGCAGGCCGCCGCGCCTTTCTGGAATGCCCCCGCTGCCACCCCGCCCTTCATCCGCAGCGAATCCACGCTGCTCATCGCTTTCGAGGGCTGGCCGAAGCTTACGCCGCCGCCCTCCACAGCGCAGCACGGCAAGCGCAT
>JAFAMZ010000177.1 GCA_019232935.1 Silvibacterium sp.
CTGGATTTGCGCTGGGGCTGAGGAAGAACCGCTGCTGGCCCACTTTAACGCTGTTTGCGGCTGGATTATCGAAGCTCAGCAGCGGCTCGCCGGGTTGCTCCACAAAGCTCGTCATCACTTTGTCGATTGGCTTGCGGCTCACTTCGGTCTGCGCGTTCCAGAAGTCCTCCGCCGTTGCATTCCCATACATGTGTGCCGCGAGATAGTTGTGTACTCCCCGGCGGAAGGTCTCCTCCCCCTCGTAGTTCTCGACCATCAACAGCATGGCGCCGGCTTTGCCATATGTAATTCCGTCGAACATCTCGTTGATCTCATCGGGGGTTTCGGCTTTCGCGCGAATGGTCCGCGTGGTGTGCTGAGCATCAAGGTTCAGAGTGCCATTGAGCCCCGCGGCAACATCCTGCGGAATGTTCCACTCCGGACGCCACGCTGCCACAGGCTTGTTCTCCATCCACGTAGCAAAACCTTCGTTCAGCCACAGGTTGTCCCACCATTGCATTGTCACCATATCGCCAAACCACTGGTGCGCCATTTCGTGCGCCACTACGCTTGCTACGCCCTTCTTTGCGTCGACCGAGGCCGTTTTATCGTCGACAAGCAGGGCCGTCTCACGATAGGTGATTGCGCCAAAGTTCTCCATCGCTCCAGCTTCGAAATCGGGCAGAGCAATCATGTCCAGCTTGGGCATCGGGTATTTGATGCCGAAATAATCGTTGTAATAGTGGAGGACGAACTCTGCCGCAGACAGCGCGAACTTTGTGTATTCCACCTTATCCGGCGTTGCACAGACCCGGATTGGCGTGCCGTCGCTTCCGCCCGATGCGCACTGAAAATCCCCAACCAGGAAAGCCACGAGATAAGTCGACATCTTAGGCGTAGGCGCGAAGTGAACGGTGTGCTTGTCCGCACCCGGACCGGGCGTGTCGGAAATGATATTGGTATTCGATATAGCTGTGTCGCCTTTGTCGACTACGAGTGTCACATCGAAGGTCGCCTTCATCGCCGGCTCATCGAACGACGGAAACGCACGGCGTGCATCCGTTGGCTCGAACTGCGTCACGGCATAATTACGGCTGGCAGTCTTCGAAAGGTAGAAACCGCGCAATTGCCCGTTCAGGATCCCGCTGTATTCGATCGTGAGCGACACTGAGCCGGCGGGCAACTGGCTATCGAACTTGAACGTTACCTGTTGTTTTGCCGCGTCTTCGTTCACCGCGGCCTTCATTTCCTTGCCGCCGGCGTTGGCGGTCACACTCTGAAACTTGATCTCCACCGCATTCAGCGTGATCGAATCGGAAGGCTGATCCAGAACCACATCGATCCTCTCGCTCCCTGTGAAAGTCGCGTTTTTAAGATCCGGCGTCAGCGTAAGCTGATAATGCTCTGGGTGAACGGTTTTTGGCAGTCTTTGCGCATCCGCGTGATTAAACAGGCAACAGAGAGCACCGAAGACTAGCCCCATTGCAAGATGTCTTGAAATTGCTGGCATGCATTGCCTCATAGATAAAAATCGGGCGGGCAGCACCCCAACCATTGCAAACCAGAGTGGCTTTGCCATGGTCGGCGTCGTGAACACCAAATTTACGATAACGCAAACCGGCCAGCTCTCGCTCCCTGCCATGCGCGCTCGGTTTTGACAATGCGCGATCAGGTTTCCCGGTAGTTAACCAGGATCAGGCCAACGAGGGCGAGACACAAAGGCCACATCCAGCTTGCGATCCGGCTTACCGCGGAAACTTGACGGTTCGGTGACTCGCTCCAGAACGCCCGCAGTTCAAGCCATCTTCCCCACCCGGCGGTGGCGCCGAGCAAAGCCACTGGCGTATGACTCATTTCAGCCAGGAGCTCGTCTTTAATGTTCCCGGTCGCGTGCGAATGGGTAAGCAGAAGCGCGCCGCCTGCAGCGCAAAGCGCTGGAAACACCAGCGCTGCCTTTTCTGACTTCAGCCGCCCCGTTTCCACCGCCCACTCAAACACTGCAAAGCATGTGATCAGAAGAGCGTAGAGACGATGCTGCAGCACATCCGACTCTGCAAAGGTTGCCCAGAACGACCGTGGACCGAGCGGCCAAGCATCGGCGTCTGCCCGCACAACGATAAATATGGCCAGGCCGATGAATAGCAGTGGCCAGTTTCTCGCCCAGCGTTGACCTTTCAGTTTTGACAACAGGGCCAGCAATCCGGCCGCGAGTACGATCACTCCCGCCCACTGGTGGTTGTACTCAGACCATTTGCGGCTTATGAGAGCGTCCTGACTCCCGCCGGAGAACGACTCATCCTCCAGATGCACCTTGAGAGGCGCGGCTTTCGGAAGCTCCGATACGTTTGGGCTCTGAAGCGCTGGCGTCCTCCAGCTCATCCGCTCGACTATCTCATGCCTGCTCAGCAGGTCCTGCGATTGAAGGTCCACCGCTGGTGCCTGCGAAGTGATTGAAGCCGCGGCAAGAAGAGCCGTTACACCCAGCCCGATCTCCACCTCGCTGAATCTCCGCAAACGAACCATGGTTGGAGCACCGTCTGATCGCGTGCTCCGCACCAGCCAGAAATTGCAGGCTCCGAGTCCAAGTGCCAGCAGCAAAAGATACACCTTGGCCAGCACCATCAGCCCATACGATGTCCCGTACATCGCTTTCCATGAACCGATGAAATAAAAGGCCATACCTGCACCCGCGCTAACGAGGGCAGCTACGCTCACCATGGCGATTTTCGAAAATCGCTCGGTCATCGGATGAATATTCTGCGGGTTCTGCGTGCTGCGGATAGCGACAAGCAGGCTGGCCAGGCCCCCGATCCACGCGGCGGCTCCCAGATGATGAACAAAGGTGAGCAGCAGCAGAACCGGCCGCGCTTCGACGCGCGAGGCAGCATGGCTGAGCGCAGTGGAAGCTCCCACAATCACAGCCGCCGCCAGAGCCGCCGTCCAGTCCCTGCCTCGCTTTGCTGCAAAAGCGAGCGCCAATGCCCCGGCTGCAAAAAGGCAGTCGGCACGAAAGAACGAGGCGGCAACGATGTCCCGGAATGCCAGATTTGAGCCGCCAGCCATTAGCATGGTCGTGCTTTCCGCGGCGCCCAGCATCTGCACAATAGCCAGCGCAAGCGCGAATCGGCAGACGAATCTGCGCACCGCGTCGCGCGCTCTCGGCTCGCTGGCAGGAGCAACAAACAGCAGCACTATCACTCCGCCCAC
>JAFAMZ010000309.1 GCA_019232935.1 Silvibacterium sp.
GTCCGCATCGCCATCGGTCGCCAGCCCCGCGTCGCACTTGTCCTCAACCACGGCGTCCTGCAGGGCGAGCACGTGCGGCTCGATGGGCTCAGGATTAATCCCGGGAAATAGCGGATTGTGCTCGGCGCGTATCTCGATGCAATCCACGCCGATCTCCTTGAAAATGCCAGCCAGAATGCCGGATCCCGCCCCATACATGCAGTCGACGGCAATGCGGAAGCCGGACCTGGCGATGAGGTCAAGATCGGCGAAGCGCCGAAGAGTATCAAGGTAGCCGGGAACAAAGTCAGTCTCCTCGATCAGCGCGGGCACGCGGGCGGTCTGGAGCGGCTTTTCGAGCCAGCCTTCGATGGCTGCCATGATCGATGGCTTGCCGGAGCCGCCATACCAGGCCTTGTATTTCACGCCGTTCCATTGGAACGGATTGTGGCTGGATGTGATCATCACGCCGCCGGCCGCTCCGAGATGCCTCACGGCATAAGAGAGGGCCGGCGTAGGGGTGACCCGGTTGGCAAGTTTGACGGAAATCCCGGATGAGGCCACCACTTCGGAGACCGCGCGGGCAAACAGGGGCGACTCGAAGCGCGTGTCGTAGCCGATGCACACGCCTTTCGCGATGGCCTCTCTCGGATCTACGCTCGCATGCAGGTAATTAGCAATCGCGGCCGCCGCAACGCGCACGTTTGCGAAAGTAAAGTCGTCGGCGATGATGCCGCGCCATCCATCGGTGCCGAATTTGACTACGGTCTTGCCCATGCCTCTCCTCAAAAATGATTCAGCGTCTCTCTATTCAACCGAATGTGCGCTATCGAGCGTTCGCCTCGTCCCGATCAAACCCGGGATCATGCGGATGGCGAAGGCTGCACAGCTTTTCGAGCCCCCGGTCACGATTCCGTTTTCGAGCTGCTTGAGGCTCCCATTTTTCGGCCGTGCGGATTTCAGTCTGATTGCTGCTCTTCCTCATATTTCCTCAAATCAAGTCCGTGCGTCCTCGCGCCGCCAATTCCTTGACTACTTTGCCGACGTCCTGCGAGTGCTCGCGGCTGGTGATAAGCAATGCATCTGGCGTCTCAACCACAACAAGGTCGCGTACTCCGACAAGAGCTACGAACTTTGTCGGCGTGTAAACGTAATTGCCGCGGGCACCAATCACGATATTGGAGGGGCAGTCGGTCACATTTCCGTGCAGATCGACGTGCGAGTTGTTCTCCACCTGATGCTCGTAAAGAGCACTCCAGGAACCGAGGTCATTCCAACCGAAATCCGCAGGCAGGCAGTAAAGATTGGAATGATGCTCGCCTTTAGCCGATCGCGGCTCGAGGATCGCATAATCGACGCTGATGTTTTCGCATTTCGGATAAAGCTCACGGAAGATTTGATTGAAGGCGGGCGTCCCATAGGCCATGGCAATTTCTTCGAGCAGGGGCGCGGTCTCCGGTAGATGCTCACGGACGGCGCCGGCGAGGGTTCGCGCGCTCCAGATAAACATTCCACTGTTCCAGCAGTAATTGCCGGCAGCCACGAACTCTTCGGCACGCACGCGATTAGGTTTCTCAGTGAAGCGACGGACGCGCTGCACTCCGGCCGCAACCGTCTCTCCGGTCTCGATGTATCCGTAGCCGGTTTCAGCCCGCGTCGGCTGAACTCCGAGAACCACCATATTCTCGCACGAAGCAGCAAGCTGGATGGCTTGTTCAATCACGCCGAGAAACGTTGTCTCGGCCACAATGATATGGTCGGAGGGAAAGATGCCGAGCACGGATTCGGGCGCCAGACGCTCCATGAGGAAGGCCGAAAGACCGACGGCGGGAGCCGTGTTGCGGGCCGCCGGCTCACAGATGACCTGTTCGGGAAGCACGGAATCGAGTTGATCGCAGATGGTTCCAGAGAGCAATTCGTTCGTGATGACCCAGAAGGCGTCGGGTTGGGCCAGGGGTCGCAGGCGGTCGACGGTGTGCTGGATCATGGTGCGCTCGCCATCGAGCGCGAGCACCTGTTTGGCCTTTGCCTTGCGGCTCCGCGGCCAGAAACGCGTTCCGCTGCCTCCGGCGAGAATAATGGGACGAAAATCGATCTTCAGATAGGGTCTCCTGTTAGTAGTCGCCAGTGATGGTTCACTGGAGACGGGGAACAGTTAATTGTTCACTCTATACGGACTTGGGTAAGATGCGGATCACCTCGGCCGGGGCTTGCACGCAAAACCGGACGTCCCTGGACGAAGCCGGCAGTACTGCGATCTCGCGTTGCGCCACCAAAACCGATTGAATTTTATCGGCGAATATCTGGACTGATCCTTCGGCGACAAAGAAGATTTGCACGGCTCCCGTGGGCGCGCCCAAACCAGCGGGGGCCTCGCCCGTGGCGAGCGGCCAGCGCTCGATCTGAAAATAGCTTTCCTCAATCAGAATTTCGTGGCCATTTACTCTGCGCGGCGGAACTTTACCGGCCCGGGTCTTCAGCCGCATTGCTTCGAGCGACTTCTCGAGGTGCAGTTCCCGCGGGCGCCCGTAGTCGTACATACGATAGGTCAGGTCACTCGTCTGCTGCGTCTCCAGAATGACGACTCCGGGGCCCATAGCATGAACCGTTCCTGCATCGACAAAGATCATGTCGTGCTTTTGGACGGGAACCATCTCGAGCAGTTCCTCAAGCGTTGCATTCCTGATGGCGGCTCGAACCTGCGCGTGAGTCACGCCGGAACGAATCCCGAGAGCCACCGCCGCCCCGGGTTGGGCATCCAGAGCGTACCAACACTCGGTCTTGCCCCGGGGCTCGCCGTGTTCGCGCGCCATTAAGTCATCGGGATGCACCTGAACGCTCAACTTTTCCTTGGGAAACAGCATCTTGACCAGCAGCGGAAACTCGCCGTCGCCTAGTACAGAGCCCAAAAGGTCAGGTCCGTATTGGTCGGTGATGGCGCGGAGTGTCTGTCCTGCCAATGGCCCTGTCGCAGCCTTGCACATCTCGCCTGTCAGCCACACTTCGCCGATCGGCTCGCCCTCAGTTTTGAAGTCGAACCAGGGCGCCAGGTTGTGAAATCCCCAGATACGAGTGCGGAAGTAAGGGGCCAGTCGAAAAGGAAGAATTTCGCCCATGCACTTTCAGTATGCCTCATGAATTGTCAACCCGGAACCAGTTCCGGCTTGCAGGCGGGTTACCATAAAGCAAGATGGCTCGTTATTTAGTGACCGGCTGCGCCGGCTTCATCGGATCTCACCTGACAGAAAAGCTTCTCGAAACGCTGGGCGCCAATGGAGACGTTATCCGTGGCCTGGACAATTTCGAAACCGGAAAGCGCGAAAACCTTGCGGAGCTTCTAAATCGAATCGAATTTTTCGAATGCGATCTACGGGACGCCGCTGCAGCCGCCGAGGCCTGCCGCGGAGTCGATTACATCTTCCACGTAGCGGCGCGGCCATCCGTGCCGCGCTCCGTTAAAGATCCCCGCACCAGTCATACGGCAAACATTGACGGCACCTTCAACCTGCTCGAAGGCGCGCGCGCCGCCGGGGTTCGCCGGATCGTCTATTCGGCTTCGTCGTCCGCCTACGGCAATCAGCCGGGCTTCCCGCGCGTAGAGACGATGGTGCCGATGCCTATTGCGCCCTACCCTGTGCAAAAGCTCGCCGGCGAGTTCTATATGAAAAGCTACTGGCAGGTCTACGGGATGGAAACCGTCTGCCTGCGTTACTTCAATATCTTCGGGCCCCGACAGGTGCCTGATTCCCCCTACAGTGGAGTGATGGCGAAGTTTGCTCTGCAAATGATGCGAGGCGAGCGACCGACCATTTTTGGAGACGGCGAGCAGGGACGCGACTTTACCTATATCGATAACGCAGTTTCGGCCAACATGCTGGCCATGGCGGCCCCGGCAGAGAAAGTCGCCGGGCGAGTATTCAACGTCGCCTGCGGAGAGCGGCACAGCCTGAATAAAACCTTTAGAATTTTGGCCGAACTCCTTGAATTCAATGAGGAGCCCATCTATGGCCCATCGCGCGCTGGAGACATCCGGAATTCGCTGGCCGATATCAGTTCGGCACGCGAAGCCCTCGGCTACCAAGTTACGGTCAGTTTCGAAGAGGGCTTGCGGCGGACAGTCGAGTGGTACAAGCGGCAGTATTCCGAAGTGGCGATGCGCTGATTCGTTCAACGAAATTACGGCTTCTAGCGTGCTTTTTTGATGTTCTGCGTTCGTTTGGGGGCGTATAGTCGCCTTGCCGTAAAACCTCCTCACGGAAGGGATTTTTATGAAAAAGTACGCAGCAGAACTTGTCGGAACTTTCGTGCTCGTTTTCGGTGGAGTTGGGAGCGCCGTGCTCGCAGGCACGCACATCGGCTTCGCGGGAGTGGCTTTTGCTTTCGGACTGTCATTATTGGCTATGGCATACGCCATTGGGCCAATTTCGGGCTGCCATATCAACCCCGCCGTGACGCTCGGCATATTGGTTGCAAGGAAAATCGGGGTCAAGGACGCAGTACTCTATATGATTGCGCAGACAGTGGGCGCAATTATCGGAGCCGCTCTGATACTCTTTATCGCTCAAGGCGCTTCCAGCGGCTATGACGTTGCCACGGGAGGCCTTGGATCGAACGGCTACGGTCCGCACTCACCTGGCGGCTACTCTCTGGGTGCATGTTTCCTGGCAGAAGTTGTCCTCACCGCTTTTCTGGTGCTCACGGTGCTCGGCTCAACTGACCTGACTGCACCTGTCGGATTTGCCGGAATCCCCATCGGACTCGTGCTGGTGCTGATTCACCTGGTCGGAATACCGATTACTAATACATCAGTGAACCCGGCGCGGAGTATCGGCCCGGCGCTTTTTGTGGGCGGATGGGCTGTCCAGCAATTGTGGCTGTTTATCGTTGCTCCATTTATCGGGGCGGTACTGGCGGCGCTTGTTTATGCGTTTATCAGGCCGGTCGCTCCGCTGCTTACCACCAAAGAGGCCGAACGTGCCCTTCCGACCCAGCAGGTCGAACGCGCGGTACAAGCCGGCCGATAACTTTCGGCAGCTCTCATGGCGGTTGCTCGCCGCGAAACGGGCCCGCTCTTTACTTACCTGCCGCGTTCACCAGATCACGCAGCGGATCGAGCACGGTGAAGCGCACCAGGCCGGCGGGCCTGGCCGCCTGATCGAGGGCGGCCTGCTTCGATTGCAGCCAGCCCGCTGGTGGCGCCTGCTGCTTTTCGATGTACTGGATCGCCTCGAGTCCGGCCGTTCCGAGGTCAGCAAGTTGGTGGGCGCGGGGCGCAGGATCCTTCATCAGCGGCGCTGCAGTCATAAGGG
>JAFAMZ010000087.1 GCA_019232935.1 Silvibacterium sp.
GAGCGCTCGGCGATGCCGCCGACGACCACACGCTCGAGCGTGACCGGGGCGGCGAGCGCGCGACCGTTCGCGGTCTCGACGGTGGCGGTGTATTTCACCATCTCGATCGGCAGGCCCGCGGCCTTCGCCGCTTCGTGCGTCAGCACCACGGTGCTGGCACCGGTGTCGAGGATCATGGACACGTGGGCGCCATTCACCTGTGTCGAAATCGGGAAGTCGCCGGAATGGCTGCGCGCAAACTCGACCGTATGTCCCCGCGTCGCCGCATGCCCTGGCACCACCTCGGCCAGCACGCGGTCGGACACATCGCGCAGCTCGAAGCGGTACGTGTAAGCGAGCACCAGGACAAGCGCGACGACAACCCACAATAGCGCGCTTTCCACCGCTTCCGCGAATCGGTCGCGGAACATGGTCATCACCGCGCCGGCGAGCACGACCAGCATCGCGATCTTCACGGTGAGCGAGGCGAAGTCCCACGTGGTCAAGTCACCGACGGTGCCCTGATCGTGCCGGACGGCGAGGACGAGGAGCGCAAGCGCAAGGCCGAGCAACAGCACCCAAAGCAGCCGAGGCACGGCTTCCCCTCCCTCAGGCAGCGCCGGTCGCGCGGGCGCGTGCGGAGAGCAGCGTCGTAAGGCGCGCGGCCGCCTCCTTCATCAGGCCGGTTCGCTCCGATGCGGTCAGTCCGCCCCAGCGCTCGATTTCGGCCAGCGTGCGCCCACATCCCAAGCACAGCCCGGATGCCGGGTCCAGGGTACAGATTTTCCTACAGGGGGATTCGATCGGCGGCATGACGTCCCTCACAAGCGGGAGCGAACATAAGCAGCTGCGCGCGGAACGCAATCGCTTGTTCGCCGCTCACCACTAAAGCGGCTCCCGCCGGATTTGAATCGATGGGATTCCCATGGGTTTAAGAATGAGCGAGTCTTTGGGCATTGATTCTCCTTTTCGAGGGTGGGTGATGCCAAAGTCGTATTCTGCGGACCTGCGGGAACGTGTGATCGAAGCTGTGGAGATGGGCGCGTCGCGTCACGAGGCGGCTGATCGCTTCGAGATAAGCGTGAGTTCTGCGGTCAAGTGGCTGCAGCGCTGGCGCGAGAGCGGAAGCGCTGCGCCGAAGCCGCGAGGAGGAAGCGTTTCTCCGTTGGAGGAGTGTGCGGAGCGGGTGTTGGCGGTGATTGCAGAACATCCGGACCTGACATTGGAGGAGACGGCGGCGAAGTTGGGCCGGCGGCGCATTCAAACCAGCAAGAGTGCGCTTTCGCGGTTTTTCCATCGCCACGGCATCACCCTCAAAAAAAAGCCTGCAGGCCGCCGAGCGGGAGCGAGCGGACGTGGCCTGCGCTCGCCGGCGCTGGATCCGGGAGCAAGGCATGCTTGACCCCGCGCGGCTGGTATTTGTCGACGAGACTGCAGTGAGCACCAATTTGGTGCGGCTCAGGGGTCGAGCTCCGTGTGGCGTTCGATTGATCGGCCGCGTCCCGCTCGGAGAGTGGAAGACGATCACCTTCGTGGCCGCGTTGCGTCACAACAAAATGGTCGCGCCGACGGTGATCGAAGGGGCCATGACCGGAGAGATATTCCTGGCCTATGTCCAGCAATTCTTGGCTCCAACACTCCGGCGCAACGACATCGTTATGATGGACAACTACGCAGCGCACAAAGTTGTGGGAGTCCGGGAGGCCATCGAAAAGGTCGGCGCGACAGTTCGCTATCTGCCGAAGTACTCTCCCGACCTTAATCCCATCGAGCTGACCTACAGCAAATTCAAAGAATTTCTGCGCAAGGTCGCTGCACGAACCGTTCGAGGTCTCTATCGGGCAATTCGCTCGTTCGTACCCCAGCTCAGCCCCCAAGAATGTACCAACTACTTCGAGCATGCCGGCTATGTTTCCATATGAACGGGAACCGCTTTAGTGGAGCGGATTTGACATTCGCTACCCACCTGGCCGCGAGTGCGCGAAGCGAATGTCAAATCCAAAGCTCCACTAGCACTTATGATTTGCTAGTGGTCCTTTGATTCTAACATTCGCAAAAGAGCCAGACGCAGAGGGATGCGAATGTTAGAATCGGACCACTCGCGGCACTGTCCGTCTCTGAGCTGTTCACGCAAGGTAAGCCTTTAGGTCACGCATCGCATGGCACGCGGACATCATCGCGAGTCCGGTCCGTCGCAGCGTCAGCTGCGCGTGGG
>JAFAMZ010000179.1 GCA_019232935.1 Silvibacterium sp.
GCGGTCGGCCAATGTAAGCTTCACATAAGGATAGGTCTTATCGTCCCGGAGCAGGACGTTGAAGCGCGGCTTGCGCTGTTTGATCAGGTTGTTTTCGAGGGCGAGCGCTTCGTGCTCGTTATCGACGAGGATGTAATCCACATCGACGGCTTCGCGCATGAGCGAGCCGGTCTTGGCGTTCGCCTGCGAGGCCTCCATAAGATAGGAGCGCACCCGGGCCCTAAGGTTCTTCGCCTTTCCGACGTAGATCACCTCCGCGTCGGCATTCTTGTAGAGGTATACTCCGGGCCCTGTGGGCAGTGTGCGTATCTTTTCCTGTAAATCCATCTCGTCTATCTCAGTTTATCGGCTTCCTGGGCGGGCACTTTCCGGGAGCCCGCTTTCCTTAAAGCCGTGTAAAAGATACCCGGTGACTACTGGCCTGTGTCCAGATCATTTGCGGTAGGCATTTCGTAATGTGTTGAACCGAGGGGGATTGTCTTGCTGTCGCGGGTTTGGCAGGCCTGTTGCATTCGGATTCCGTTTTCAAAAATCGGACGTGCGCCCGAAGCTCTCCGAAATGCATCCAGTCTTGAGAGGGAGTCTCAAACCATGAAGAGTTGCCCCAGTTTTCGGCCCCTTAAATCTGCGGCCCCGTTGCTTGCCGTTTCCGCTATCGGTGTTCTGCCCTTGCTTATCACCGGCTGCAGCACCAAGAATTACGTCCGCAGCCAAACCACCCCGGTGATTCAGCACACTAATGAGCTGGACGACGAAACGCGCGCCAACAATCGCAATATTCATGACGTCGACCAGCGTGCGCAGGCGGGCATTCAGCAGGCCCAGAACTCCGCCAATACTGCCAACCAGCAGGCGCAAAATGCCAACCAGGCTGCCAATCAGGCGCAGGCCTCCGCGATGGATGCCGTTCACCAGGCTGATTCGCTCGCCAGTGTCGTCGCCAACCTGGACAATTACCAGCAGGTGGCTGAAGTCTCTGTGAACTTTGCCTTCGACAAGGCCGATCTTTCGAAAAAGGACCGCGCCGCCCTGGACACCTTCGCCGCGCAGGTCGCCGTCACCAAGGACTACATTCTGCAGGTCACCGGGGGCACCGACTCGATCGGATCGGCCGCGTACAATTACGATCTCAGCCAGCGGCGTGCGCGCAGCGTCGTTCAATACCTCGCCTCCCAGCACAACATTGCGCCCCATAAGTTCTACCTGATCGGAATTGGCAAGGACCAGGAAGTCGCGTCGAATTCGACCGCAGCCGGGCGCGCGAAAAACCGCCGTGTAGAGATTCAGTTGTTGGCCCATGCGACCGTACAGCCGGTCACCGCTCCCCAGACCAGCAAACTTGTTGCACCTGCGAACGGTGGCGCGCCTCAGCAGTAAAGGGGCGCGCAAGCCATACAGGGCGCAGGCAAACGCAACCAAGGGCAGGTTCCCCCACCTGCCTTTCCTTTTGCTTCCAAGTCTTCGCGAGCGATTCAGAAACAGCGCGCCGAGCTACATCGCCAACTGCGCTACGTGAGCCTCTCGAACTTCGTGCGCCGTGAACATGCGCAGAAAAGGGGCGCCCTCGCAGGCCGCCTCGACAGCGGGACGGCCTTCAGCCTCCTCGCGTTCCACGAGACAGACCGCCGCGATAACGTTCATGCGGGCATCCTTGGCAGCCTCGATGGCTGTGATGGTCGACGCTCCGGTAGTGCAGACGTCGTCAACGATGATTACGGACGCGTTCTTTTCGAGGAAACCCTCGATGCGGCGGCCTGTCCCATGACTCTTTTCAGCCTTGCGAACGAGGAAGCCGTGAATCAGCGGGGAAGTGGGATGTTCCTGGGCTCGCCAGGCGCTGGCTGTAGCCACGTTGGACACGATGGGATCGGCTCCCATGGTAAGCCCGCCGACGGCAGCAGGCTTCAGTTTGAATTCACGTAGCAGATCGAGGATGGCGAGACCGGTGAGGCGTCCACCTTCGGCGTGCAGCGTTGTGGTGCGGCAGTCGATGTAGTAATCGCTCTTCGCGCCGGAGGACAGCGTGAAATCGCCGAGCCGGAAGCTGATCCGCGAAAGAAGCTGGAGCAGGGCAGTGCGATGATCGGAAGCCATCAGGCAAATTGTAGATGTTTACTCGCTCTCCTTCGAAATGAGCATCCGGCAGAGCGGGATCAACATCGGTTCCGGTTTTTGCGCAAGGCGGGCCGCGTTGTCCGAGTCAAGCCGTTCGATGAACCGGGCTAGCCGCCCATTGTCCTTCCCAGGATCAAGGGCTTCCGCCATTGTCGGGAAAACCGAAGCCCGTGAGAAGGCCGACCACTTCATACCGAACGCGCGGGCGTCGCCATGCTGTTCGTATTCCGCCCAGATGTGATCCTCGCCGTAGAAGATCTCTGCTTCTTCCACCTGCAAGCCGTCGAATTTTCCGTCCGTTTTAAACGGAGCCAGAAGGTCTTCCTTACTCCGCCCAACCGTCGGAATTGCCATGCGGTGCAACTCCTCTGAACGGATAAACCCCTCCTCAACCATCTGAAGCAGCGCCGCGTAGAGAGCCTCGACGAGGGGCTTGTACCCGAAATCTCCATGCTCATCCACTGCCATCGTAAGCACCACAAGCTTGCCGCCCGCATGAAGCTCTTGCGCTCGCGCCCGTAGAAAATTCTCCCAGTCTTCTTTGGCCTGGCTGGCATATGCGCTTCGAGCTTCCTCGTCGCGGCTGTACGATATCTGCACCTGATCGGGAATCGGCTCCGGCGCTTTGCTCAGCCATTGCACAGCCCATGAGCTCCAACCGAGCGTCACGGTTCCGGAGGGAACAACCTGCTCATAAAACGACCTGCCGACCGCGAAGGGAAAGATGCCGGCTCGACTCTTCAGGTAACTGTCCGGGTCGTTGAGCAGAGTATGAAAGAGTGCGGCGAAATCGTTATCCGGCAGGTCGGTGTGCACCACCGATATCTCTCGGTCGGGGCCGCACCGGCCGCGAAAAACGTCAATCGCCGCAGCCATCGGAAGCAGGGAGTTGTGTCCCTGCGAAGACCCGTAGTCCACAATGACAAGGGATTGCGGTCCGGTAGGCAGGGCTGCCAGACTCGCAGCGCGTTCCAGCATCGGCACTGCCGGAGTGAGCCCGGCTGCCTGAACCTGCGAACGGAGGTTATACCCCCCGTGACTTTCCATCGCCGTCGGCGTGACGGATGCTTCTGTCATGGTTTCTTCTCAGGGCAGACCTGATTGGCGGCCGTCTAAACCGACATTTTTTCCAGGTGCCGGAAACCGCCGGTCTCAGCCAGCACTGCAGCGAACAGCGTGAAGTTGTAGGCGGCATGCACTACGACCCCCGCCGCGACGGAGTTCGTCCTCAGCCGGACGATACAGAGCACCACGCTGACTGTCCCGATGAGCACCAGCGGACCCCAGGCGTGGGACACCTGCGCCGAGTGCATCATGGCAAACCCGAGGCTGGTAATCGCAATCGAGACCGGTACGCCGAACCACTTGGCGGCGTTCTCTGAAATCGTGCCGACGCGCGCCAGCCAGCGAAAGGTGTTGATCAGCCCGGGAAGAAGGAAGCCGCGGAAGGCGAGCTCTTCGAGCATCGGAGCCACCGTTACTCCGAAGATAAGCATCATCCATGCGCCGAGCGGGGTCTTCATCATGTCCTGCATGATGGGCGGGTCTTTAGGCATAGGTAGAAAGCTGCCGAGAATGTTGATGCCGATGCCCGTGGCCAGTCCGGTGAGTGCGAGGAGTACAAATCGCCGCTTTGCCGTTGGGCCGCTCCAGTGAACGCCGGTGCTGAACGGCTCATGCCACAGCAGCGCAAATACCGGAATGATTACCAGCGCGATCAATCCGTAAGAAAGAGCCTGAACGGGAAGGCTGATGCGCGCATCGCTTTCGGCAAGTTTCGCCAGGGTGTCGAAGTTTTTGTGTCCGAAGATGTGAAGTTGCTGAAGCAGAAATACGCCCAGGAGCTGGCCGATGGCCAGCAGCAGAAACGCCAGAACGAAAAACAAAACTACGTGGCCCAGGTTTGGGATAAACCTCTGCACCAATCGCGGAAACGCCGCCGGCGCAGGTTCGGGGACGTAAGCCGGGTACGTCTCTTCTGGGGCGAGTTCCGAAATTGCCTGGCGGTTCTCAGACGCAGAGCCGTCCCAGCCGAGGTGGTCCCAGGCCGGGTCTGCGCCATTCACCGGATCTAAAGGGAGGGCAGCGCTTTGCTGTGCCTGGCCCACTTCAGCAGACAGTTCTGTGGAATCGAATTCCCTGGGGGAATCGAATTCCTCCGACGGATCAGTTCTCATTGCACCCAGTCTTTCTTGGCGTTCCTGCGCGGCTTCGCGCTGCTTCCATTGGGAGTAAGCGCGAACGGCTCTACTGGTGCGATGCTCGCATGCCCCTGAGGCGATTCATAAAACCGCTTCAGAAACTCCCCGGTATGCGACCCCGCGACTCCGGCGATCTGCTCGGGGGGTCCTTCGGCTACGATGCGGCCCCCGTCCTCGCCGCCTTCGGGGCCGAGATCGATGATCCAGTCCGCGTTGCGAATCACGTCGAGATTATGCTCGATGATGATCACTGTGTTCCCCAGGTCCGTAAGGCGGTGCAGCACTTCCAGTAGCTTGCGGACATCGTCAAAGTGCAGCCCCGTCGTTGGCTCGTCCAGCAGATACATCGTCCGGCCGGTCTGACGCTTGCTCAACTCTCGGGCCAGCTTCATGCGTTGCGCTTCGCCGCCCGAGAGCGTTGTCGCAGGCTGTCCTAAATGAATATAGCCGAGGCCGACGTCGACCAGCGTCTCGAGCCGCTGGCGCACGGCAGGGATATCGGCCAGCAGCGGCAGGGCGTCCTCAATGGAGAGGTCGAGCACGTCTGCGATGGAGTAGCCGTTGAATTTTACAGCCAGCGTCTCCTGGTTGTAGCGGCGGCCGCTGCAGACTTCACACTGGACGTATACATCCGGCAGGAAGTTCATTTCGATGCGCCGCTGGCCGTCGCCCTGGCAGGCCTCGCAGCGGCCTCCAGTGACGTTGAAGGAGAAGCGGCCGGCCTTGTAACCGCGCTCTCGCGACTCCGGGAGCATGGCAAAGAGGTCGCGGATT
>JAFAMZ010000189.1 GCA_019232935.1 Silvibacterium sp.
ACTGCTGCACGGAAAGACCCAGAACCTTGGGCTTGGCTCGCACGATTTCATTCGCGGCCTCGACGATGATCGGCATGAAATAGTCGATCACCTCGGGCATGGCCCAGAGGTCGTAATGCTCCGCCTGCCACGGATCGACCGGCAACACGCGGCCGGTCGGCAACACAACCCGGCCACCTTCATCGAACAGCCGCCGCACGTGGTATCGATGGTAGGTTACGATATCCAGATCGAAAACGGCAAAGGAGAGGTCGGCCGTCTTGAGCGCGTTGTTCACATAAGCGAGCCCATTGGGCATCAGCGCCAGATTGCGCGCGGGGCAATCGAGCAGCAGCAAATCCTTGCCTTCGGGCAATTTCACATCGGGAATATCGAGCGGATAGACGTTGCGCTCGATCGGCGTCCACGCCCGCATCGGAATGATGTCGCGCGCGATCTCTGCCAACACGCCCGGATCGACGACCTCCACCTTCGGAGAAAGCTGCCTGCGCATCTGCATGCGCTCAAGCCATCGCGTCTCGCAAAGAAACACGCACTCGATGTCGTTCGGCATGTCGTCAGCCGAAATCCGCCGAAAACCTTCGAGGCTGGCCGGGATCTCATCCCCAAACGGAATCGCCGCCTTGATGAGAGATTTGAGCTGCGGGCTATGTTTGAGCATGTAGCCCAGCAGGGGTCCATTAGCCATGACGGCAAGGCCCTTCTTCGAAACCAGCGCTGAGCACATCCTTTCGACCAAGGCGCGCTCCTCGGGGCTATCATCAAAGCGGAAGCACTGGTGGACACTGAAGTGAACACGAGTGCCTTCGATACGGGCGGTCCTGGGCCCGCTTCGGGCTTTCATCACGACGGATGCGGTCATTTCTCCCCCTCGCGCACCCCGGTCTATCTCGGGGCTGAAAGTTCCTGAAACTCGGAAGTCGACGATTCAAGCTACCATCTTAGCGCACCACGCACACCAGATATATGCAACCTGAATGGGAACGGGCCTTGCCGCTTTAGGCCGAAGCCCTTGCAGCGGCCAAGTCTTGAAGCACTTTGATGATCCCAAGGGCGTCCCAGGCAACCACCGCATCGGCCAGTGCCGTGGCTTCCGCGGATACGATAGTCGTCCCATGAGCCGGAAGCACCACCACCGGCTTCAGGTGGTTCCTGGACAGTTCCACCTCAAGCTCGAGCCATTTCCGGTTACTCTTCACCGCATATACGCCGTCCAGGAGAACTGTTCCGATCACCGGACGTATCTGCCCATCAATCCAGCTCCGGATGGCCTTCGCTCCCAATTCCGTATTGGGGTCGAGCGCGGGATCGTACCAGGGAACGCTGAAGTTGCGCCACTTGATCGATTTTTCGGCATCAAAGAGGCTGGACAGGCGTGTCCAATCATCGTGATAGCGCCAAGCGTGTGTAATGAAGATATCATACATGGGGCAAGACCCCGACTCGCCGGTCTGCGCGCCGGCTTGCGGAAAACCTTCCGAACATCCTCGATCTCCGCAGCATTTTCATGACCAGCGGGCGATTTGCCGCCGCCCCGCGGTTCGCATCCAGCGTTACACATTCCCGTAGATACTGTTCTTGAGCATCACGAAGCCCTTCAACAGCTCCTGAATGCCCCGGTCCAGCGAAAAGTCCGGTCGGTAACCGGTCTTTTCGATCTTCTCGTTCGACACGACATAGTTCCGCTGATCGGGATCGCGGCCAACCTGAGCATCCACGAAGACGAAGTTCGGCACGAACTTCTGGATGTGTTCACACAGCTCCTTCTTGGAGACATTGGCATCAGACAGCCCGACATTGTAGATCTGGCCCTTCATGTGCTCGAAGTTCGCCATACCGTGCTCGAAGACCCGCGCCACGTCTCGAACGTGAATATAGTTGCGCTTGAAGTGCCCCTCGAACAACACCACGAATCGATCAGTAGCAGCACGATAGACGAAGTCGTTGACAAGAAGGTCCAGCCGCATCCGTGGCGACATTCCGAACACCGTTGCAAGGCGGAAGCTGATCGCATTCGGATGCGCCATGAGTTCCTTTTCGACCGCGACCTTTTCAATGGCGTATTGCGATATCGGCCTCAGCGGAGACTCTTCGGTACAATAGTTGTTCTCGTCGCCGGAGCCGTAAGCGCTGTTCGTGGTCGGCATCAGGATGCGTTGCTCCCGCGAGACGTGCTTCAGCATCATGCTGATCGCATCGTGATTGGTGGTCGTGGCGCCGATCGGATCCTGGTTGCAGAGCGGCGCCCCGACCAATGCCGCAAGCGGAATGATCACGTCGGCCTTCTTCAGCAAGGGCAACATAGTCTTCTCGGAGCGGATATCCCCCTTTATCACGGCGAAATTGTCGTATTGACAGCAATTGTTCAGGCTTGTCTGCTTGAATAGGAAATTGTCGAGAACAGTCACATGATGACCGGCCTCGAGCAATCGAGGCACTAGCGTTGAACCGATATAACCCGCCCCACCGGTCACGAGAATGTTGTAGCGCATTTTTGAGAACTCTCCCTGGTAAGCTACCGTGGCTCGAGCGGCCCAAGACCTCTAAATGATCGAAATTGCCGCACCATCAACCATGCCGACGGTTCCCATTCGCTTCTCCGGACGACATCATCGCGGGCCCCAGGATTGTGGCCGCGCGCCGGTAGTCTGCGGGCAGACCGATATCGATAAACCGGCCGCGGTGACGAAGGCCATACATTGACGACCGCAGATCGAGCAGCGACGGAATAATCTCGCGTTCAAGCGAGACCTCGCCGCTGAATCGATCGGCAATCCGGTCGAGCACATCAGGTGAGATCATGTAAACGCCTCCATTGGCCCAGACCTCGCCCTCGCTCGTCGGCGCCACGAGCGAAATCAAGCGCGCATCTTCGTCGAGGCCAACCCCGAGATAGCGCTTGGTGTCGCTCGTCTGAAACAATCCCAGCGTCCAATCCGAGTGTCTCGCCTCGTGGAAATGCCGCAAATTCGACAGCGGCAAATCGAAATAGGTGTCGCCGTTCAGCACCAGGAACGGTTCGCCGGCCTTCAACTGGCGCATCGCAAGAAGCAGAGCGCCACCGGTTCCGAGCGGCCGATCTTCGACGGCATAGATCACCGGCGCTGCGCCGAAGTGGTCGCCAACCTGTTCGATCACACTCTCGGCCATGTAGCCAACGGAGAGAATGAACCGATTGACGCCCTGATCGGCCCAGTAGGACATCTGATATTCGAGAAAGGGGCGCCCATTGATGGGCGCAAGCGGCTTCGGCAAATCGGGCACTTCGGCCCGGAGCCGCGTTCCCTTCCCACCCGCCAGAATGATCGCCTGCATATCCGATGCTCAATTGACCGCGTTAATGATGTCGCAGATCTCGTCGACTTCCTCGACGCTGAGGTCGGGGAAATTGCCGATATAGAAGCCGAAGAAGTGAATGTGGTCGGTCTCCGGAAAAAGCTTGTGATGATCGGCCGGCACCACCGATCTCAGATATGGCTGGCGGACCTGATTTCCTCCGCCCGCGCTGCCTCTGCGGAACTCGATTCCCGCCTTCCGGAGCGCAGCCATCAGCCGCTCGCTGTAGTCGAAATCCGGCTCGCGGATCACCAGGTTGAACGCGTAATTGCTCGACCCTTCGATCTTGAAATCGGTACGAAACTTATCCGGATTGATGCGCGACAGGAAGCGCAGCAGGTTGCGCGTGCGGAGCCTGACATTGGCATCCAGCCGGCGCAGCTGCCTGCGGCCGAGGATGCCGCCGAGCTCGGTATTGCGCACATTATAGGCGGCGTGCGCAAAGATGAAGTCGGGGTTGAGATCCGGATGCCGCTCCACATAGCTGCTCTTGACCGATGCGTCGCTCGCCTCGCGCACCATCCCGTGCGACCTCAGCATCCGCGCCGCTTGATAGACCTGCGGATCGTCGGTCGAGATCATCCCACCTTCGATGGTCGTCATATGATGCGCGTAGTAAAAGGAGAAATTCGATATCCAGCCGAAGGTCCCGAGCTTCCTGCTGTTGTGCGTGGCCCCGTGAGATTCACATACGTCCTCAATGAGCGGAACATCGGCCAGCTCAAGCTGCTTCAGCAACTCATCCGTCAGTCCGTCAAATCCCTGCACATGGGTGATGAAGACGGCCCGCGTCCTGTCGGTCAGCGCGGCAAGAACCTGCGAAGGATCCATCGCTAGAGTCGCTGGATCGATATCGACAAACACCGGGGTGAAGCCGTTTTGGAGAACGGACGCAATGTCGGAGACCCACGTCAAGGGCGGCACGATCACTTCGCCGCCTTCAGGGTGACGGAGTTTCAGGATGGCGAGCGTCAGGAGATTGGCCGACGCGCCGGAGTTGACAAGGACACTGTATCTGGTTCCGAGCCACTCGTTCCATTCCTGCTCAAAAGCCCGGACGTTGGGGCCGTTCGTGAGGATAGGATCGTCCTGTTTCAGGTGCTCGATCAGGGCATCCAGATCTTCTCGCGCAATGTTGTTGCGCATCAAAGGAAATTTCATCGTGCGGCACCACCCACAAATTCGGCCTGGCGATTGTACAAATCCAGGAGTCTCCGGGTTACCACATCCGGCCCGATTCCAACCTGCTCGTGCAATTCCGCCCGTGTTCCGAGCTCGAACCGATAGCCGCCTTCAACCCCGATATTGACCAGACGGGCGTCGAGCCCGGCATGCCTGATGAAGTCGCCAAGCAGCGCGTCGAGCCCTCCCCGGCCGGCAAACCCTTCCTCCATGCTGACCACTGTGCGATAACGCCCAAGCTCCTCGCGCAGCCCCTCGGCGGAAAAGCG
>JAFAMZ010000303.1 GCA_019232935.1 Silvibacterium sp.
GCGCCTAGCAGGCCGCGAAGCACGTCAAGTGTACCCGATTCGTGCAGCTGCTGGAGCAGTTCGTACGCGTCCAGCAGCGCCTCGCCGTGCTCCACAGGGGCGGCGTCAACACGGCGCTTCAGCTCTTCACGCGCGCCCTGGGCGGGGCTGAATTTCGGCGTCAGTTCAATCGGTCTGGCCATGGCTCACCCCTTCTGCTGCCCGGTTTGAATCTGGACGAGGCCGTGCCCCGGCATCGAGTAGTCGGAGCGCTTCCACTTGCGTTCGACCTCCACACCGCGCTGTGGCGTGGGATGGCCGTGGCGGAAATTCAGCGGAGGCAGCGGGTTCGGGCCTTTCCACGGCAGCGTCCTCAGTTTGACCGGAGTTTCTTTGTAGGCCGGTGTGTGCGTGGCGCGATCGGTATTCAGCCCTGTGAGCAGATTCACCGGGTGTCTCGGCCGGTTAAGCGGCATGTATGCCTGCTGCTCATGCACGCGGTCGGTGACAACTACTTGTGTGCGAAGCTCGCCGTGACGTGAGGTCACGTCAACCCATTGCCCCGTCACCAGGTCCCTTTCACCGGCCATGGCGGGTGAAATCTCGACGAAGCCGTGTGGCGTCTCCTCGTGAATCCCTGGGACCCGGTAGGTCATGTTGCCCTCGTGGAAGTGCTCCAGCATGCGACCGTTATTGAGGTGAACGTTGAACTCGGCGTCGACCTTTTCGCAGGGCTCGATCCACTGAAGCGGATACAGGCGCGCCTTGCCATCGGGGAAATTGAACTTTTCGGTGTAGAGCAGCGGCTGATCGGTACCATCCACGGCCACGGGCCACTGCAGGGTCTTATATCCCTCGAGACGATCGTATCGGACACCGGCAAACATTGGTGCCAGCGAGGCGGCCTCATGCATGATCTCCGATGGATGTGTGTAGTTCCAACTTGCGCCCATGCGGTTTGCGACATCCTGAATGATCTGCCAATCGGGGCGGCTCTCTCCTAACGGCTCCATGACCTGATATAGCCGCTGAACCCGGCGCTCGGTGCTGGTGAAGGTGCCTTCCTTCTCAAGGCTGGGCGAGGCCGGCAGAATGACGTCGGCGTAGCGGCAGGTCATCGAAAAAAAGCAATCCTCCATAACGAAGAAATCAAGCTTGGAAAAGGCGTCGCCGACGAAGTTCGCATTCGAGTCAGCGCTGTACATGTCTTCACCGCAGATATACATCGCCCTGAGCTTGCCGGCGTGGATGGCATCGACCATCTCGTGGTTGTCGAGGCCCTTGTTCCGCGGCAGCTTC
Source organism: Silvibacterium sp. (assembly GCA_019232935.1). Lineage (GTDB taxonomy): Bacteria > Acidobacteriota > Terriglobia > Terriglobales > Acidobacteriaceae > Silvibacterium. Next base: position 1,279 of record JAFAMZ010000303.1, read on the forward strand.
ACGCCCCACCCTTGCTCGTAGCGAGCAAAAGCTTCCTCATCGGTGACCTTCTCGTACCCCGGGAAGTAGCCCGGCATAGAACCGAAGTCGCTTGCGCCCTGCACGTTATTGTGGCCGCGCAGCGGATAGGCTCCGGTGCCCGGCCGCATGTAGTTGCCAGTCACGAGCAGCAGATTCGAGATGGCGGTTGAGGTGTCGGAACCGCCGCAGTGCTGGGTGACGCCCATCGCCCAAAGAATGCAGGCCGACTCGGCCGCCGCAAACTCCTGAGCCACGCGGGTCAGCGTCTCCATCGGCACGCCGCAGACCTGCGAGGCAGCTTCCATGGTGAAAGGCTCGAGGCTCTTGCGATATTCGTCGAGGCCATTGACCCACTGGTTCAGGAAGTTCATGCGGGCGAGACCGTTCTCTAGAATGTAACGGCTCACAGCGGAGAGCCAGAACATGTCGGTACCGGGAGTGGGACGGAAGAAGATGTCCGCGCGGCGCGCCATCTCATGCTCGCGAATATCCGCGACGATCAGCTTCTGCCCATGGAGCTTGTGGGCGCGCTTGACGCGCGTGGCCAGCACCGGATGCGCCTCAGCGGTATTGCTGCCGACGATCATAACCAGCTTCGATTGCGCGATGTCGGAAATGGACCCGGAGTCTCCGCCATAGCCAACCGTGCGAAACAGACCCATGGTGGCGGGAGACTGGCAGTAGCGCGAGCAGTTGTCGATGTTGTTGGTACCGCCGACCGCACGCGCCAGCTTCTGCATCAGATAGCTCTCTTCGTTGGTGCATTTCGAAGAGGAGATGTAGCCGATGGAATCAGGGCCGTGTTGCGCCTTGATCTCATTCAGACGCCAGCCAACCAGGTCGAGGGCCTCTTGCCAGCCTGCCTCGCGAAAGCCGTCGCCTTCGCGAATGAGGGGCTTGGTGAGGCGGTCCGGACTGTTGACGAAGTCCCACCCGAACTTACCTTTGACGCACGTGGAGATGCCGTTCGCGGCGCCTTCGCTGGGCTCGACTTTGAGGATATGACGGTCCTTGGTCCAGATATCGAAACTGCAGCCAACGCCGCAGTAAGTGCAAACAGTCTTGGTCTGCTTGATGCGCGCTTCGCGCATTGCCGCTTCGGTTTCCGACACCTGCAGGATAGCGCCGTACCCGATTTCAGGCTCAATCGCTTTGACGACGTCGATCATGCCCCAGAGAGTGTCATGCGGCAATTTGGTAAAGAATCCCGCATGGCCGAGCATGGATTTCTCCATGAGCGCGTTGCAGGGGCACACAGTGACGCAGTGGCCGCAGGAGACGCAGCTTGAACCGGCGATGGTCTCGCCGCCATCCCAGAGAACCCGCGGATGCTCATCCTCCCAGCGAATGGACAGCGTCTCGTTCACCTGCACGCTCTGGCAGGCCTCGACACAGCGTCCGCAAAGGATGCACTGGTTCGGGTCGTAACGATAAAAGGGATTGGAAAGATCTACTTCATAGGGCTTCGGTCGGAAAGGATAAGTCTGATGCTCAACCTTCAGCATCGCCGCGGTGTTGTGGACGGTACAGTTACCGTTGTTGTTATCGCAGACGGTGCAGTAGAGCATGTGGTTGGCGAGAATGCGATCGTAGGCTTCGTGCTGCGCGGCACAAGCGTCACGGCTCTGGGTTGAGATCTTCATGCCGGCTGTCACGAGGGTCGCGCAGGCGCGGACCAACTTGCCATCGACCTCAACCATGCAGGTGTCGCAGGTCTGGATGGGTCCCATCTGGGGGTGATAACAAACCTGCGGTACCTTGATGTCGCCGCGATTGATCGCTCCAATCAGGTGCTCGCCTTCGAATGCGTCGACCTGAAAACCGTCGATTTGAATTTTGCAGGAACTCTTCGCGCCGTTAGACACGTGGTTCGCCGCCAGCCTGCTTGCAGAGGGGGCTTCCGTTGTGTGGTCCATCTCACCTTCCCTGGTGCTCAGGACGTGCGGAAGGATTTGCGAGTTTCAAACAGCACGGCCCAGAGCACCGGACATTATCAGACTGTTGGAATACTCGACGCAAGACGGTGCTCATGGAGCCAGGTCCATTGCAATTCGCCTATACCCTCTCTTCCGGCTCTAGGATCTGCAGGTCAAAAGGCTTTTCGATGAGGCAGGTCAAATTTCCGATCCGGGTGAGGGCGCGATGCAGTGCCGACGCGGCGCAGGGCTCGACAGTAACCACAAATGGCAGGCTGTCCTTGCCGTAGCCGGGTTTCTGGGAGATTGCGTGAATGTTGATTCTCTGCTCGGCAAGGGCGAGTGCGATCTCAGCTATGATGCCGGGCTGGTCACGGACGACGAAGCGGATGGAGTGACGCAGCAGGAATTCGCCGCCGATCGCGGTCTTCTTGCTGGGCAAATCGATGGCGCGCGAGCCGTGCGCGATTCCGATCACATCGGAGACGACAGCGACTGCGGTGGGGTGGCCTCCGGCGCCGTGCCCTGAGAAGACGACATCGCCGCCGTAATGCCCGCCAACCAGCACGGTGTTCTCAGTTCCTCGGGACCACGCCAGTGGCGATGCCCTAGGAACAAGCATCGGGCCAACGCTGGCCAGCACATCGCCTCCACGCAGTTCGGCGCGGGCGATCTGGCGGATGGTGCAGTCAAGCTCGCGAGCGTAGTCAAAGTCGATGGCGCTGACTTCGCGGATTGAGCGGCAAGGGACTTCGTTCGGGTCGATGTCGGCGCGGAGGGCGAGCCGGGAGAGGATCACCAGTTTGGCACGTGCATCGAATCCGTCGACGTCTTCCGTCGGATCGGCTTCCGCATATCCGTGGCCCTGCGCTTCCTTGAGCACTTCAGCGAACTCGGCTCCCTCTTCCATTTTGCTGAGAATGAAATTGCAGGTGCCGTTCAGAATGCCTTCGATGCGGGTGACCTGGTCTCCGGCAAGACCCTGCTGGAGCCCGGGAATGACCGGAATGCCGCCGGCGACTGCGGCTCCGTAACGGAGATGCGCATTTCTGGATCGGGCGAGCTTTTCAAGCTCGATTCCGTGGAAGGCAATGAGTTTCTTATTCGCTGTGACGACGGATTTCCCTGCTTCGAGGGCGCGGCGCACCCAGGATCCAGCAGGATCGAGTCCCCCGACCAATTCGAGCAAAATACTCACGTCGGAATTGAGAACCGTATCGAAGTCTTCGGTCCACTGCACGCTGGAAGGAACCCAGTCCACGCGCTTGCGGTCGATGTTTCTGTTGTAAATGTGTGTAAGCTCGATGCCTTCCGGGGCGAGGTCGCAGAGTATACGCGCGACGGAGCTGCCGACAGTTCCGAAACCAAGAATGGCCACCTTCAATTTCGACACAAATACCGACACGTTTTTCGTACTCCGACTGATCGAATGATTGTTGAAGCTTTGCCGCTCAGAATGGATGGCTATATGCTTGAGCAATTCTAGCGTATGAGATTTGTGCTTGATACTTCAGTCCTTGTGGCCGCTTTCCGAAGCAACACCGGTGCTTCAAGCGCGCTCATTGAGGCGGCTCTCTTGAAGACGTTCACGCTGATCGGCACGACAAATCTATTTTTTGAATATGAGGCGGTTCTTACCAGGCCCGAACACCTGGCCGCCTCGGGATTGAGTGCCGAAGAAGTCAGGGAAATTCTGGATGCATTAGCAGCCGTGGTCGTCGAAATCCATCCCTCTTATCTTTGGAGGGCACAGCTGGGAGACTCGGATGACGATATGGTGCTTGAGGCAGCGATAAATGGGAGAGCAGATGCGATCGTAACGTTTAATGTAAGAGATTTCGGTGTGATTCCTGCACGATTCGGAATACGGGTACTCCTCCCCGGAGAGGCATTGAAAGGATTGTTACAATAAAGATTATGAAGGCCGCTAACCTGCCGTCAAAGAAACCAGCATCTGCGCCAGATCAAGAGCACGCGGCCGAGCCTCATCCGAGAATATCCATCCGAGAGCGCGCTCGGCGAGCGGACCTTCGCAAGGCTTTAAGGATTCTGAAGCAGGCAGGCAAGGGACATTCGCCGATACCTGGAGATGAGCGCGAAAGCTGAAATCAACTTCTCAGCGCTCTGCGATCGGATCAATTTCTTCTGCCACCTTCTGCGCCAGCGGAATCCTGAGCTCGGCCTCACAACCATGAGTGTTTGCGCGGTTCCGCAGATCAAGAGTGCCGCCATGCGCTTCTGCGATTTGCCGTGCAAGCACAAGGCCGACACCGCTGCCGGTTTTCTTCGTCGTGTAAAAAGGAACGAAGAGGTTAGCGGGATTCGTAAGGCCGGGCCCATTGTCTTCGACGGTTACCGAAAGAAAGTCCGCGTCGACATTGCCGTGTATCGTGACCGAGACCTCTTCGGATGCGATCCCGGCACCGAGAGCCTCTTCGCGCGCACTGCAGGCCGCTTCGACGCCGTTGCGGACGAGATTGATCAAAAGCTGTTCCATCTGATCAGGGTCGGCGAAAACTTCCACTTGCGGCGCTTCTCCAAGGGAGACTTCAAGGCGTGTCTCGAGGCTCACGACACGCTCAAGCAGTGGACGAACAGGCACGCGTCGCATCGCTGGGGCCGGCAATTGCGCAAGCTGACGATATGCCTGGACAAAGCGGTTCAATGATTCAGCGCGGCTCTCGATGACACCCAGCCCTCGGTCGAAGTCGGGCATCGTTCCGTTTGCTTGCGGCAAACGCGAGCGCAGGGTTCCTGCTATGGATTTGATTGGCGCAAGCGAGTTACTTATCTCGTGACCGAGCACACGAATGAGCCGGCGCCAGGCGATTCGCTCTTCTTCGCGGAGAGCGGCGCTGACATCGGAGAGCAGGATCAGCATGTGGGGCACTCCTCCCTGCCGGAAGCTGCTGCGCCGTACCATCCATCTCGAGGGCGCCCGCGCGGGGAGGCGCGACACAATGCGCGGCTGCTGCGGAGCGCTGTCCAACTGAATGATCCCCTGGTCGGCCTCATCAAGGAGCATTTGCAGCTTAAGCTCCCTTGCGGTACGGCCGAGGTCGCGTTCAGCAACGAGGGAGAAGACCCGCTCGGCAGCAGGGTTAACGAGGCGCAACGCTTCGCCTTGATCGAAGGCGAAGACGGGTGCGTCGAGTTCGGCGATGACGCGACGGAAAAGGGCTGCGGCTTCGAGCGCTCCGAGGCGCTGCGATTGGTGCATGTCAGCGAGGGCATTAATTTCGATAGCAAGGTCTCCGAATGGGTCATCGCGTTTGGCTCCGCGAGCGCGGAAGGAATAGTCCTCTTCGCGCAGGGCCGCGACGACATTTGCCAGTGTCTGCAGCGGGCGGACGACCTGATCCGTGAAAGCGGCAATCGCGAGCAGCAGGAGCAGTGCGGCAATGGTGAGAATACTCAGGATGGCGGCCGTCGAGAACTTCGCAATGAAAAGAATGCCGGCGAGAAGCCCCATGGTGGGCAGGAACATGAGCGCGCAGAAAATGCGGAGTTTGGCTTCGAAGCTGAGCCGTCCGGGTCGGGGTTTTTGTTTATTTTTTCCTGGCCTAGATGCCATACTTCTCCATCCGCCGGTAGAGCGCTCCTCGGCTCAGGCCGAGTGCTTCTGCCGCCTGGCTCACGTTCCCGTTGGAACGCGACAGGGCTTTGCGGATGAGGATACTCTCAACGGACTCAAGGCTCATCTCTTCGAGTCCCTGGCCGATGGCCTGGCCAGAGGTACGCGCTGAGGCGAGGCCAAGGTCAACGGTTTCGATCTGATTGCCGCACGACATAAGCACCGCCCGCTCGATGGTGTGATCGAGCTCGCGGACATTTCCCGGCCATCCATGCTGCAGCATTGCCTGGATCGCTCCCGCGTCGATGCCTTCGACCTGCTTGCGATAGCGCTGTACGTAGCGGGCGAGAAAATGCGCGGCCAGTGGAGGAATGTCCTCACGCCGCTCGCGCAGCGGCGGCAGGTGGATTTCGACGGTATTCAGGCGGAAGAGCAGGTCGGCGCGGAAGCGGCCGCCTTCCACCTCGGCACGCAGGTCGGCGTTGGTTGCCGAGAGCACACGCACGTCGACGCGGCGGGTCTTAGAAGAGCCGACGCGCTCCATCTCCCCGGTTTCGAGCACGCGCAGCAGTTTGGCCTGCTGGCGTGGCGGAACATTGGCGATCTCGTCAAGAAAGAGTGTGCCGCCGTCGGCAAGTTCGAAGCGTCCGATGCGCTCGGTGCGGGCGTCGGTAAATGCGCCTTTCACGTGACCGAAGAGTTCGCTCTCGAAGGTGCCTTCAGGAAGTGCTCCAGTGTTGACGGCGACGATGGATCGCGATTTTCGCGCGGAGAGCGCGTGAAGCATCTGCGCGACGACTTCTTTTCCTGTGCCGTGCTCGCCGGTGATGAGCACATTGGCGTCGGAAGGCCCGATGCGCGCAATAGTCGCAAGCACCGGCTGCATGGCAGGCGCAGTAGCGATGAGTTCGGGAAGGTTCTGTGCGCGAAGGAGACGGTTTTCGGCCTCGAGGCGCTGGGCGCGGCGCACCGCATGGTGCAGGTCGATCTGCGTGCGCAGGATCGAGAGCAGGCGGGCATTATCCCAGGGTTTCTGGATGAAATCCTGCGCACCCCGGCGCATGGCTTCGACAGCCACTTCGACGTTGGCCCACGCAGTCATCACGATGACGGGCATCTGGCTATCATGCGCCTTGATCTGCGTAAGCAGGTCAAGCCCTTCCTGGCCCGAGGTGGTGTCGCGTGTGTAGTTCAGGTCGATGAGCAGCGCGTCGTAGGTACCGGACTTGAGAGCTTCGAGCACCATGAACGGCGACCGCGCCTTCTCCATGCGAAAACCTTCCGGCTCGATCAGAAGCTCCAGCGCATCGAGGATGTGCGGCTGATCGTCGGCGACCAGAATCAGCGGCTTGCGAAACCCGGTTGCGGCGCCGGCTTCGATTTCTCCCTGTTGTGCTGAGGTGATCATGATTCGTGCTCAGTGACCTGGATAACTCTCCATTATTGCAGGTGAGTAACGACGCCGGTCTTTGCGTCGTCGAGGGAAACTCCGGTGCGATCAAGCGTGGTGCCGGTGGATTGGTCGATCGAGACTTTGGCCTTTTCATACACGTTCTGCGCGGTGAAAACCGCGGATTCGGCGACGGCAAGGGCCTGCTCAGCAGCCAGCGTGTCGTAGGCGGACATGGCTCCAAGTTTCTGTTCCTGCTTTGATATATCGAAGGTCTTCTGCGCCAGGTCGCGGGCTTTCTGGGATGCGGTCACGCGGGCCTGGGCCTGCTGAAGCGCATATTGAGAATTGCGGACATCGAGCAAAATAGTCTTCTTCTGCTGCTCATAGCTCAACTCTCTCTGACGATAGTCAAGCACGGCGCGGAACTGGTCGGCCTTGGCGACACGGTTGCGAAGCGTGACATTGAGCTGGAAGCCAACCTGATACTCGGGTGAGGAGTAATTGAAGGTGTCCTCAAAGGCTCCTGGAAAACCGCTGGGGAGGGTAGTGGAACATTCTTTCGTGCCAAGCGCACAGACGGGGTTGGCCAGGCCGCCGTAGCCGCTGCCGGCGAAGATCCCGTAGACGGAAAGCCTCGGCAGCAGTTCGTTCCTGATAGTCTTGAGGTTGTTCTGGGCGATCTGCATCGCGATCGCGTCCTCGGATACGTCGGGGCGATTCTTGTTGGCTTCGGCGATGAGCTGATCGATTGGCTGCGACTCATTGGGGTCAGGCGCGCCCTGGAGGTCGAGCGGAATGACCGGCATATCGGCAAAGCTTGGATCG
>JAFAMZ010000007.1 GCA_019232935.1 Silvibacterium sp.
CCGCCAGCCTGCGCTCAGCCAGGCCGCCGAAGACGATTCGGCGGAAGGCGAGGGCAGTGAGCAGGCAGGCCAGCGTCACGGTGGCAAGCTGGATTCCGAGGATCAGGCGCGAGGAGAGAAATCCGACCCGGGAGAGGACGTTTCCTACCAGCGCGCGGCGCAGAAAGCCGTGCCCATAGGTGGCAAACCAATGCGAGGGGCCGTAAGTTCGTCCGGGAGCGCCGCTACCGATCAGCGTGATGCAGACGAAGAAGGGAAGGAGGCTTAAGCCGAGTCCAGCGAAGTCCCAAGCCTCACGCCGCGCCTGAAACCGCCGGAACGGGGCGACCGGTAAATGCGTGGCTTCAAGAGCCGATACATAGCTGATTTCTTCTTCCTGAACTATGGTCCGGCTTGACAATAATCTGCTCCCGACTGAAGCGTAGCAGGGAAGCAGGAGATGTCTTATGCCACTTATTAGTCAGCGACTTACGTCATTTGCAGGATCAAGAAGAACCTGCCTGAAGGCTGAGCCTCGTCGTACAATTCTGCACGGCGCGCAGTGCTTCGGGATCAGGATTTGGAACTCTTCGCCCGGCGCGTTGCCGCCCAGTCCGGCTTGTTGGTCTGCCGGGAACGTCCTATGGCGAGGGCATTCTGCGGTACGCTCTCAGTAATTGCAGAACCCGCTGCGACGTAGGCCCCGTTGCCGATCTCGACAGGCGCCACGAGCGTAGCATTGCTGCCGACGAAGACGCCGTCGCCGATGAGAGTGCGGTGCTTGTTCACGCCATCGTAGTTGCACGTGATGGTGCCCGCTCCAATGTTCGTGCCGCTGCCGATTTCGGAGTCTCCCAGATAGGCGAGGTGGTTGGCCTTGGAACCTTTGCCGATACGCGTCTTTTTCACTTCGACGAAGTTGCCGATGTGCGCGCCCTCTCCGATGTGAGATTCCGGGCGGAGATGTGTGAAGGGGCCGATGAGCGCGCCAATCTCGATATGGGCGCTGACGATGATGCAAGCCTGGCGGACCAGGACGTTGTCGGCGAGCATCGAATTTTCAATGACGGAATAGGAACGTATGCGGCAGTCCTTGCCGATCTTCGTTTCACCGAGTAGCTGGACGAATGGTTCGATCACGGTGTCGGGGCCGATCTCGACGGTCGAGTCGATGACGGTTGTCTCCGGCCGAAAGATCGTCACGCCCCGGGCCATCAGGCGGCGGGCTGTATCGAGCCGCAGCTCGCGGTCGAGGTCCATCATTTCGGCGATGGTGTTGGCGCCGAGTACCTCAATGGGATTTGAGGCCTCCAGGGCGACTACACGCTCGCCGGCGTCGGCCAGCAACGTTGCCATATCGGTCAGGTAGTATTCGCCGTGAGCGTTGTCGGTTTTCAGTTTGGAAATGTGTTCGAACAGAGGTCCGGTGCGAAAACCATAGATCCCGGAGTTGATCTCGCGTTCGCCGTGCTGCTCTGGAGTGAGCGCCTTCTGCTCGACGATTGCCTTTACCTCAGGACTGCCGGGCGATTTGCGCAGCACGCGTCCGTAGCCGGTTGGGTTGGCGGGCGCCGCAGTGAGGATCGTCATAGCGGCCTGTTGCGCGATATGGAAGTCGCGCAGAGCGGCGATGGTTTCAGGCTTGAGGAGCGGAACGTCTCCCGAGAGGACGAGAAGGTGTTCGTACTGGCGGACGGCTTCGGCGGCGGTCTGGACGGCATGCCCGGTACCGCGCTGCTCCTGCTGGTGGATGAAGCGAACCCCGGCGTCTTTTACGGCAGCTTCAACAGCGCCGGCCTGATGGCCGACGATCACGTAAATGTCGGAGGGCGAGACGATCTGGGAAGCGCTGGCAATCACGTGCCGGAGCAGCGGCCTGCCACCGATTTCGTGAAGCACCTTCGCCCGCCTGGACTTGAGCCGGGTGCCTTTGCCCGCGGCCATGATAACGATTGCTAGAGGCATAAAAGCAGGGTACAGGGAACAGGGGTCAGGGAACAGGGTCAGGGAACAGGGCTCAGGGAGCAGGCTCAATGCGCCCTGAGCTTTTACTGGTTTCCGTCACCGGGCGCCGGCGCCTGCATGCCCGGAGGCATCGGAATGGTGATGTCGATGGGATGTGCCGGACCGAGGTTCAGGGCCGTAAGGGGAGTTCCGAACTGTGCCTGATTGCCCACCACAAGAACTGCGAGTTTGGAGGGGTCGATATATTTCCTTGCGACGCGTTCGAGATCGGCGATGGTAACGGCTTCAATGCCGGCGCGATATTTCTCAAGAAAATCCTGCGGGTATCCGTAAAATTCGAGCGTAACGGCTTCGGCGAGGATTTTTTCTTTCGTGTCGTAGTGAAAGATAAAGGAATTGAGAAGCTGGTCTTTGGCGCCGGTCAGCTCCGCCTCGGTGAAGGGTCTCGTTCGCAGATCGTCGATCTGGCTGAGCATGGCTTTCGTGGCCTCAACGGTTGATTCGCTTTTTGTCGAGGCCTCAGTGAAGAAAATCCCGGGATGGTCGTAGGAAGCGCCGTAGACCCCCTCGACGGAGTAGGCCAGGCCGAGCCTGGTCCGCACTTCCTGGAAGAGGCGCGAGCCGAATCCACCGGAGAAGATTTCGTTCATCACATTCAGCGCGTAATAGTCAGGATTATTGCGTTCCGTGCCGAGGCCGACAATCCACACGTTGCTCTGGTTTACGTCATCCTTGTTGATGAAATACAGGCTGTGCGTGGGGCCGGGGAAGTCTCCGGAGGGTTTCGGCCACGCGGCTCCGCGAGGCATGCTCTCGAAGGTGTCGTTCAATTTTTTCTCCATGGCTGCCGGGTCGAAGTCGCCTTCGACGGCGATGATCATGTTGTTCGGGCTCAGGGTTTTGGTGTGCCAGGCCTTCAGATCGTCGACGGTCACCGACATGACGGTGGCGATCTCAGGCTGGCGCGCGTAGGGACTGTTCTTGCCGTAAACAAGCATGCCCGCCTCACGCTGAGCTATTGCCGAGGCATCGTCGTTTCTGCGAATGATTCCAGCCACGGCCTGCTGTTTGGCCAGCTTTAGCTTTTCGTCGCTGAAGGCGGGATGCTCGAGCAAGTCGACTGCGATGGCGAAGACCTGGTCTTCGTCCCTGCTCAAGCAGGACCAGGTGACAGCTGTGGAATCGATGTCGCCGCCGGTTTCTACCTTCGCTGCTTTGGCCTCCAGGAGATCGTCGAGCTTGTCG
>JAFAMZ010000159.1 GCA_019232935.1 Silvibacterium sp.
GCCATCAGATCACCCAGGGAGGTTGCCGCTTCCAGTTGATCCAGCTTCCTCAATCTTCCCGATATTTGTCCATTTTCGGCTCTTGCGCGCGGTGAACAGTTCGAAAGTGTCCGCGTCCCCGGAGCTGACGATCACACCTCTGTCGTATGACGCAATACGTTATATGTAAAGCATTATGCTCGATGTCTAGTTCAGGCTGTTCCCCTGCCCCGCGATGATGACCACCTTCCCGCGAGCATGACCTTCCTCGACATAAGCGATGGCTGTTGCCGCTTCGTTCAGCGGGTATTGCCGATCGATCACCGGATGCATTTTGCCAGTCTGGACGAGCGTGGCCAACTCCTCCAGATCTTTTGACCTCGGCAGTGCGATGAAAAAGACGAACTTCTGGCGGAGAATGAGTGACCTTGCAAGGGTCTCGAACGTTCGCGAGAAAATCGGCCCCCACTGCTTCGGGGCCCCGGCCAGCACACATCGGCCTCCGGGAACCAGGACGCGGCGGAAATCGGAAAGCGAGCGACTCGCGGCATTGTCGAGGATGAGATCGTATAGCTGCCTGCCCTGCGCGAAGTCCTGCTGTGTGTAATCCACTACGAAGTCCGCGCCGAGCGATCGGACCATCTCGACATTCCGGGTGCTGCATACTCCGGTGACTTCCGCGCCCAGCGCCTTTGCGATCTGCACGGCGAATGTGCCGACGCCTCCCGCTGCGCCGTTGATGAGCACTTTCTGTCCGGGCTCAAGCTTTCCTCTGTCGCGCAGACCTTGCAGCGCGGTCAATCCGGCAATCGGCAGAGATGCAGCATCCTCGAAGCTGATGCTCTCTGGCTTCTTGGCCAGCCTGGACTCGCGGGCAGCGGCATACTCGGCGAAAGCGCCTTTGCCGAGTCCGAACACTGCGTCGCCGGGCTTGAAACGGGTGACCCGGCTGCCAACGGATGTGACCTCGCCGGCGACGTCCACACCGGGGCGGTGCGACTTGAGCCGCCAATCCAGTGGATTGACGGAAGCGGCTCTCACCTTGATGAGAACTTCACCCGGCTTCGGCGTCGGCGCGGCCATATCGACCACCTCGAGCACTTTTCCGGAGCTGCGTTTGGTGTAGATGGCGGCTTTCATCTGCACCTCCCCTTGCCGCGTAATGCTACTTTTCGCCGCGAAGATTCGAAAGGTGCAGAGGAAATTTTCCCTACGGAGACAAAGTGCCTTAACTTCGTCCTTCGGGTGCGCTCGGGAGAGGCTCCGGGCGGAGAGTTCCCCGCCCGGCTGATTGGGTTGCGTGTTTACCGGTCATCGTCATGACGGTCGTCGTCGAAGCCGAAGGGCGGCGTGATGCCCGTGTAGTCGCCGATCCTCTTGGCGTCATAGGGTGAGTTCAGTCCTCCATCGGCGACGCTCACGGTGTTGTAACCGAGCTGGCCTAGCTCGCCGAAGGTGCGCACGATCTTCTTGTCGTGGTTCACCTCGATCACACGATGGTTATATTGATCGCTGATCAGGGTATGGCCGTTCCTGAGACGCAGGGCGCGGGTAGGCAGAGGCCCCGTGCCGCGCGGCAGATTGCAGCCGTTTCCGGTGCAGGTGAAGTACTCCCACACAACGTTTTTATCTTTATCGATCTCGACAATGCGGTTGTGATTCGAATCGGTGATGAGAGTATGGCCGTTCTTCAGGCGGCTGGCGAAAGCCACGCCGCTCACCGGATCGTTGATGTTGGGGTCGCCGCTTCCATATTGCCAGACAATCGTCCCGTCGCGCTTGACCTCGATGGCGCGGTTATTGTTTTCGTCGCAGATGAGGATGTGTCCGTTCTCGAGAAGCTCTGCGCAGTTCGGATTGTTGAGCTGGTTGGGGCCGTTTCCGGCGACTCCGGTGGTGCCGTATTGCCAGACGATATTCTTGCCTAAATCCACTTCAATGATGCGCTCGTTGGCCTGATCGGTAATGAGCACGTCGAAGTTGGGCAGCCAGGTATTCTGCACAGGAACGTTGAGCTGGTTGGGACCGCTTCCCGTCACCCCAAACTGGCCATATTGCCAGACGATGTTTCCATCCGGGTCAACCAGGATCACGCGATTGTCCGGGCAGCCTGCGGGATTCGTACAATTTGGAGCTTCAGGTTGACCGCCGGGAGTCCCAGTACCGGCCATCAGCGTAAACGGGCCGACGCGCTGGGCGTCATTGACTCCGATGATGGAGGAGGGCGAGAAATCGGCTGGTCCGAGGCCGTAATGCCAAACGATATTGCCATGGCGATCGACTTCGATGACACGATTGTTGAACTGATCGGCAATCAGGGTGTTGTGACGGGAGTTGAATTCGCCCTCCTCCTGCGCCTTGGTTACAAGACAGCCGGCGACAAGCAGCGACAGAACACACGCCAACTTCAACAGACTCGATTTAACCCTCATATACACCTCCGGGAAGATGGGTCACGCGCAGGCCAACGATATTTCCGGTGGCGCTTTGTTTTGTCAGCGTCATGTAAGAGGAATGTCATATTGTTGTTGGGAACAGCAGCCGTCTGTAACGCTGGCTCGAAAGCGGCGGAGTGTTGGCATGGCGGCTGATATGAAGGTCGATCGCTGACCCTGTATCCTATCCAGTCGCCTATGATCACTTTTCGCAAACCACTGGAAGGCATCGAGCGTCCGCAGATGGAGGCCGATGTTGTCATTGTCGGCGGAGGGCCGGCGGGAATGGCCTGCGCCCTGCGGCTGGCGCAGCTTATCGATGAGCACAACGCGGAGCATCCGAACCCCGAAGAGCAGATGTCCAAGGAGAACATCTACGTGCTTGAAAAGGCACGCGAGGTGGGTCAGCACTGTCTCTCGGGAGCCCTGCTCGATCCGAGGTCGATGCGCGAGCTTCTGCCGGGCTTTGAGAACGAAGCTCCGATCGATGCCGAGGTGACGAAGGAGTCCGTCTGGTTTCTGAGCAGCGGCAGGGCCCGCAAGTTCCCATTTGTGCCCCCTCCCTTGCGGGACCATGGGAACTACGTTATCTCGCTCAACCGCTTCGCGAAGTGGATGGGCCAGAAGGTCGAAGAGGCCGGAATCACTGTGTTCACGGGTTTCGCAGGCTCTGAACTCCTTTTTGACGACGACAGCCGCGATCCTGAGCTGGCCCGTGTGGCCGGCGTCCGCACCGACGACAAGGGAGTCGACAAGCACGGACAGCCCAAGGCCAACTTCGAACCGGGCTATGACCTGCGCGCGAAGATCACGATTCTCGCTGAAGGCACGCGGGGCAACTGCGCCAAGCAGCTCATCAACCGCCTTGGACTCGAGGACCCCGACCACGCGCAGACTTACGGAATCGGGATCAAGGAGTTGTGGGAGATTCCCGCCGGGCGAGTCGCCAAGGGTGAGGTGATCTATACCCTCGGATGGCCGCTGACCACAAGGGAGTACGGTGGATCGTGGATTTATGGGATTTCCGACACGCTGATCTCCATCGGCTACGTGACGGGTCTCGACTATGAAGACCCCCGCACCGATCCGCACCATGTCTTTCAGGATTTCAAGCAGCACCCCTTTGCGCGGCGGATTCTCGAGGGCGGCAAGATGATCCGCTACGGGGCGAAGTCCCTGCCCTATGGCGGATGGCTGACTATGCCGCGCATCTACGGCAACAGCTGGATGATTCTCGGCGACTCGGCAAGCTTTCTGAATTCCCAGCGGCTCAAGGGCATTCATCTGGCCATCAAGAGCGGCATGCTGGCGGCCGAGACGGCCTTCGACGCTCTGTTCGACAACGACGCCTCGGCCGACACGCTGAGCGAATACAAGGCGGCAGTCGACCAGAGCTGGATTTTTGATGAGCTCTACCGCATTCGCAATTTTCACCAGGCGTTCGAGCATGGGCTATACGAGGGCGTAATCCGCGCAGGGATTCAACAGGTGTTCCGAGGAGGGAACTTGGGGCCGGACTACAAAAACCATGCCGCCTATCTGCGCATGCGGCACCAGGACGTGCTGAATATCCACGACGAAGGGCGCGATCGCATCCTCTTCAACGCGAAGGGCGACGGCAAGCTGACGTTCGACCGTCTCACCGACGTCTACCACTCAGGCACACGCCATGACGACGATCAGCCGGTGCATCTGGTCGTGAAGGACCTGAATATCTGCTCGGATCGCTGTGCGAAGGAATTCGGCAACCCATGCCAGTATTTCTGCCCGGCGGCGGTGTACGAGATGGTCGAGGACGGCGCGGAGGGCGGGCAGTTGCACATCAACTTCGCCAACTGCGTGCATTGCAAGACCTGCGACATCATGGATCCCTACCAGATCATCGACTGGGTGCCTCCTGAGGGCGGAGGTGGCCCCAATTACGACGGCATGTGATCGTTTTCTAAGTGTTTGTCCAAAAGATAGGGAGATCTGCGCTTTATGGCGTTTGTGCAGGCCAACCCTCGATGCGAAATTAGCCTCGTCGGCTAACAAAGAGTAAACACCAAAACCGAAGATCAAGTCAGGGAGAACTCCATGGCACATACCCATCTCATCTGCCCTACTTGTCACGAAGAAAAGCAGCTTCGACGGTCTCACTTGCGAACCATCGACCTACCCAACCTGCTCTTCGGGCGCCGTCCTTATCGGTGCCTTATATGTAACCGGCGTTTCTACAGCCATGTTCCGCGGATCGCTCCCTCGGCTGCACCCCGGGTTCCCACCACACCCTCCTAGCCGCCAGATTGTAAAGCTGGCTATCCATGGTGGCATCCAATACAGTATTAAGCAGGTCCATGTCGCTCCTATCCGGTACATCCAGCGCTATCGAAGAGCGAATTGTCGCGGCTTCAATCCTCACCGATCGGTATGGCCGCGCCATCACTGACCTGCGCGTCTCTATCACAGACCACTGCAACTACCGCTGTGTCTATTGCCGGACAGGCAACGAGGGCTCGCAGTATTCAGAACTGCCCATGGCAGACTACCTGCGGATGGTGAGGGTGTTTGTCAGCCTCGGAATCGAGAAGGTGCGTCTTACGGGCGGCGAACCTCTGCTGCGTAAAGGACTGGTCGACTTTGTCCGCGAGCTGGCCAGATTGAGAGCCGCAAAGACCGGCGAGCCGCTCGACATTGCGCTGACGACCAACGGACACCTGCTGCAAGATCTGGCTCACCCGTTGAAAGAAGCAGGCCTGACCCGCATCACCGTCAGTATGGACGCTGTCGATCCGGTGACGTTTGCCCGCATCACCCGCGTGCCAGGCAGTTTCGAGCGCGTGCTTGCTGGCATTCGTGCGGCGCAGCGGGCCGGCTTGAATCCAGTGAAAGTGAATTGTGTGCTCCTCCGGGGATTCAACGACGACCAGGTTGTTGGGTTTGCGAAGTTCGCCCGAGAAGAACGCGTGATCGTGCGCTTCATCGAGTTCATGCCCCTCGAGGAGGATCGCCTGTGGACGCCGGAGTCTGTCATTCCGCTCCGTGAAGTGGTGCAGCGACTTGAGAGCTTCCGACCCGTCGTTCGGCTCTCGCCAAATAATGCAAGCGAGACTGCCGTGCGCTACACCTTCGATGACGGAATCGGCGAAATCGGGATCATCGCGCCTGTGTCGCAGGCCTTCTGCGGGCAGTGCAGCCGGCTGCGGCTCACTTCCGACGGGAAGGTTCGCACCTGCCTCTTCTCGCAATTTGACCACGACCTCTACGGCGTGATGAAGCGGGGCGGCAGCGATTCCGACCTCGCCGCCTACATCGAGCGCACCGTCGCCCTCAAAGAAGCGCGGCACCATATCGGCGAAGCCGAGTTCCTCAAACCCTCGCGCACCATGGTGCATATCGGGGGGTGACTGCGCGTCACGGCGCTACACCCTTCGCGCCATTCGAGGGTGGCCGGCTCTTTGCCTCACGATCGCTCCCGTTGGTCGCTTTAGACCCGCCGACTAGCTGACTCGCTTGCGCTGCAGGCGCGCACTGGCTCACTGCTGCTGTTGCGCCTGCTGCAACTGCAGCAGCGGCTCGGCGGGAGCAGGCGGCGCTTGCGCTTTCTCCACCAGTGTCGACCAGTCCTCGGGGATGGGCAATTCCCGATCGAGCGCAGGTGGCTCGTCGAACGCGGTGACCTGCACGGCGACATACATGTGGCTGCCCGTGCGACCGAGAAAAATCCCTTTGGTTGGTGGCACGTCTGCGTAGTCGCGACCCAGAGCGGTTCGGATGTGCCGGTCGCCGGCCACCAAAGCATTCGTCGGATCGAAGCCTACCCATCCCAGCTGTGGCAGCAACGCCTCAACCCATGCGTGCGAAGCGTCAGACACCGAGCGGTCATGGTCTTCGCGGCGGTGATGCAGGTATCCGCTAACGTAACGGCACGGGATGCCCAGCTTGCGCACCAATGCGATCATGATGTGAGCAAAGTCCTGACAGACGCCCTGCCGCGAGTTGAGTGCCTCGTCGATGGGCGAGTCGGCCCGCGTGGTACGCGGAGCATAGCTGAACAGATCGTAAAGCTGATGATTCAGTTCGATCAGCAGCATCAGCGGATCGTCGCGACGCACAACATCGAGTTCCGCAGCCAGCTCCTCCAGGGCAGGCGTCGATTGTGCGAACTCGCTCGGAAGCAGCATCTCCCAGTAGTCGCCTTCACGGACCATCGCGTCCAGCTCCGTCCAGGCATGAGGGCTGAGAAAGCGTGGGATTTCCGAGAGCGGGTGATACTCGACCAGCGACTCGGCGATGATGACGAGTTGCTGGTGCTGGCCCGGGATGTCGAAGTGATGAACGTTGTTCCCAAGGTGGTCGCGATAAGAGAAGACGCGGCATCGGGGGCTCACTGAGAGCGAAAACGTAAGGCAGCGCTGGTTGCTGTCGCTGCGCGGATGCATTCGCACTTCCATCACGCTCTCGCTCACTGGCCTTTCATAGACGAACTTCGTCAGGTGCCGAATGGAGTAGAAAATCATGGAATATCTCCCTTAAATGGCCAGCGCTGTTTGCACCGAGTATTGGATGTAGACCTCGTAAATCAGGTCGTGAATGCGGCGACACTGGTCGAGGATTCTGTGGAGGTAACGCGATGGATCCTGGCCGCGTATCTCCGAAACCTGTGCGTACCCAAGCGAGGACTGCAGCTTCCCGGAAACACGCATCAGCTCGCCGGCATGTTGTCCGTGGGAGGCGTCCTGAATCGCTTCAAGCGATTCGTGCAGACGGTCGATGGAAAATCGAATCGAGTGCGGAAACTCAGCGTCCAGCAACAGAAATTCCAGGATGCGCTCGTAGGTCAAGTCGGCCGTATAGACCTTGCAGTAAGCCTCAAATGCCGTGCACGCCCTGAGGAGGCCGATCCATTCAAGATAAGCATAGGCGTCTACGGTCTCTTCCGTGGTGGCGAAGACCTGTTCCTGATATACGGCCAGCAGCGTGGCGCTCGCTGTTGCGCGCTCGAGAAAGCGTCCTACCTGCAGGAACTGCCATCCTTCTCCGTGGCTCAGGGTGGTGTCACTGACACCCTGGAAAAGATAAACGCCATCAATAAGCGCCGGCAGGAACTCCGAAAGTTGGCGGTCCGATGGCGACGGCGGCTGCAGGCGCGAGATGTCGTGAAAAAGACGGTTCAGCCGCTGCCACTGCTCGGTACTGATCTCCTCGCGAATCTGGCGCGCGTTTTCGCGCGCGGCAATCACGCACGCTGTAACAGAGGCGGGGTGGTTCGTGTCAAAAACCAGCGCGTGCACCAGCTCATAAACATCATTGTTCCAATCGATATCGCGCGGATGTCCGAGCGCCGCAAGCACGCGCTTCCATCGCTGCTCGGTGCTTACACGCGATAGATCCAGCATGAGGCCGATATTGATATCGACCAGGCGCGCGGTATGCTCGGCGCGCTCAAGGTAGCGAGCCGTCCAATAAAGACTGTCTGCAACGCGCGAAAGCATTTAGCCAAGCACCCAGGTATCTTTGCTGCCGCCGCCTTGCGACGAATTTACGACGAGCGAGCCCTTGCGGAGCGCCACGCGCGTCAGCCCTCCGGGGACAATCGTGACCTTGTCTCCGAACAGGATGTAGGGGCGCAGGTCAACATGTCGCGGCTCGATTCTGCCGTCGTCGAATAGGCAGGGCGAGCGAGAGAAATCCAGCGTCGGCTGCGCGATGTAATTGCGCGGATGAGCCTGAATGCGCTGGCGGAACTCCTCCAGTTCTGCGGCGCTCGCCTGCGGCCCTATGAGCATCCCATAGCCTCCGGACTCGCCAACAGCTTTCACCACTAGCTTGTTGAGGTTCTGAAGAGCGTGCTGCCGCTGAACCGTGTCGGACATGAGGTACGTCTCCACGTTATTCAGGATCGGCTCCTCATTCAGGTAATAGCGGATGATCGCTGGAACATAGGCATAGAGCGCCTTATCATCGGCGACGCCTGTGCCGAAGGCGTTGGCCAGGGTCACGTTGCCGGCACGATAAGCGTTGAAGAGACCGGCGGCGCCCAAAATCGAATCCGGCCGAAATGCCAGCGGATCGATAAAGTCATCGTCAACCCGGCGATAGATCACATCCACGCGCCTCAGGCCGCCGGTCGTGCGCATGTAAACGATATTGTCGTGAATGACCAGGTCGCGTCCCTCGACCAGCTCAATACCCATCTGCCGCGCCAGATAGGTGTGCTCGAAATACGCCGAGTTGTAAACGCCGGGCGTGAGCAGCACGATCGTCGGCTCTGGTCGGCCTTCCGGCGCAATCGAACGCAGCGTGCTCAACAGCGCCTGCGGATAGTGCTCGATCGGCCGCACCCCATAGTTACGAAAGAGGTACGGCAGCGTGCGCTTCATCACGCGGCGGTTCGTCAGCATGTAGCTGACGCCGCTCGGGACGCGCAGGTTGTCCTCGAGCACCACGTATTCGCCGGTCTTCAGCCGCAGCAAGTCCGTACCACCGACGGCTACATAGACATTGCGAGGAACCTGCAGGCCGCGCATCTGACGACGAAAATGCTGGCAGGTGTAAACGACCTCGCAGGGTATGACTCCCTGAGCCAGGATCTTGCCCTCGTGATAAACGTCCTGCAGAAACAGGTTCAGCGCGGTGATGCGTTGCGTGAGACCGCTCTCGATCTTTTCCCACTCGGCGCCGGTAACGAGCCGCGGGATCAGATCGTAGGGAAAGATTCGCTCAGTGCCCTCTTCCCGCCCGTAAACGGTAAAGGTAATGCCCTGCATGAGGAAGGAAACATCGGCAGACTGCTTGCGCCGCTGCAACTCTTCTTTCGGCAGACTGGAGAGCAGGTCAAGCAGCGCGACGTAATGCGGGCGAATGCTGCCGTCCTCCGCGAACATTTCGTCGTAGGCTTCGTCGAGAAAATAATCGCGGAGGAGACGGTTATCGAATTGGCCGAGTGACAGCGTCGTGCTCATCGGGATTTGACTCGAAAACGAATAGCCGCTGAAAATGCCAGTGCGGCGAAAAAACTGAACCAATTACTGAGTGCCTCTCGAAGTGAGGCTTGGCCTGGTTTTGGCTGAGGTTCGGAAGAAGCCGTTATGCATTTTCCGAATAAGTCGCGTTCAGTACTCACACGACTGAAGTTGACGCTCCTAACTGGGAGCGGCGACCCCGCACCGCATTTAAAAGGACACGGAATTCCGAAAAACGCCGTAAAGCGTATCTTTTTGTAACACGGGAGTCACGCGGGGGCAATGGAGGGTTGGAGCAGAATACAACTTGGCAGAAACGTCGGATACAAAGCACCCAGGGCCATGGAAGCATCCGTGGCCCTGTTGTGTAGGCACACTAGGCAGCGGTAGTGCGGTCTACTCCGTGCGTGCTGACGGCTTTTTCGCCTGCG
>JAFAMZ010000198.1 GCA_019232935.1 Silvibacterium sp.
GTTGCCTGCACCGTAGTGTTGCTGATCATCACCGGACTTGTTTTGCGCAGCTTCTCCCGGGTGCTCCGTCAGGATCGTGGCTTCGACTCCAGTCATGTGACGCTGGCCCAGGTGAACCTCTACGATGCGAAGTACGATGACGCTAAACCAGATGTCGACGCCGTAAAGCTCGCCTTCGTCGACCGCGCTCTTCTGGCACTCCACCAGTTGCCGGGCGTTCGTTCCGCAGCAGTCACCAGCGCCATGCCTCTTGCTGGCGAAACATGGATCGATAATCTTGTTCGCCCTGACCATCGCGTTCCCGAAGCTGAGCAGCCTCAGATCAACGTGCGCTTCGTCAGTCCTGAATTTCTGCGAACCATGGGCATGCAGATGCTCAAAGGGCGGAATTTCACGGAGGCCGACCGCAAGAATTCTCATGTTGTCCTGCTTTCCGAGCGAGCCGTGCAGGATGGCTTTCCCGGTGAAGATCCAATCGGACGCAAGATCGCGAATGTTGTTCCGACTCCGGACGACAAGGCGGGAAACGCTGACGTAACGGTGATCGGCGTAGTGGCCAATGCGCGCATCAACGGTCTGAAAGACACAGCCGCCGTGGTTTACATCCCGTATTTCGCCTACGCCCCGTGGTCGCTGTCCTTCATCGTCCGCAGTTCGCGGCCCAGCTCCGCCATTATGCCGGAGATGCGCCGCGTCCTCTGGAACATCGATCCACAGGTAGCCATTCCGATCGTCAAGTCTCTCGATGACCAGATCAGCGATTCGGTGGCGGCAGACCGCTTCCAAACCCTGCTGCTTTCAAGCTTCGGCGCGGCGGCCCTCATGCTCGCGCTGCTCGGGGTATATGGCGTTCTGGCCTATTCTGTGTCGCTGCGCCGACAGGAGTTCGGCATCCGCATCGCGCTCGGCTCCGACAAAGCACGGCTGACCGCGCTTGTGTTGAAGCAGGCCGCGACGCCCGTGGTAACCGGAGCCGCCGCCGGGCTCGCCCTCGCCTTTGTGGCCGGACGCTGGGTCGGCAGCCTGCTCTTCGAGACAAAACCTGCCGATCCACTGGCCATCGCTGCGAGTCTCGCGTTGCTTATCGCAGCCGCAACGCTCGCCGCGATACTGCCCGCGCGCCGTGCCGCACAGGTAAATCCGATTGACGTGCTGAGGAACGAGTGAGGAACAGGGTTCAGGGAACAGGGCACAGGGAACAGGCAGCAGGGATGAGGGGACAATTTTCTGCCCGCTCGAAGCCCCTTGACGAATACCAGGCGTAAGCGTACACTAACGTAAGTAATGGCTAACCTAGAAAAGGCATTCGAAGCGCTTGGCGATCCAACACGCCTGGCCATCTTTCAGCGCATAGCTACGCGTCCCCATTCCGTGGGAGAAATTGCGGGGCACCTGCCGGTAAGCCGGCCGGCTGTTTCGCAACATCTCAGGGTGCTCAAAGACGCCGGACTTGTCTCCGATGTTAAGGACGGCACGCGCCGCGTCTACGAGGTGAGGCCCGAGGGCATCGAGGCGCTGCGCAGATATTTCGATCAGGTGTGGGAGCGTAACCTGAAAGCCTTTCAGGCGGCAGCAGACAAAATCTCCAGGGAGAAGGGAAGCAGCGATGACCGAAGCAGTGGAAATAAAGCCGGTAAGAAAGTCCATTGAAGTAGAACTTGCTCCACTCGATGCGTTTCAACTTTTCACATCGGACATGGCGGCATGGTGGCCGGCCACGCACCACATCGGCAAAACACCTTTTATCGAGATCGTCATCGAGCCGCGCGCGGGCGGCGGATGGTTCGAGGTCGACCGCGACGGCACAGCCTGCCAATGGGGCAGCATTCTTGCCTGGGACCCTCCGCACAAGGTCGTCTTCGCCTGGGGCCTGCAGGGCGACTGGACCTTCTCGCCCGACCTGCGCAAATCGAGCGAGGTCGAGGTGCGCTTCACTCCGATGGGAGACTCGGCGACGCTGGTCGAGCTCGAGCATCGTCACCTTGAGCGCCACGAAGCGGGAGCAAAGATTGCCGAGGCCGTCGATCAGGGCTGGACACCGGTGCTTGCAGCCTTCAAGGCCCTCATCGAAAAGAAATGAACACGGGTGCCTCAGGTCCCGATCCTGGGACCTGGGCCTCACCTATACCCGCACGCTTCCGGCGATGTTCTTCGCTATGGGAGCGGCGATGGGCACCTCGAACATCTTGCCCTGGTAGGCCATGACCATCAGCACGATCCACAGGATCAGTCCGAGGACCCAGATCAGCGTAGACAGCAGCCCCCAGATGGAATATCCGATCACTCCTCCGCCGAGAAAGGCGAAACTGAGGATGATCCGGATGATGGTGAGCGCCCCGAACACCACAATCGACTGGGCGGCATGAAAGCGCACGAACGGCCGCTTATCGATCAACAGAAAAATGATGCCCGTCAGCCAGCCCAGCAGGTAGCTCAGCAGACCTGCGACGTTCTCCTGCAGGCCACTCGTGCCGGCCGGAGATATCGCGACCGGGGGAGGCGGAGCCACCCCGACCTGCGCGCCGCACTGCGGACAAAACGGCGCTCCTTCCGGAACCTGCGATCCACACTTGCCGCAATAAGCCATGCGTCACCTCATGAGTCTGACTGGAATCAGCTTGGTGAGGTCCCGAAACAGCTCTAACCCGCGCCGGAACCCATTTGCAAATCGCAGGGAAGCGTAATTGAAGGCGAATCTCAAGTCAACGAAAAGCGCGTGCTGGGGTTGGGTCAGTAGATTTACCCAGGTTCGGCGTGCGCTACTTGCGGATCCGACGCACGATGAATACCCCACCGCCAATAATCAGCAGCACTATGATCAGAACAATGAGATTTGCTGGGAAATCCATCCTTGAGACATAAAGCGCCCCTTGGCAGGCTGCCGAATTCCCGGTGAGCCTTATGGCTGTCGAGTGTACGCGCTTTCTCCTTGACGGTGCGACATTTCTCACCGCGCCGGTGACGATGCACCGGTCGGCGCTCCGGGATGCGGATTCGCCTTGAAATAATCGATCGCGTCCTGCCGAGTCTGGATTGTGCTGAGCACCGCTGCGGGATCTTTACCCTGCTGCACCGCCCATGCCGAAACCAGGCTCTGCTGGAGGGCAGTCGGGGGCTTGAACGTCGAAGTCTCCTTCACCTCTGCCGCAGGCTGTGGAATCGCCGGCTTGTCCGTCCGCGCCTGCGTAAGCGTGAACACCTGCTGCAGCGTCGGAGCAGCGGCCACCCTCTTGCTCGCCAGCCATTTGTCCGTCGGAACCTCGAGCCAATCCCGCAGCGTGGCCAGCATGGAACTGTGATCGTAAGGAGTCGCAGTTGGCGAGCGAAACACCGTGCCTGCCTGAATCCACGGCGAAACGAGCACGCACGGAACCCGAACGCCGAAGCGGTCGAACCTGAATCCTTCTTTGCCCGGATTGCTCTTTTCATCCGGTGTGACTGCGCCATACGGTGGATGCACATGGTCGTGAGTGCCGCCGTGCTCGTCGTAGGTAATCATCAGCAGTGTTTCCGGCCATAGCGGCGACTGGCTCACTGCCTGCCATATCTCGTAAAGAAACTGCTCGCCCGCAACCACATCGTGTGGCGGGTGCTCGTCGTTGGGATTGATCAGGAAGCTTGGCTCGATGAACGAGTACTGCGGCAGTTTCCCGCTGGCGCAATCGCTTTTGAAGTCATCGAACCCGGGGAAATGATCCAGCTTCAGCCACAGGTTCGGGAACATTAGCCAGGTCATTGGAGGAACGATGACGGTGTCGTGGTATACCCTCCAGCTGACCCCGATGTCGTCCATCACAATGAAGATGTTGCGGACATCCCAGTCGAAGGGATTGGGAATGGGATCGCCGTTGTTCACGTTGCCATTCGCCGTTCCCGCGTGAAAGAAGGCGCGATTGGGCCAGGTCTGGCTGGGAACCGAACAGAACCACTCATCGCACACCGCATAATTCGTCGCCAACGCGGAAATCACCGGAACCTGTGCAGGACTGAATGGTTCCATGATCTGGACCGGGATGTCCGGCCGCGCAACGACCGAATAACTGACCACGAAGCCCAGGTTTGGCCACTTCGGATTCGGACTCGGAGGCTCAGGTCCGAAGAGCTGGTAGGTCGTGTTATCAAAGCCTTCCTGTGGATTGGGATTCGGCGTGTCGGTAGCTGTAGCCTGATCGAACACCGGATAGGTCTCCGTTGACTTGCCCTCGAAATAATCCGCACTCACCGGATTGAAGTAGGAAGACTTGTTGCCATTGAGATGTTGCGGACTCTCGGGCGGCAAAAACTGCGTCGGCTGCGGTGTGCCGGGCTTGTAGAGCCAGCCGCACATGTCATCAAAGGCGCGATTTTCGAGCATCACCACAACAATGTGTTTTATTTGGGGGAGTATGCCCATCGGATCCTCCGAGATTTTGAGGCGCACCACGCCAAAATGCTCGGCGCAATCCGCCGATCAAGAGACTGCGAGTATACGGCAGCCTCTCGCGCGAGCAATGAAAGAGACTTTTGAACTGGATGAATATTTGTCGGTAGGCGCGGCGCTCAACCCGCTGTGGTCGGGGCTCCGGGCCGCGGATTCGCCTGGAAATATTCGATGGCGTCCTGCCGGCTCTGAATGGTGCTGAGCACGGCCTGGGGATCCTTCCCCTGCTGCACGGCCGACGCCGAGACGAGGCTCTGCTGAATCGGATTTACAGGCTTGAAGGTCGAGATCTCCTGGATCTCCTGGGCCGGAGCGGGGATATTGGGGATGTCGGTTCTCGGTTGGGTGAGAGTGAGAACATGCTCCAGCGTGGGAGCCGC
>JAFAMZ010000257.1 GCA_019232935.1 Silvibacterium sp.
CAGTTGCACTGGCACGGCCAGAAGATTCCCGCCGACGTAGACGGAGCCGCGGAGGAGGGAACGCCCTTCATTCCGCCTCGCGGCTCGCGCCGGATCACGTTTACGCCCGGGCCGGCTGGCTACCGCTTCTACCACACCCACGTCCGCGCCGGGGCAGACATGTACGCGGGCCAGTACAGCGGACAGGTGGGGCCGGTGTATATCGAGCCAAAAAATAATTCCGGGGATTACGACCGCGAAGTCTTTCTGACGATGAAAGAGTTCGAGCCGGAACTGAGCCGCGGCGGCGACATGCCCCAGGACTTTCTGTCGGGAGCAGAGGTTCTGGCCCTGAAAGATAAGGGCGAGTCGGCGATGAAGGCCTCCCTGGCCAAGGGCAATCCGCACGGCTACGAAGTGGGCTACCGCTCCTTCACGATCAACGGCAAGATGCTGCACCACGGCGATCCGGTGCGCGTGAAGCAGGGCGAGCGCGTGCTGTTCCATGTGCTGAACGGGAGCGCGACCGAGATTCGCAGCCTGGCGCTGCCCGGCCACACCTTCACGATTGTCGCGGCGGATGGCAATCCACTGCCGAAGCCGGTGCGCGTGCCGGGATTATGGCTGGGAACAGCGGAACGGATCTCAGCGATCGTCGAGATGAATCATCCAGGAGTTTGGATCATGGGCGACCTGGCCGATGACGACCGGCACAACGGCATGGGCATCGTCGTCGAGTACGCGGGATACAAAGGTAAGGGGGTGTGGCTCCCGCCCAAGCCCTTCAAGTGGAACTACGCTCGCTTCGGCTCGGTAGGCGGGCACTCAGTCCAACCGGACGAAACGATCGACATGCTCTTCGAAAAAAACAACGCCGCGAGCGATGGCTTCAACCTGTGGACCATCAACGGCGTCGCTTATCCCGACACGCAGATGATGGCCGCGCAGTCCTTCCATCTACATGAGGGCAGGCGTTACCGGCTCCGCATGAGAAACGCCAGTGACGACATTCATCCCATCCACCTGCATCGCCACACCTTCGAGCTGACCCGTATTGCCGGACAGCCGACCTCGGGCGTGATGAAGGACGTGGTGATGGTCGGCGGGTATCAGGAAATCGAAATAGACTTCGTCGCCGACAACCCAGGCATGACCCTCTTCCACTGCCATCAGCAGCTGCACATGGACTTCGGGTTCATGAGCCTCTTCGACTACGTGTAGCGTTGCTGACGGCTACTTCGCCGCGACTTCCGCCGGTTGCCGCAACCATCCGTAGAGAGGGAACTGCTCGGCAAGCTCCAGCACCTGCCCGCGAATCTTCGCCAGGGCTTGCGGATTGCTCCGTTGCTCGAGCGCCTGAGCGATCCACTTCGCGATGGTGCGCATCTCGCCTTCTTTCATGCCGCGCGTGGTGAGCGCCGGCGTTCCGATCCGGATGCCGCTCGGCTTGAGCGGCGGATTCGTGTCGTAGGGAATGGCGTTCTTGTTGACGGTGATCCCGGCTTCCTGAAGTGCAGCTTCGGCCTGGCTACCGAGAATGCCCTTGGCGAAGACGTCCACGAGCATAAGGTGCGTATCGGTTCCACCGGAGACAACCCGGAAACCCTCTGCCGCAAGAGCCTCGGCCAGAACCCTGGCGTTGGCCACGATCTGCTTCGCGTAGACCTTGAAGCTCGGATCGAGCACTTCCTGGAACGCCGCAGCCTTGGCGGCGATGATGTGTACGAGCGGCCCGCCCTGCTGACCGGGAAAGACGCTCTTGTCGACGGCCGCGGCGTACTGCTGCTGGCATAGGATGAGTCCGGCGCGAGGGCCGCGCAGCGTCTTATGGGTCGTCGTGGTCACGATCTGCGCGTGCGGCACCGGCGAAGGGTGGACGCTTCCGGCGACGAGTCCGGCGAAGTGTGCCATATCGACGATGAGCAGCGCTCCGGCTTTGTCGGCGATCTCGCGCATGCGCGGGAAGTCGAGGATGCGGGGATAGGCGCTGCCCCCGCCGATGATGACCTTGGGATGCTCGCGCAGGGCGATGGCCTCAAGCTCGTCGTAGTCGATGGTTTCGGTATCGCGGCGCACGGTGTAGGAGACGACCTTATAGAGCTTGCCCGAGAAGTTGAGCTTGTGGCCGTGGGTAAGGTGGCCGCCATGCGCCAGATCGAGGCCGAGAATCGTATCTCCGGGCTGGAGGACGGCCATGTAGGCGGCGGCATTGGCCTGCGAGCCGGAGTGAGGCTGCACGTTGGCGTGCTCGGCGCCGAATATCTCTTTGGCGCGGTCCCGGGCGAGGTTCTCGACCACGTCGGCGAACTCGCATCCGCCATAGTACCGGCGGCCCGGGTACCCCTCGGCATATTTGTTTGTAAATACCGAACCGGCGGCTTCGAGCACAGCGCGGGAGACAAAGTTTTCCGAGGCGATCATTTCGAGGCCCTCATGCTGGCGGAGGACTTCGTGTTCGATGGCGGCGGCGATCTCAGGATCGGCCTGCGCGAGGGGCAGAGACATGCGGTCGGTCATAAGTAGATTGTAGGGCTAGATGGCAGATCTGCCGATACCGATGACCGAACCAACGCTTCACCTGAAGGAATGCCCTCATGAACGCGCGTCCTGCGCAGTTCATACAATTGAGACCGGGTTGGGGCGGTTGAGTTGAAACGCCAGGCTTACATAGCGCACCATTTTACCAAGCGCCTCCCGGTGATGGACGGTG
>JAFAMZ010000276.1 GCA_019232935.1 Silvibacterium sp.
GTCATAGAACGGGATCGCCTCGATCTCAGGATGACTCTCGAAGAAGCGCCGGCACTGTGCCAGCGCGACCGGATGGGAATAAACGCGCTGAATCTGATCGAGGCGTGTTCCGGGAACAGCAATCAGATTGTGTCGGATGCGCAGCAGCAATTCCCGCTCGATGGCGACGGCGTGCGATAGGAGCAGGTCGTAGTGTTCGGCCACTGAACCGGCCAGCGAGTTCTCGATGGGAATGACGGCTGCTTCGACGCGGCCCTCGATGAGCGCCGAAAACACTTCCGGTGAAAACCCGCAGGGAAAAATGGTTGCCTCCGGAGCGAACTTCAGCGTTGCTTCATGGCTGAAGGAGCCCGGCTCTCCCTGAATGGCTATCTGCATGGGGTAGTGGCTTTCTCCGAATTTTTGATTGTACGGCAACCCCCACCGCCTGAAACGCAACTTATCTTCCGGTAGTTAGTATTGCGAACGGAAAGAAGAGGGACACTCACCATGTTGTGGACCATTTTTGTGATCTTGTTAGTTCTGTGGCTGGTCGGCCTTGTCAGCTTTCACGCGATCGGAGCGTACATCCACATTCTGCTGGTACTGGCTCTGGTGGTTCTGCTGATTCAGCTCATCAGTGGAAGGCGAGCGGCCCTCTGACCAAAGCAACGCACGATAAACCGGCGGGATGAAATCGAAGTCCCGTTGTTTCCATGGAGTACGTTATGAATAAGGACCAGGTAAGCGGAAAAGTCGATCAGGCAACCGGTAAGGTAAAGCAGAAGCTGGGCGAAGCAGTCGGCAATCAGCGTATGGCCAACCAGGGTGTCGCCGACCAGGTGAAAGGCGCGGCGAAGGAAACCTGGGGCAACGTCAAGGATGACGTGAACCAGACAACCGAGCGCCATCGCGTAGAAAGCGAGCGCGAGGCCAACAACGCTCGCGACCGCGTGACCAGCAATGTCCAGAACGTGAAAGAAAAGGTGAACGACAAGATCGACCAGGACAAGGAAGACGAGCGCATTCGCACCCGCCGTTCGGCATAGAATCCCTGCTTTGCGATCAGAGCCCGTGGCATTGTGCTGCGGGCTTTGTTGCCTCTATCGCCGCATCAGCAAATCCGCCGCCACAAACAGAAAGAACACCGCCGAGATTACGCCATTCATCGTAAAAAACGCCGCATTCAACCGGCGCAGGTCTCCCGGCGAGACGATCAGGTGCTCATACAGCAGAAGGGCCGCCACTAGCACCACTCCGATCGTTGCCGCAGGCCCGAGCGAAAAAACCCGAACCAGCCATATCAGCAGCAGAAGCATAAGGAAGTGCAGGATCCGCGCCAGCCAGAATGCCGTCGCGATTCCATAAGTAGACGGAACGCTGAACAGACGCATCGAGCAGTCATGGGCCGCGTCCTGACAGGCGTAGAGCAGATCGAAGCCGGCCACCCAGAAGATCACCGCAAACGTCAGTATCAGGATGCGCGGGTCGAGCGAACCGCGCACCGCAATCCACGCTGCGGCAGGAGCTATCCCTAGCGACAACCCCAGCGCCAGATGCGACCAGCGCGTGAATCGCTTCGTGTAGGAATATCCAAAGATCACACCCAGCGCCAGTGGCGAGAGCAGCAGCGTAAGCCGGTTCAGCTGTGCTGCTGCCAACACGAACGCCGCGGCCATCACCATCGTAAAGCCGCCTACGAATCCCTTCGAGAGCAGGCCCGCGGGAATCGCCCGCATCCTCGTCCGCGGATTGGCCGCATCGAGCGCGGCATCGGCCCAACGATTGAACGCCATGGCTGCCGACCGCGCCGTAACCATGCAGACAACGATCCAGACGATCTGCATGGGCCGCGGGAATCCGTGGGCAGCAAGCATGGCGCCCGTGAGCGCGAACGGCAGCGCGAAAATGGAGTGCTCCCACTTGATCATCTCCAGCGTCACACCCACGTTGCGAAACAAGCCCATGCTTTGAGTGTAACGGCTCACTGCACCGCGATACGGTAGACGTTCACCGAATACGGCCGAAGCTCCACAGACAGCGTGCCCGAGCGCACTTCCGCGGTTGAGCTTTCCGGAGAAATCGCCTTCGGGTGCTCAAAGCTGTTCTCGGCATTCAGATCGGCGCTTGCGAGCGTGATGACCTTCGCGTTCCCCGAAGCGCCCATCCCTGCCACGTGAATCTCTGCCGCACGCGCAGTCCCCGTATCGTTCACGGCCTTCACGATCAGCTCGTGGCTGCGCTCGTCGAGAGCGCCGCTGGTATAGAGTCCCGATTTCACCCGCGGCGTAACCGGCACTATCCGCGTCCCTGTGTTCGTCGCAAACAGCGCCTGCACGTAATAATCCGGCGTCCCGTAAGAGCGCAGGTTATCAAACCAGATCTGATCCGGCGTCCATTGCCACGCCTCCGCATGAGCCATAAGCGGCGCATACGATGCCATCTGGACCACGTCGCCATTGCGCTCCAGACCCGTCATAAAAGCAGCTTCGGAGATCGCCGCTCTCCAGTTGTTGCGGTTATCGGATTTCGCCACGCCGGAGGTCTGCGCCGCATACTCTCCTGCAAAAACCTTCGGACCGCTCCGGTCGTAGTGATCGTAGCGGCCGGTGTTCGACAGAAACCACTCCGGAGACATGTAGTAGTGCTCATCCACAAAGTCGGGATGAAGCTGACGCCAGTTCGCCCACAGGCTGTCGAAGGGCTCTCCTGCCGGCGTGGGCCCGGCGGCTGCGACCAGCCTGATCTCCGGATGCTTCTGCCTCAGCGCGGCGGCGAACAATTTGTAACGATCGATGTAGCGATCTCCCCATTGCTCGTTGCCCACGCCGATCATCTCCAGATGAAACGGCGCCGGATGCCCCATCTGCGCGCGCAGTTTGCCCCACGGCGAATCGGCCGGGCCGTTGGCGAATTCGATCAGGTCGAGAGCGTCCTGAATGTATTCCTTGAGCTGATCCACGCTTGCGGTTTCGCTGGAGTTGAACTGGCAGGCCATTCCGCAATTCAGGATCGGGAGCGGCCTCGCGCCGATGTCCTCGGCAAGCTGGAAGTATTCGTAGAAGCCCAGCCCGAAGGACTGGAAGTAATCCGGAGCGGGGCGGTAATCTAACTCGTCGTTCCAGCGGTTGACGATCGTCTTTCGTTCCGCAATGTCACCCACCGTCGCCTTCCAGCGATAACGATTCGCCAGGCGGCGCCCCTCCACGATGCAGCCGCCCGGGAATCGGATGAATCCCGGGTGCATGTCGTAAAGCAGTTGCACCAGGTCCCTCCTCAGGCCATTCGGCCGGCGCTTCCAGGTGTCCACCGGATAGAGCGACACCATGTCGAAATCAACCGAGCCCTTGTCGTCGACATATAAATTCAGCCGCGCGTGCTGGTCGGTGCCGGTGGCGCGAATGACCGTCTCGTACCGCTTCCAGGTACCATCGAATCCCTCGAGTTGGCCGCTCCCGATCTCGTGCCCTTCCGTATCTGTAACAACTGCGCGCACAGATTTGGGCCCATTGCTGCGTACATATGCGGAGAATCGATATTCGTCGCCGCTCTGGATTCCCATGCCGCGGAATCCCGTGTTATAGAACCCGTATCCGGTCTCGTAAACCCGCGCCCTCAGGTAATGCGCGTTCGTGGCGTTTTGCGGATCCTCGGTACGGATGTCGAGTTCGCCTTTGGGCGGTACGATTCCCTTCGCGTCAACCGCCATGATTTCGTGCCATCCCATAAGTGGATCGTTGAACTCAAACGAGCGGTTCTTCACCAGTTCCGGATAGAGCCCGCCATCGGCCGCAAAATTGATGTCCTCGAAGAATATCCCGAACATCTGGGGCGATATTGCTGCTCCTGGGTGACCCAGGTCCACGCTGATTGTGGCCGCAGCCGGTGCATCGTGCAAAAGTGCGTGCGGCATAAGGACCATATACACGAAAGCGAAATAGAGCGCCTGAATCATGACGCGCTCCATTGTAGTGGAGTTGGTCCCCGGGCCATTGCCCTGCAATCCGAAGAGTCGGAACTTTCATCAAAGACTGACAACGTGGTGACATCTCCGACTGCCGCGCGGGGCTAGCATTCTCCGCGGAGTACGGACTCCGTTGCCCAGTCCCGTCTGCGTTTCGATCTCGACGCTTCTGTATCCCTCACGCGCCGCGGCTGCCCCCGGGAGAGATCGCAAGCCCGCGGCCTTTGACAGCATTCCGGAGGTTTCTCATCATGCACCTTCTACGTCTCACTTCAGCCGCGGCATTGGTGTTGTCTCTGTCAGGAAGCGTCTGTTTCGGGCAGCACTACAAGCAGACCGATCTCGTCTCCAGCGAAGGCGCCGACGGGGACAAACAACTGATCAATCCCTGG
>JAFAMZ010000285.1 GCA_019232935.1 Silvibacterium sp.
GATTTTCTCTGCGAAGATGCGCACTGCGAGTTCGACCGGATTGCTGACAATGACAAACAGCGCTCGCGGCTCTTTGCGCGCGCACTCCGTGGCTACGGATTCGAAGAGTTCCCGGTTGGCAAGGCCCATGTCCCGGCGATTGGAGCATTGGGGTGAAAAGCCGATGCCCGCGGTCATGACCACCACATCGGCTTCGATGTCCGCGATGTCCGGAACCATTTCAATCTCGACGCGGCCTTCGTCGAAGGCGTCCAGCAGGTCGATGCGCTCGGCAAGGAGCACCTTCTCGCCTTTGCCTGTACCGTGTCCGACCAGCTGAAGCCGGTCGCCGGGCTCGAGGATCTGGCTGCGGAGAATCTGCGCGGCGAGAGTGCTGCCTACCGAGCCGGAAGCGCCGATGATGGCAATCGAAGTCGTCATGGCTGTCGGTGGCAAGCCGTTATGACATGGTATCAACGAGCTCGCCCAGCTCGGCTGTGACGGTATTCAATCCCTTCTCCAGTATCTCGAGCGCTTCCGCGAATTGTTCGTCTGAGATGGTCAGCGGCATGAGCAGGCGTACGACATTGTCGTAGGTTCCCGCCGTGAGGATCACCACTCCATGGCGCAGGCAATATTGGCCCAGTTTTTTAGCAGGGGCCGAATAGGGTGCGCCATCGCGATCCACAAACTCAAGGGCCTGCATGGCGCCCAGCCCGCGAACTTCGCCGACAAATGCGTGCTGCCGCTGCCACACGTAGGCCCGATGCTGGAAGCGCTCGCCTAGCGATCGCGCGCGTGCCGCGAGGGTTCCATCAGCGAACTCCTCAATCACGGCCAGCGCAGCGGCACAGGACAATGGGTTGCCGCCAAACGTGCCTCCGATGCCGCCCGGCACGGGGGCATCCATGATTTCAGCGCGGCCGGTCACGGCGGCGAGGGGCGTTCCGCCGCCCAGCGATTTTGCGGTGACGATCAGGTCCGGCTCAATGCCGAAATGGGTACTTGCGAAGAGTTCGCCGGTCCGCCCGAAGCCGGTCTGCACCTCATCGGCAATGAAGACGATTCCGTGCCGCCTGCAGATTTGTGCCAGCGCAGGAAGAAAGCCGGTGGGCGGAACGACAAAGCCTCCCTCACCCAGAACCGGCTCTACAATCACTGCGGCAACGGATTCGGCAGCAACGAAGCGCCGGAAAGTGTGGTCGAGCATCTGCTCAACGTCTTCATGGCTCATGGGAACACGGTCTGCAAGGCGCGAGCGAGCCGGTTCGCCATACGGGATGCGATAGATATCCGGCAGAAAGGGCCCGAAGCCCTGCTTGTAGGGATGGGTCTTGCTGGTGAGCGACATGCCCAACATCGTGCGGCCGTGGAAGGCATCCTCGACGCAGAGGACAGCAGACCTGCCGGTATAGGCCCGGGCGATCTTCACCGCGTTTTCGACAGCCTCCGCCCCGCTGTTCACGAGGAAGGTCTTCTTGGCGAAGTGGCCGGGCGTGATCGCATTGAGCTTCTCTGCCAGCTCTATGTAGCTTTCATATCCGGTGACGGAAAAACAAAGGTGCAGGAAAGCATCCAGCTGACGCCGCAGGGCGGTGAGGACGCGCGGGTTCCGATGACCGACGTTGAGCGTGCCGATGCCGCCGGCCAGGTCGATATAACGGTTGCCGTCTAGGTCTTCCAGTACTGCGCCTTCAGCATGGCGGACGAAAATCGGGGTCGCGGAATAAAGGCCTCGAGGGATGGCGCGCGACCGGCGCTCCGCAAGGGCGCGGGATGCCGGGCCGGGAATTTCCGTATTCAATCTGATGGTGGACATGGCTTTCAGTACCAGCCGATCGGCTGCTCGTTGAGGTTGATGTGGACCTGCTTGGTTTCGAGATACTCGTCGATGCCGTGCACCCCGAGCTCGCGGCCAAAGCCTGACTGCTTATAGCCGCCCCAGGGCGCTTCAACATACGTCGGCTGCATGTGATTCACCCAGACGATACCGGCGCGAATCGCCCTGACCATGCGCAGCGCGCGATAGATGTCGCGCGACCACACCGCGGCAGCCAGCCCAAACGGCGAATCGTTGGCGATCCTCACGGCGTCGCTTTCCTTGTCGAACGGAATAACGGCGGCAACAGGGCCGAAGATTTCCTCGCGTGCGATCCGCGCGGAGTTGTCGACATCGTAGAAGATGGTCGGCTCGACGTAGTAACCGCGTGCGAAAGATTTGGGCTGTCCGCCGCCGATGGCTACCTTCGCCTCGCTCCTGCCGATGGCCTGGTACTGGCGGACGCGCTCGAATTGTTCGCGGCTCACCAGCGGACCCATCTTGGTCGCGCGGTCGAGCGGCGGCCCAAGCTTGATGGCGCGCGCCTTCTCGGTCATTGCGTCTACAAACTTCGGGTAAATCGAACGCTCAACCAGAATGCGGCTGCCCGCCGAGCATACCTCGCCCTGGTTGATGAAGACGCCGAAGAGCGCGCCGTCGATAGCCGCTTCAAAATCGGCATCGGCAAAGAAGATGTTCGGCGACTTGCCGCCGAGCTCCAGCGTAACGCGCTTCAGCGTGTCGGCTGCCGACTTCATGATAATTTTGCCCACCGCAGCCGAACCGGTAAAAGCAATTTTGTCGACCTGGGGATGCGCGACGATATGCGCTCCGGCAGTCTCGCCGAGGCCGGTGACGATGTTCACTACGCCGGGAGGAACTCCGCATTTGCCCAGCCACCCGGCGAGCTTCAGCGCGGTCAGCGGAGTCTGCTCGGCAGGTTTCAGCACGCAGGTACAGCCCGCGGCGAGCGCAGGCGCGAGCTTCCAGGCGGCCATGAGCAGCGGATAATTCCAGGGGATGATCTGTCCCGCGACGCCTACCGGCTCTTTCATCGAGAGGCTGAGCGCGTTGTCGGGAACAGGGTTCACTGTGCCGGAAATCTTCGTTGCCAGTCCGCCGTAGTATTCGAAGCAGGTCGCAGCGTCGGCCATGTCGAACTCTGCCTCGACGATCGGCTTGCCTGAGTTGCGCGATTCAAGCTCGGCCAGCACAGCCGCCTCGGCGCGAATCTTGTCCGCAATGCGAAAGAGGATGCGCCCGCGTTCCTGAGCGGTGGTCTGCGGCCATCCGCCTTCATCGAATGCACGGCGAGCGGCAGCGATGGCGGCGTCAACCTCAGCGGTGCTGGCATCCGCAACCTCGACGATCACCTCCTCGGTCGATGGATCGTACACAGGAATGCGGCTGGCCGACGTGCTCTCGGTCAGCTCGCCGTCGATTAGCATGGGTTCGAGTTTGCTTTGCGTTACAGGCATAATTCCATCCTTTGGGTTGGCTACTCACCCGATCCGGAGAGCGCTGCGGCTGCGACCTGGTCTGCGCTGGGAGCGGTACGCTGAGCATTGCGATAAAACAGATATGCCGATCCGAAGACCAGCACGCATCCGATGACGAGCTTGATTTCGTAGAGCCAGACCGAGTTCACCTGGCGGGACGGGATGAAGGCGACCACCAGCCCGACGGTGGCAGCAATCAGCCCTGCCGTTCCGTTGATCAGAAGATAGGTTTTCGGTGCGTTGAGCGAGCTTTGCTCCTCTACCGTGTGCTTCAGCAGCGCGCCAAACAAATAACAGGTTGGCAGCAGTTGCAGAATCACGGCGAGATCGAGGAGCGTGAGGTATGCCTCGCCGACGGAGACTCCGAGGAAGCTCATCAGCGTGAGCAGCGAAGACAATACCGCATAAACGATCAGGCTCACGTAGGGTGTCTGGTAGCGTGGATGAATCCGCCCGACGATAGGCGGAAGGTAGCGGTCGATTCCGGCCACGAAGGGCAGCCGCGCTGCGCCGCTGAACCAGGCCGAGGCCGTACCAAGAATTGCCAGGCACTCGAGAAACGCAAGCGGCGCTACAACGAACATCAGGCCGTTATGCCGTGCCATCACGTTAATGGCCTGCAGAATGCCGGAGAGAATCCCGATCTCCTGGTGAGGGACCGCGATCAGCATGGCTGCCGTAGTCCCCAGATAGATGAGGGCCGCAGCCAGTCCGCCCCAGAAGATCGCAACCGGCAGGTTCCGCTTCGGCTCGCGAATTTCGTCGCCCATGATGGAGGCGATATCCAGGCCGACCAGGCTGTAGCAGATGGTCCCGAAAACGGCGATCAGCCGCCAGTCGAACTGCGGCCGCAGGTCCGCGCGATGCAGCGCGCTGCCATGATGGTGCAGGGTGAGAGCGGCCAGCAGAATCACAACCGCCGCTCCGCCGATGGTTCCGACGCCGCCCAGGTTATTGATCCACTTGCCGAGTGAGAGCCCGCGGATATTCAGCGCAAGCAGGAAGAGCAGGATGCCGATGGCCATGCTCGAGGTGAAGACCGGGTTGCTCTCGAGGTGCTGAATCCGCGGCCCGAAGACGTACAGGCCCACCCCAACGCAGGAGAGCACTACGGTGGGCAGATAGAAGACATTCGAGAGCCAATAGCACCATCCGGCGATGAAACCGTGCTGCTCGCCGAAACTGCGTTTGGCCCACAGATAGATGCCACCTTCGCCGGGCCATTTCTGCGAGAGCTCGGTGACGGCGGCGCCCTGCGGCCAGAAGTAAAACACCAGCGCCGCCGCCCACAGCCACAACGCGATTGCGCCGGATGCGGAGATGGGCGGCACCATGTTGAGGTTTGAGACCGCAACGATGAACAGGAGAATCAGGTCTCCGCGCCCCAGCACGCGCCTGAGGCCCGGAGTGTGATTGCCGCCCGGAACTATCTTTGCCAATTGCCGTCTCCGCTCTGGATTAAGCGACTACCTGGGCCGAGCTTTCCTGCTGCGCCTGCGCGATTGCAGGCGCCAACTCCTCGAATGCCGACAGGTGCCGGTCGACATCAGCAAGAGTATGCGCCACCGAAAGCGTCCACTGCTCGTCCCACCAGTAGGGCTGAGGCATCACGCCGCGATTCACCATGCCGAACCAGTAGAGCCGCCACAGGTCCGTATCCACAGTCAGCCACTCGCGGTAGTTGCGGATCCTCTTCGCGTAGAACAGCAGCGCGCCGTTGGCTCCAGCGCTTTCGACATAACCCTCGATGCCGTTCTTCTTAACGATCTGCTTGTATCCGGAGACCAGCGCCTCGCCTACTTTGCCGATGTGCGCATAGCCTTCCGGCGTCAGCACTTCCCGGAAAACAGCGAGCCCTGCGGCCATCACGAGCGGATTCGTCGCATACGTTCCGGCATGAAAGACCTTGTGATGGGCGATCATGTCCATGACTTCCCTGCGGGTGGCAAAGGCCGCCAGAGGAAAGCCGCCGCCGATTGACTTGGCCAGGGTAACGATGTCCGCATTGATGTTGAAGTACTCGCACGCGCCGCCGCGTCCCAGCTTGGCTCCGGTCTTTACTTCGTCGAAGATCAGCAGAGTGCCCTCTCTGGTGCAGATTTCCCGCAGGCCTTCGAGATAACCCTGTTCCGGCATGCAGATGCCGATGTTCATCATGATGGGCTCGACGATAACGCAGGCAATCTGCCCCGGATGCTCGGCGAAAAGCCTCTTCACTGCCTCGAGGTCGTTGAACTGCGCGACCAGCGTGTTCTTCACCGTATCGGCAGGAACGCCCCCGCCCGCAGGCACCTGCGTGGGCCGGTGCGGATCACCGTAGAGAGCGGCTGACGGCTTCATGCTAACCATGACCGCGTCATGCACGCCGTGATAGGCCCCTTCCATCTTGACGATCTTGTCCCGTCCGGTGAAGCCGCGCGCCAGCCGGATCGCGTGCATCGTCACTTCGGTTCCGCTGCTGCCGAAACGCACCTGGTCCACCGGAAATCGCTGGCAGATCTCTTCCGCCAGTTCGTATTCGAGGGTGTGCGGCATGCCGTACATGGTGCCCACTTCGAGCCGCTGCTGGACCGCTTTCACAACCGCCGGATGGCAATGGCCCGCCATCAGCGCGCCGAAGCAGAGGTTGAAGTCGATGTACTCGTTGCCGTCCAGGTCGTGAAAGTGCGAGCCTTTGGCATCTTTCACAAACAGGGGCCACGGCTCATAGCTGCGGAAATTGCTGGCAACTCCCAGAGGGAGTCGCGGCTCGGCTCTCTTCAGCGCGGCGCGCGATGCGGGTGTGCGGGATTCAAATGTCGACAGTTCTTTTTCGAGAAGGGAATGCATACGATCTTCCTTTTGCCCACGCTCAGGGGCGGCCAAGGGTTCGTCCAAGCAGGAGCGAAGGGGTCGAAGTAAACCGCTCATCGCCTGCACATCTTACGCAAAACTCGGCAGGCACAGAAGCGACTCACTGCGGGCATAGCGGGCGAACCAGCGCTGGCGGCAGAATGTGCCGGCGATGCGGAATCTGCGGCAGATGATCTGAGGGAAAATGCGGTCGGGGGACTTCAGGAACCCAGGTTCGCGGCGAAAACGCGGCTGGCGCTGCTCGGGAGAAATCCCGGGTGCGGTTCTACAGCCATCGTGATTCGCTTCAAAAGCCATTGCCGGCGCCTCTTCAATGCAGCCGTCATCGCATGTTCAGGCAATATGAGGTCTGCTGACTCGCAGTTCCATTTTAGTCTTTAAGGAAAGACGTTGCCACAAGGGAAAACCTTGTAGTAATTTTGCAAAAATTAGTAAATTCTGCATCTTGTGTCAAGCTGGACGTGCTTCAGCATTGTCTTGTGACACATGCTCATGAGGCGACCCCTACGGTAGCGCCTTGCAATTTCGAGGAAGGGCACTTGTTCAGCCTGCGAAGAAACAATCTGCGAAACAACTTCAGAAGGTTCTCGCTTCTTTTCGCTATCGCTTCGCTCTGCTTTCTCACCAGTTGCCGGAAGGCCGCGCCCACTCTCAGCCTGCTCGTGTGGGAGGGCTACGCCGATCCGTCTTTCATCCAGGGATTCGAAGCTACATGCCGCTGCAAGGTCATCGCGGCCTACATGGGATCGAGCGATGAACTTGTGGCCAAGTTACGCGGCGGCGCGGCCTCCAATTACGACGTAATTTCCCCATCGAGCGATGTGGCCACCATGCTCACGCGCTCAGGGCTG
>JAFAMZ010000408.1 GCA_019232935.1 Silvibacterium sp.
GGTGAGTGCGGGCAAAGCTCCATAGAAGTTCCGGAACAAACTTGCGCATACCGACCCACACCAGCCCGGCCACCACGCCGAAGCACACCAGAATCGAAGGAAGCTGTCCCACGGCCGGATCCGGATTCCAAAGCAGCGGACGCGGAAACGTCGGGTCGCGCCGCAACTGCCACCAGCAGTAAAGCGTCGCCAGCCAGAGCACCGGAAGAGCCGGAAACCGCCATGGAGAAAAGCGATACCCCAGCGGCACTCCGATAAACAGGAGCAGAAATTCGATCCACAACGCAGCGCGAGACATACGGGGCATTCGATGCGGCTGCGCCTTGGCCCGCTTTATGAATTTCGAGCTGACCCATACTCGTCTCTTTGCGGCCCTTTGCGTCTTTGCGGTGAACATCCTCCCGCCGAGCCCATGCTGTGTCCTCTGTGGTGAAACGTCCTTCTGCCGTTTGACCCCTCTACTTTTCCACGCATAGACTCGAAATTGGGCGAGTCAGCAATTCTCCGGCCGATGGCTCTCCTGCGCTATCTATGCGGTTTTTCCTGTACTTCACTCGTTCTTCCATCGTCACGACTGCGGCACTTCTGCTGGCGTGTTCCTCTTTCGCCCAGCAGCCCTCGAACGCCGCCTCCGGCCAGGCCCCGAAAATGCCACCTCCTCCGAAGCCTCCTGCACTCGTCGAACCCGGAGGCCCATCCATCAGCCTACAGACCAGCGAAGCCGTATTTGACATTGCGGCCGGGCTTAATGCCTGCGGATACGACAACGGCCTCGCCGAATCAGACCCTGTCCGCGAGCACATCCGCGAGCAAATCAACCAGGCCAGCCAGCAATCGGTCGAGGCCCGCGACGCGCGCTTTCACCTCTGTGAGTTCATCAACAGCCACCGTCTCGCAGAAACCGGGCGCGACCTCGCCCAATATGTATCGCTGGCTCTCTACGTCACTCCGCCGCCGGAGCTTGCGCCCAGCGTCGAAATGCAGGACCTGCCCCCCGACTCGACCCAGGTCGTCGACATGCTGCCCCTCCTCCGCGCCTTCTCACAGGCCGTCAAGCTGCACACGATATGGGTAGAAAACCGCTCCGTATACGACGAGCAGGTTGCCCGCCTTCACGACCCGCTCACGCGCATGATCACAGACACCAACATCTACCTCAAAATGCCGGTAAGCAGCTACGAAGACCGGCGTTTTCTGGTGGTGATTGAGCCCTTGTTGTCGCCTGCCGAGACCAACGCCCGCGTTTACGGCACCAACTACGTCGTGGTCGCCTCGCCCGTTAACGGCAGAATCAACATGAGCGAGGTGCGGCACACCTATCTGCACTACGAGATTGAGCCGCTCCTTTATGCCCGCGCCACAGCGATGGATCGCCTGCTGCCTGTGCTCAAGGTGGTCCGGGATGCGCCTCTCGATTTCCTCTACCGCAGCGACATCGTTTCTCTGGTCATCGAATGCATGATCCGCGCCATCGAGGCCCGCACGATGGAGACCGGAGTCGAAATCCCGAAGATACCCGCAAACACCGCCCATAGCGAACTCGATCCGCTCTATCGCGCCCGCAACGCCGCTCTGCAGAAGGACGATGCCCTCCGCGAGCAACTCGTCAGCCGCGACATGGCAGCCGGATTCGTCCTGACTCAGTACTTCTACGAGCAACTCATTCAGTTCGAGCGCTCCCCGGCAAGCCTGAAGGAAAGCATCGGCGAGATGGTTTACGGCATGGATGTCCCCCAGCAAATGACCAAGCTGAAGGGCATCCGGTTCGCCGAAGAAGGATCGGCTGACGTCGTTCGGCGCGCATCCTCGAAGCCGCACGGCCTCGATCTGGCAGAGCTGGATCTCGTAAAAGGCGACCCAGCCAACGCAGCCTCCCTCTCTGAAACCGCTCTTAAGCAGCATACTGCGGAAGCCGGCCGCGCGAATTTTATCCTCGCCCGCGCCGATCTGATGACCGGCAAAATGGAAGAAGCTGAAACCGCCCTGCGCGAGACGCTGCGCCTCTCCAGCGATCCGCGCATGCTGGCCTGGGCGCATATTTATCTCGGGCGTATTCTCGATGTTCAGGAGAAGCGTGACGAGGCGATCGTCGAGTACAAGGCTGCCCTCGAAATGCGCGACACGCAGCCGGATACACGCTTTGCCGCCGAAAACGGTATGAAACAGCCCTTCGCCCTCCCGCACCACGCAAGTTCGGAGGACGACGACAGCGACCCGCCCTCCAAAACGCAGGCCCCGCCCGCACCATCGGGATCGCGCCCACAATAGACCTCCATAGGAGATGTGCCGCATTGAAGAACAGATCGGGCGTGCCAGACCTCGAAACCGTTCTCGGCCATCGCTTTCAGAAGCCCGAGTTGCTGCAACGCGCCCTCACCCACCGGTCGCAGGCCTACGAGCAGCGCCTCGCACACCCTGAACCGGGCGAGGACGCGCCGCTCGATACCGCCGATTCCGATAACGAACAGCTTGAGTTTCTCGGGGATGCCATTCTCGGCTTCCTGGTCGCTGAAGAGCTGTGCCGCACCTATCCAGGACTGCGAGAAGGGGCGCTCACTCGCCTCCGCGCCGAACTGGTCAGCCGCCACAACCTGGGACTGGTGGCTGCGCGCCTCAATCTGGGTGAATTCCTGCTGCTCGGCCGGGGAGAAGAGCGGAGTGGAGGCCGCCGCAACAGCACGCTCCTCGCCAACTGCATCGAAGCGGTTGTGGCTGCGCTTTACCTCGACGGCGGAATCGGTCCCGCCCGCGCCTTCGTTCTGCGCGAAATCATCGAGCCTGAAGCAGCCGGCCTGTGCAGAAAAATGCTCCATCGGGCGACGATCAGCGACTACAAATCCGCCCTTCAGGAACGGCTCCAGGCTCAGAAGCGCGGCCAGCCGGAATACTCCGTCAAGGCCGAAAGCGGCCCTGACCACCGCAAGCGGTTTCTCGTCGAGGTCGCGGTGGCGAAGATCGGCGCACCGGCGAAGCCCCTGGCCCGTGGTCTCGGGAATACCAAGAAAAAAGCTGAGCAGGAGGCTGCTCGCCGCGCCATCATCAAATTAGAGCGGGTCGCTCCGGCCGCAAAGGACCCCGAAGCTGTGGCCGAAATCGATTCAGATGAATGAGTGAGAGTCTTCACAACCCGGTTGCGTCTCTTCCAGTGTCCTCCGATCCAGATCAGGCTGAAGCGTTGCGTGATTCAGCCGCGACAAAATCCGTTGCCACTGTGCGTCATTTCATTTACCCGTCGCTGCTGGAAACCGTACGCTCGCTGCTTACCATCCTGGTCGTGGCCCTCTTTGCCCTGACCTTCATCCTGCAGCCTTTTCGCATCCCGTCCGAATCGATGGAGCGCACGCTGCTGGTCGGCGACTTCCTGCTCGTGAACAAAACCATCTATGGGCCGTCCGGCATCTGGTCACACCTGCTTCCCTACCGCCATGTCCAGCACGGGGATATCATTGTCTTTCACTTCCCCCTCGATCCGCCCGAACATATTGTCAAACGGGTGGTCGGCATTCCCGGAGATCGCATCCACCTGCGCGACGGCGTGCTCTATCGCAACGGACAGGCGGTTACCGAGCCCTACGTCGTCTATGAGTCTGCCTGGGCCGACAGCTTCCGCGACCAGTTCCCCACCTCGATCTACACCGACCCCGGTGTCGACACGCATTGGTGGCTCCAGATGCGCGCCGATATCAGCAACGGAGATGTCATCGTCCCCGCTGGTCAGTACTTCGTCATGGGTGACAACCGCAATCACAGCCGAGACAGCCGCTACTGGGGATTTGTGCCCCGTTCGGCCATCGTGGGCCGCCCTTTCATCATCTATTTCTCGCTGCGCCAGCCCTCGACTACCGACCTCCCGGAGATTCCCCACGTCTCCGCGCTAAACAACTCAGGTGATAAACTCGGGCAAGATAACGACGCGATCAACAAAGTAATGGATTTCGCGCGGTGGAACCGTATCCTCCGCATCGTTCGCTAGCAGGAGATTCAACGATCAGCATGGA
Organism: Silvibacterium sp.; assembly: GCA_019232935.1. GTDB lineage: Bacteria > Acidobacteriota > Terriglobia > Terriglobales > Acidobacteriaceae > Silvibacterium. Next base: position 3,999 of record JAFAMZ010000408.1, read on the forward strand.
GCAGCAGACGCTCGACCAGAAGCCAGGCGAAAAACCCGCCGTACCGCGCGAAAAGACCAGGCACAGCAGTGAAGAAACTCCTCTGGAAGCCTTTGCCTCCATCTGCGGAGTGCTCGTTTTGGGACTTTTCGCACTCACCTTCATCTTTCAGAACTTCGCCATCCCCTCCTCGTCGATGGAGAAGACTTTGCTCGTGGGCGATCACGTGCTGGTTGACCGCATCACGCTTGCTCCACCCACGCAATGGGCCCCCTTCGTTCACTACCGCGACGTGCATCGGGGCGACATTATTGTCTTCTTCAAGCCCACCGTCGAGCCCAACGGCGAACACCTTTATCTGGTAAAGCGCGTCGTCGGAATCCCCGGTGACCACATCCACCTGGTCAACGGAACCATTTATCTCAACGGCGTTGCTCAGAACGAGCCGCAGGTCCAGGTAGCTTCCGAGCCCTACCCCTACCGCGACGATTTCCCCGCGGTCTCCCCGCCGGCCTTTGGTGAGGTCACAGCGGAGTGGGCGCTCGATCTGCCTAACCACATCCAGAACGGCGATCTGGTCGTTCCGGCCGGCAGCTATTTCGCCATGGGAGACAACCGTCCCAACAGCCTCGACAGCCGCTACTGGGGTTTTGTTCCCCGTCAGAATATCGTCGGGCGACCGCTGTTTGTCTATTGGTCGTTCGTCACCCCCGAGAACCAGTACGAGCGCACTGGAATCGGCGACCGCATTGCATTCATCGGACACATCATTCTGCATTTCTTCGATCAGACGCGCTGGCGTCGCACGCTACATCTGGTGAAGTGAAATGAGCGAGCCCGCTACGGGTGTCGCGCCGGCCCAGCGCAGCCCCTGGCGCTGGATCATGCTTCTTTTTGTCGGGCTGCTGGTGATCGCGTTCGTCCTCGTGCCGCTGATCAACATCAATCGCTATCACCGCACGGTGGCCGAATCGCTCGGCCGTAGCCTCGGACATCCCGTTCATCTCGGATCGGTCCAGCTTCAGGTTCTGCCGCACACCGGCCTTGCTGTCACCGATTTTGTCGTCGAGGAGAACCCTGGTTTTGGCAGCGAGCCCATTCTGCGCGCGCCTTCGGTGCTCGTCACCCTGCGCCTGGCCTCGCTCTGGGGAGGCCATATAGAGCCCAGCCGCATCGACATCGATAGCGCCAGTGTCAACCTGGTCCGTAACGCCAATGGCCAATGGAATTTCAACAACCTGCTCGCCCAGGCAGCCCAGCCTGCTGATGGTTCGGCCCCGGAAGAACCGGCCGTCCACCCGCGCTTGCCTTACATCGAGTTTCGCTCAGCTCGTATCAACTTCAAGAATGGAGCGGAGAAGAAGCCCTTTTCGTTTCTTAACTCCGACCTCTCCGTCTGGCAGGAAGATTCAGCCCTGTGGCGGCTTCGTTTTGAAGGCCAGCCTGCGCGCACAGACCTCGAAGTCAATCTGGCAGATACCGGCCTCCTGCGGCTGGAGGGATCGCTTGCACGAGCCCCTACCCAGGGAGCCACGCCTCTCAACCTGCACGCCGAGTGGAGGAATGCGCCCCTCGGCCAGGTTAGCCGTCTGCTTTTCGACGAGGACAGCGGCTGGCGCGGTCTGCTCACTGCTGAGGCCGACTTCGCGGGCGATCTCGAAAACCTGCGTGTTAACACGCGCGTTCGCGTTGACAACGCGCACCGCCAGGAATTCACCCCGCTGAAACAGCTCAACATAGATGCCAGGTGTCGTGCCGCCTGGAATCGCGATGCAGGATCGCTCGACAACGTCACCTGCTTATCGCCTGCCGGAGATGGTCACCTGCTACTCACGGGAAGCATTCAAACTCCGCCCCACCCTCAGGCCAGCCTCGCTCTCGAAATCAATCACGCTCCCGCCGCCTTTGCTCTGGATATTTTCGGGCTGCTGCGCCGAGGTGTCACAGCATCGGTTGACTCCGGAGGCTTGATCAATGGCCATTTCTCCTACGTCAGCGCCGCCCCGGCCCGTCTTACCGGAGAAGCAACGGTCGAGCCTCTCGTGCTCAGCTTTCGCGGCCTCGAGCAACCCCTCAGATTCCCCGCGCTGCATCTGACTACTCCGGATCTAGCCTCTCCGGTCCGCGCCAAATCTGGTTACGCGAAAAGGAACACACTCCCGCCACGGGAGGCAACGACGGTCCTTCTGCAGCCCGCGCCCCTGGATCTCGGTGCCCCCAATCCGGTTCAAATTTCCGGACAGCTCGCTCTCTCAGGATTCCAGGTGCGGATCGCCGGCCAGGTAAATCTGTATCGCTTCGCCGGCATTGCGCGAGCATCAGGATTCCTCGGCTCATCGCTGCCCAGCATCCGTCCTTTACCGGGAGCAACCGCGCCGCCGGCAGTATCCGATCTGACCTTTGCCGGGCCGTGGATTACGCCGCTTAACAGCACATCCCCGCCGGCCACAACCGTTGGTTCGCTGCGTATTGACCATGCAGGCGCGGATTTCGCCTGGCTTCCCGGGCCGGTGGAAATCTCCGCGACGGTGAGCTTTGCCCCGGACCAGGTTTCCTGGACCAATGCCACCATCGAAATAAACGGGATCGAAGCGCGGGGCTCGTACTCTCGCGCCTTCGGTTGCCCGGCAAATAAAGACTGCAATTTCCCCGGATTTGAACCTGCTCCGGGCCACTTCGATCTGGATATACCAAAGCTTGACGTGGCCACACTCCAGTCGAGCCTGACGGGGTCAGGCCAGAGCAATGAAATTCTCAGCGCAATTCTAGGGGAGGGTAAACGCAAGACTGCGTCGTGGCCCCCGCTTGAGGGCACCGTGAATGTGGGGTCTTTCCTCCTGGGAAATCTCACATTCCATGATGCTCACGCCGCCGTGTCGGTGAGCGGAGATCAACTCAGCATCACATCGTTGCAGGCGGGCGCTCTCGGCGGGGCTGTCAACGCCAGCGGCACTCTCCAGATGCGCTCTGGACGGCCCCTCTATTTCCTAAATGTCAGTGGCACTGGCTTCAGCGTTCCGCAGATCGCCGCGCTGTTCCACGAAAAGTGGGGCGCAGGCGTGCTGAGCGGCAAAGCCACCCTCAGCCTGTCCGGGTACACTGCGCCTGAACTGTCTGACTCAGCGCGCGGCACGTTTTCATGGGATTGGAATCGAGGTTCGCTCGCAGCGCCTCCCACAATCCGGGAGGCGAGCCTGACAGGTCCGTCGTCGGGCTTTTCCCCGGCGCGATTCTCTCACTGGAAAACCAGCGGAACCATCGCAAACAAAGCCCTGCACTTCGAGTCGCCCGCCTCCCCAGACTCTGTGAGTGGAAGCATCGGCTTCGACCGTACCCTGGATCTCTCCTGGCCTGCTACGGCCCGTCAGAAGCTTCGTATCGGAGGAACACTGGAAAATCCTGCTCTCGAAGCGGCGCCTTGATTTACATACAAAGGCAGGTGCCCCATCTTCGCAAAACGTAAGGTGGGTGAGCTGATTCAATTAGCCGATTTTACTTATCTGTCTTGATATGCAGATCGATAGTCAGCTGCTTGCGCGAGTCGTAGGCGCTGATTGACTTCGTCGAGCTCTTCGTGTCCTTGTATTTGGCCCAAAGAGTGTAGTCGAGGTCGGGAGCAATCTGGCCGAATCGATAGCTGCCGTCCTGGGTGGCAATGAAGGTTCGAATGCTGTTGTCCTTCGAATCCTGAAGGTAGACGATTGCGCTCGGCAGTGGAGCATCGCCTTTTCCCAGTACCTTGCCATCCAGAGTCTTGAACTTTACGTTCTGTGCGGCGGCTCCGGCCGCAAGCGCAAAACACAGCGTTACCAGCGCCGAAGCATACTTCAACCTTTTCATTCTTCTTCCTCGTCGAGCGGCTCTTCGTCTTCTTCCTCATAGCCCTCGTCAACTTTGACGAGTTCCAAGGGGTCGGTGGTTACGACTTCGTATTCCGAGCCGCACTCTTCACAGACGATTACGTCGCCTTCGTCAACCTCATCCTCTTCAATATCAAGAGTGCTCTCACATTCAGGGCAAAGTGGCATAAGAACCTCCAGGGGATCGGAGCATGATGCAGATTTTGTAAAATGACGTTTTTCCCAACTCCATCAGTGCCTGAGACTCCTTCTTGTCGCAGACACCGTTAGTTTTGAGGGAAATCGTGCAGCGCGTCAAGATGCGCGCACGCAATTTACGTTTCGCCGATCCATTCATCCTTCTTCTTGGGGCCGTGAGAATGAAATTGAGCGTTCGAACCAATTTGAAACGAATATTCATCCTCTCGGGCTTCACGTTAATTCTATCCGGCTGCGTGGCTGTAGCTCAGGCCGCCGCATATGGAGTCTCTGACGCTTCAAAACGCGATCTGGATGCAACAGGATTTTCCATCCAGCCGGCGCCCTCCGATCCGGCTATCGATGCCGTCCTGAGCCAAATCTCCCCAAGGCAGATCCGCCACACCATCGAAGCTCTGGCCGGGTTTAAGAACCGCAATACCCTCTCCAGCATGGACAAAGATCTGCCGTCAGGCCAGGGCGTCCTCCCCGCTGCCGACTGGATCACGGTAACCTTGCAGAGCTACTCCGGTGATTGCGGCGGTTGCCTCGATGTCCGTCGCGATACCTTCACCGAGCCGCGCCAGACCGGCCCCGCTCCCCGCATTACACAACCCACTACTATCACCAACGTATACGCTGTCCTGCGCGGGGCCGATCCCGCCCAGGCAAAACGCGTGATCCTCGTCACCGGGCACTACGACTCCCGCAACAGTGACACCATGAACACCCGCGATCCCGCACCCGGCGCGAACGACGACGCCAGTGGCGTGGCCGTGAGTCTCGAATGCGCGCGCGTCCTCTCACGGCTCAAATTGCCTGCTACCCTGGTCTTCGCCGCCGTAGCCGGGGAAGAACAGGGCCTCAACGGCAGCGCCCATCTGGCCAGGCTCGCCAAAAGCGAGGGCTGGCAGATCGAGGCCGTCCTCAACAACGACATCGTCGGCGGTAACACGACGCCGGGCGACACCTTGCAGGACAAATCCGCCGTGCGTGTCTTCTCCGAGAGCCTGCCGGCCAACGCCACTCCGGACGAACTCCGTCGCCTCATCGCCCTCGGCTATGAGAGCGACTCGCCTTCGCGCGAGCTGGCTCGCGCCGTCGCCGACATTGCCGAGACATACGATTCGGCCGCGAAAACAACGACTGTGGGTCCGAGCGCTCAAATCTTTGAAATGTTTCATCCCGTGCTCGAATTTCGCCGCGACCGCTTCCTTCGTGGCGGAGATCACTCCTCCTTCAACCAGGAAGGCTTCCCCGCCGTCCGCTTCACCGAATGGCGCGAAGACTTCAACCACCAGCACCAGAATGTGCGAACCGGGAACGGCATCGAATACGGCGATTTGCTCAAGTTCGTCGATTTTGATTACGTCGCGCGAGTCGCCCGGCTGAATGCGGCGACAATGGCCGTGTTGGCCTCCGCGCCCCCGCCGCCGGATAAGGCGGCCATCCTCACCCGCGAGCTCGACAACAACACCACTGTGCATTGGATCGACGGTCCCGGCGTACCCTCCTCGACCACCTATGAAATCGTCTGGCGCGAGACAACAGCCCCCCTCTGGCAGCGTTTCGTCCCCGCCGGACGCGACCGCCGCCAATCCGACGGCGAATACGAAATTACGCTGCCCGTCTCCAAAGACAACGTGGTCTTCGGGGTTCGCGCTCTTGATCCCGCAGGTCACCGTAGTCTCGCTGTTGTTGCCATGCCGGAGCGGTAAGAGCGCCCCACTCGCGGAGACGCGTGCCCATTCAAGCCCCGCCGTTGGGCGTGAGTGGGATTTCTGTCTCCTGTCCCGTGTGCCCTCTAGTGGTGAGAAAATAACTGCGTATGCCCCGTGGATCTGGTTTTCTCGCTTTTCCCGATTTTCGCGGACTGACGCGCAAGCTCGTCCTCTGGAACCTTGGCACTTTTTTCGCGCTGCTCCTTCTCGGTGTTGCCTCGAGAACGGCTGCGCAAACCATTCTTTCGTGGACGGCCCTTGTACCGCCCTTCGTACTTCACGGACGCATCTGGCAGCTTTTCACCTACAGCTTCGTCCATGGCGGCGCAAGCGATATCCTGAACACCGCCTTTCAGTTGCTGTCTCTCTGGTTCCTCGGCAGCTTTCTTGAGAGCAACCATGGCTCTCGCTGGCTGGGAGAGATCTATTTTCTATCTGTCCTGGGAGCAGGAATCGCTGCAATTGCGCTCTATTTCGCATTGCCCGGCGGTGTGGGCATACTGACTGGCTGCTATGGAGGCCTCTTCGGGTTGCTGATCGCCTTCGGGGTGCTTTACGGCGACATGCAGTTCATGCTCTTCCCCCTGCCCATGATGATCAAGGCGAAATACCTGGTCGCCGTTTATCTCCTTATTTCCCTTGCCATGCTTTTTTCCGATCAGCGCTTTTTCGCGTTTGCCCAACTCGGTGGGGCGCTCTTTGGATACATCTACATCAAGATGGCTCCCCGCCGTGGCTTTGCCTTCGCCGGCAGTGAGCGTTTCTACAGCCTCCGCAACAGTTACTACCGCTGGAAGCGCCGCCGCGCTGCCCGCAAATTCGAAGTCTACATGCGCAAGCAGAACCGCGATGTGCACTTCGATAAAGACGGCCGCTACATCGACCCTGACCGAGACCCCAACGATCGCCGGTGGATGAATTGACTGCAGCCGGCCAGGTTTGAACGGCACGGCTGCAGCCATGCCGCTACACTCTGCGGAATCGAGGTTTTACGGTGAGAAGGCGTTCTTAGCGCCCATTAGAGAGTTTTCTCCGAATCTTGCAGCCGCCCGTTTACAGGTTTTTCAGAAAAAAGTCAGTCATCGTGCGATAAAGCGCAAGCTTTGCGTCGCGATCCTCGAAAAAATGCCTGCGATCCGGCACAAACATCACCGCCGGATACTTCGCCGTCTCCAGAAATTCGTTCAACAGCTCGAACGAATTCTCGATGTGAACCCGTTGATCTGCCATGCCTTGCGCAAGCAGCAATGGCCCGCGCAGGTTCTTCGCATTCTCCGTCGGCATCGAGTTGAGATACCCGTCCTGATTGCGGACCGGGTCCTTCAAATATCGCTCCGCAAAAACAGCGTCGTAGAGCCGCCAATCGGTAATTGGAGCGCCCGCTATGCCGGCTTTATAGGCAATCGGAAGGTCGAACATCCCGTGCAGGGCGAGGAATCCGCCATAGCCCCAGCCATAGATGCCCACCCGCGCGGCATCGACATACGGCAGCGTACGCAGGTAGTTCACCCCATCGCGCTCATCGGCCATCTCCTGAGCAGAAAGGCGCAGATGAATCGGCTCTTCGAAAACGTGCCCCCGGCCTGAAGTGCCGTGACCGTCCTGCGCATAAATGATGTATCCCTTCTGGGCCATCATGCGCAGCCACAGGAACGTTTCGCCGCCCCACCGATCACGGATTATCTGCTCCCCCGGCCCCCCCGCGATGTAAACGATCGCGGGATACTTCCGCGCCGCGTCGAAGTCCGGCGGCCGGATCATCAGCGCGTTTACCTCGGAACCCATATGCATCTTCACCGAGAGGAACTCAACCCGCGGTAGCGCAGGAAGTGCGACCGGCCTTTCGTT
>JAFAMZ010000012.1 GCA_019232935.1 Silvibacterium sp.
GCGCCAGCCCATCCGGGCTGGGTTGCACGGCATAGCTCAGAGAAATGCCCCAGCGCCTGCCGTCGCCGAGCAGATCGGCGAAGCGCTGCGTGTCTTGCGGCGTCGAGATAATCAGGATTTCGCGAATCCCGGCCAACATCAGCGTGCTGAGCGGGTAATAGATCATGGGCTTGTCGTAGACCGGCAGCAGTTGTTTGGAAAGCACATGCGTCACCGGATAGAGCCGGGTTCCCGAGCCCCCTGCGAGAATGATTCCCTTCATCGTGCGGCGCGCTCCAGTACCGGCCGCCCCGTTTCCAGCCTTTCGGAGTAGTTCAGATCGATCCATTCCTTGTAGTGGCCCGAGCGGACATCATCGACCCAGTCCATGTTGGCGAGAAACCACTGGACCGTCTCGCGGATGCCGCTCTCGAAGTGCTTCTCCGGCCGCCAGCCCAGTTCGCGCGCGATCTTTTCCGCGTTGATCGCATAGCGGCGGTCGTGGCCCGGACGATCCTTGACGTAGGTGATCAGCTTGCGGCGGCCGCCGATGGCCGGGTCGGGCCGCAGTTCGTCCAGAATGTCGCAGATGGTCGTGACCACGTCGATGTTTTTTCTTTCGCTTGACCCTCCGATGTTGTATGTCTCGCCGATCTGGCCTTTATCGAGCACCTCGCGAATCGCCGCGCAGTGGTCGCCCACGAACAGCCAGTCGCGCACGTTCAGGCCGTCGCCGTACACGGGCAGCGCCTTCCCTTCGAGTGCGTTCAGGATCATCAGCGGAATCAGTTTCTCGGGAAACTGATACGGCCCATAATTGTTCGAGCAGTTTGTCGTCAGGACGGGGAGCCCGTAGGTATGGAAGTAGGCCCGGACAAGGTGGTCCGAAGAGGCCTTCGACGCCGCATAGGGGCTGTTCGGAGCGTATGGCGTTTCTTCGGTAAAGGCGGGGTCATCCGGGCCCAGTGTTCCGTAAACCTCATCGGTCGAAACGTGCAGAAACCGGAAGCGCGCCTTGTCTTCCGCCGGGAGCTCGCCCCAGTACAGCCGCGCCTGCTCGAGCAGCGTGAACGTCCCGACGACATTTGTCTGGATAAACGCCGCGGGCCCCTCGATCGAGCGATCGACGTGGCTCTCGGCGGCGAAATGCAGTATGGCGCGGGGCTTATGCTCGCGCAGCAACGAGGCGAGCAGTGGCGCGTCTCCGATACCGCCGCGCACAAAAATATGCCGCCAATTTTCCTCGACGGATCGCAGGTTGCCACGGTTTCCGGCATAGGTCAGCAGGTCCAGATTCACCACGGCCGACTGAGTCTTCGCAATCCAGTTCAGGACGAAGTTCGAGCCGATAAATCCGGCCCCTCCTGTCACCAGCACGGTATCGTTCACGCGTCCAGATCTCCCAAAGTCCTTCTGTGACTATGCTATCGAAAGCGCTGGGGCATCGAGATACCTCTTTGTGGTCACTCCACTGTCAGGGTCAACGTCACGGAATGGGTCAGCCCGGGCGCTGTTCCCGTCACAGTCAGTGCGTAGACGCCCGAAGGTGTTGTGCTCGTTCCTCCCGGAGGCGTTGTGCCGCCGCCCTGCTTGCCTGGCGAGACATTGAGGTTGCAGCCCACTGGAACCAGCATTGCGAGCAGCCCAATCATGAGCAGACAGCCCCACCGCCAGAACGCCAACTGCGTTCTTCGGCCGGTCTTTGCTGAAAAAATTCGTCTCCGTCTGGCCGCAAAGCCCATTGGAGCTACAAGGGCCAACGCCAATCCCAACCGGCTCAGATCGAATCGCCCGCTCCGTCTGACTGCCGCGCTCGACGAAGACTCGCCGGTTGCAATGGTCACTGTTGCCGAATCCGAATTTTGTCCCGTCAGCATCAGCGATCCGGGATTCACGTCGCAGGTCGCATTTTGCGGAGCCCCCGTGCATGACAGAGCGACGGTTCCTGTCGACCCGTTCACCGGCAGAATAGAGATCATGAACGCCGCTTTCTGGCCGCTCGTAATCACCGCCGACGAAGACCCATTGACCTGAAGCGCAAAGTCTTCACCATTACCGGTGAGCGAAACCGTGAACGTCCTTTTCAACTGCACGGCGCTTACGCTCAGCATTCCGGTCCGCGTGCCCGCCTGCTGCGGAGCGAACGTCACGGCAATCTGGCAGCTCGCCCCGACGGCCAGTGTGGTTCCGCAGCCGCTCGACGCGGCAGCCTGTGCGCTGAAGTCGCCAGCAATGTCAAAACTTATGCCGCTCAGCGGAACGCCGCCATTGTTGGTCAGCGTGACGGCGAGCGCGGGGCTGGTCTGTCCGACTGCATAGTTGCCGAAGTTCAACGAACCGGGGGTAACCGAGAAACCCGCCGGAGCCACCCCCGTTCCGCTCAGCATCACTGTCTGGCTGCGAAGCGCATCGCTTACGATCAGCGTGCCCGTCTCGGCTCCCACCTGTGTCGGCACAAAATTCACCACGATGGCGCAGGTGGAGTGCCCGGCCAGCGATGGGCCACACTGATTCACCGCGTTGAAGTCCCCGCTCACCTGGATGGCGATAAGCTCCAGCGCCGCGTCGCCGTTGTTCGTCAACGTCACCTGTTGTGCGAGGCTTGCCGTGCCGATTGTCTGCGGGGCGAAGGTGAGATTGAGGGGCGCGAGGCTGTCGGTGGCCGGGGACTCGCCTGTGCCCGAAAGCGACGCAGTCTGCGTTCCCGCGCTGTCAACCACGGTCAGCGTGCCGCTTTCTTTTCCTGAAACAGCAGGCGTGTAGGAGATGCTCAGAGTGCATCCGGTGTTGGGGGCGAGCGATGTCCCGCAGGTATTCGCCGTAATCGAGAAGTCCCCTGTAACGGCCTCGCTGGTCAGGCTGGCAGACGTTCCGCCCGTATTTGAGACGGTTACGTTCTGCGGCGGCGCCGTCTTGCCCAGCAGCGTTTGAGGAAAGCTCAGCGAAGCCGGCGTGAGCACCACCGCAGGTGCGGGAACTCCTGTTCCGCTCAGTTGCACCGTCACCTGCCCCGAGGTCGCTCCTCCCGATATGTTGCCAAAGACGGTAAGCAGGCCCGCGCGCTGCCCGGTCTGCGACGGAATGAACGTCACATTTACCGTGCAGGCATTTCCCGGGAGCACGGAATTACCCGCGCAGTCGTCCGTCTCCGTGAAGTCCCCAGTGATGTTCACCTGTGTAACATTCAGCGTGATCTTGCCGGTATTCACCACGGCTACGGTCTGAGTGGCGCTGTGCGTGTTGACCTGTTCGTTTGGGAAGCTCAAGGAGGCGGGGTTGGCTCTTGCCGTGGTCATCGCGGTTCCGGCCGTTACCAGGCCGATCTGCCATACGCCGCGGCCATAGGTAGCAGCTCGCAAGACCGAGGTCGATCCCTCGTTCACGGTCGTAAGCTGGATCACGGGCGCGTTGGGGAGCGACGTGCCATACGGCGTCCAGCATGCGTTGGACGGGTTTGCGCACGACCAGATGTTTCTGGTGATGTATACACCGGCGTCAGTCGCCACATAGGCTGTATTCGCGTCGTTGGGATCGATGACGATGCTGTTGGCCGGCGCATTCGGAATGTTCGTCGAAAGGTTGTTCCACACCGAGCCGCCGCTCGTTGATCCATAAATCTTTGCTGTTGTAATCCCGTTGCCCGCGAAGCCCTGGACGGTGGCGTAGACAGTTTGTCCGGTCGGATCGTGTGGGTCCACATAGATGCTGGAAATGTCGAACCCGCCCGGATTGAACTGGCCGTTCGTGGCGCCTCCGTTTGTCACCGGCCGGTGGAACAAGTCCACCCATGTTGTCGCTGCATCCGAGGAATTCGTAACTGACGCCGAAAAAATATGTCCGGGAACCGTGGCGCCTCCGTCCAGCAGCCCTGCCATGCCGACATAGATCTGCTCCGGAGTCCCTGACGCATCTGTCGCGCTGCCTGAGGCGGCCAGCGAACGGATTTCGGCATTGCCGTCACAATAGGGTCCCGAATCGCCATCCAACATCGAGCTCAACAGGTTTCCACTCGTCCACGACGATCCGCCGATTCCCGGCCCTCTCCACACCCGGCACGTGCCGACGATGATGTTGGCGGTGTCCTGCGGGTCGAGAATCCAGGGTGCAGGAATTGTCTGCTGGTCGCCGTCGCCGCCTACCTGCGTGCTTGCAATCGCCGGATTGAATCCCGCCGGATTGCAGCCCGCACCTTCGGTACAGCGATCGATGCCTACTCCGAAGATGGACGTCGCATACCAGTTGGCCGCTGCCGCCGGATCGATCGCCGCATAATTGCCTTCGCCATCGAGCACCTGCGGCCAAGCGCCCGTTGCGCCGGTCGCTACGCTCGAAGTGGCCGCCGCCGTTCCCAGCGCGCCCAGCGATATCATGAGATTTGCAGGATTACTCGCGTCGTTGGCGAGATTTTCTACCTCCGCCAGCGATCCGAGCCCGCCGTTCAGGTTCTGGTAATGCGTCGCATCATCGGATGAGCATGGCGGCGGCTGCTGATTCACCGCGTCGGTGGATCGCCACAGCCCGCCGTCATTGCCGAAATACATCAGTCCCTGGGCGCCGAAGGTCGTATCGATGGCGTGCTGCGACCACGCCACCTGGGCCGAGGCGCACCCCGCGGCATAGGTAGTGTTGCGCCAGGCGCAACTGTTCGCCAGGCTGCATCGGTAAATGTCCTCGGTGCCCGCAAACAGCAGCGTGTCCTGCTGCGACGGTACTGCGGCCAAGTACAGGTCATAGTCGGCCTGCGGAATCGTCGTGTCGCCGCCACCGGCTTCGAGGGGAACATCGGCGATCTGGTTCGCAAACGTCACCGTTGCCGACGAACACGCGCCGCCGTTCAGCGCGCATACATCCTGCCACAAACCCTGGTCGAGATTGTTGATATCGGTGGTCAGCGCAAACAAATCGCCGGTCACCGGCTGGACGGCCAGCGCACCCCGAAAGATGGGGCAGGCGGGCGAACCGGTAGTTGCGGCATTTGTCGGACAGGAAAGCGTGGTCAGGCCGGTCCCCGGCTGGTTCGGCAGCCGCGTCCAGTTCACCCCGTCCGGAGACTGGTAATATCCATGGAAGCGCACCGCTGCATAAAACATCTGCCGGATCGGATTCCACACCACCGCGGTTGCCGCATTGCCGTTCCCGATGAAGTTAGTGTGATTCGACTGCACCTGGTTCGTCGCCGAATCGGAGATACTCGCCAGATACCAAGTCTGACCCGCATCCGGCGAGTAATAGAGGCCCATGATGCTGGTTCCGGAAGTCGCGGCGTTTACCTCCGGCGCCTCGGCCGCCTGCGATACTGCGGCCACTACCAGATTCGGGCTCACCGTGCTCCAGGCAAAACCGGCGAAGCCGTTTCCGGCAAATTTGTAGTTTGCCACGCCGCCGATGTTTTTATCTGACGAATCGGTGATCAGGCTCCATCTCAGGCCGCCGTCGGTCGACCGCAGTATTCCGGCACCGTAGTAGGAATCGGTCGCATCATTGGGATCGCCGGTGCCTGCCAGCACCACGTTTGTGCCGCCCGGCTGCACCGTCACGGCTCCGATGCTCAACGAAACCATGCCGGATCCCGAGTACGCTGGCGGCGTATCGGTCAGTGGGGTAAAGCTAACCTGCGCAGCGGAGCCTGCAGCATTTACCGATTTCCAGACGCCTCCACCTGTAGTCCCCACATATACTGTATTGCCGGTCGCATCCGAGGGGTCGACGGCAACGCTGCTCACCCTGCCGGTAACCGCGCCGAAGGCCGCCGTCATCACCTGCGCCGGACCGACGGGCTGCCAAGGCGCAGTCAAGGATGTGCCGCCTCCGCTCGCGTCTCTTCTCACCACCATCGCTGCATGAGCAGCACGGGCCTGCAAGAGGAGCTCGGCGGCTTTTCCACCCTGAACGCCCTGCGACCCGATGCCCCGCCGCGCCAGAAATCGCCCCGATCGTCGCTTCTGGGCAGGTGCACGCCAGGAAGCGGTGGGCCGGCCGGCGGTCAATGTTTGGGCAGCAAGGCCCGCCGCCACGGTCCACAGTGCCAGCCAGGCGCAGAGTTTGAGTGTAGATTGATTCCGGTTCCTCACGTCCCGTCCCCTCGCCCGCCGATGAACGGGCCCGGGTCCATTGCACAGGAGGCGCGGGCTAACTTGAGCGCTGAGAGGTGCAAAAGTTGCGGGTCGGTTCCGGAGTGGGAAGTTGGCCCATTATGGAACTGCCGCGCCAACCCAGCCAGATTACTTTTGTTTGGAAAATTTTGGCGAAAAGGAAGGGGAACCTTCAGCGCGATGCGGGATACGACAACATTCAACTTGTTCGCGTGCTGTGGCCGTGAAATGATGCGGCAATCGGCTTCTCAGGGGCCTTTCAGGATATGTGCGTTTCACGGTTACATAAACTCTTCCGAGCCGGCGCAGAGACCGCGCATCACGGTCCAGTGCTCCTTTCGTCCGTCACCCTGTTATTCGGAATCGGGGTGGCCTGTCTGCCGCTTTTGGCACAAACTCAGGCGCCTGCGGCAGGTCCGTCCAAGGCCCAGAGCATCTGGCGGGTCGAGGAAGTGATGATTCCCATGCGCGACGGCATCCGGCTGCAGACTGCAATCGTCAGGCGCGCCGATCAGAGCGGGCCTCTGCCGATTCTGCTCGAACGCACTCCTTATGGCATCCCAGCCCAGCAGGAATTCGATGAAGCGGCGGCAAAGAATGGGGCCGACTGGACTCCGCCCTCATGGAAAGAACTCGCCGCGGATGGATACATATTCGTCTTTCAGAACCTGCGCGGCCGGTTCAAATCCGAAGGAGTCTTCCTACTCAGTTCTCAGTACGATCCGGCGAAGCCCAACGAGACCAACGACGCGTATGACACGATTGACTGGCTAATCAAGAATGTTCCGAACAACAACGGTAAGGCCGGCATCTACGGCGTGTCGTACGTAGGCCTTACGGCCGGATTGACACTACTGCATCCGCACCCGGCGCTCAAGGCGGTGAGCGAGCAGGCATCTCCGGTTGACCAATGGATGAACGACGACATGCATCGCTACGGGGCGCTGCGTGAAAGCTATGCCTTTGAGTATTCCGTCCTCGAGCAGGCGGACAAGAACAAGAACACGAACTTCGACTTCGACCTCTACGATACCTATGACTGGTACCTGCGCCTCGGTCCACTCTCGGAAGCTAACGCAAAATATCTTCATGGCTCGATCCCTTACTGGAACGAGATGATGCAGCACCCGGATTACGACGAATTCTGGAAGAAAGAAGCCTGGGTGAACCAGCTGCACAGCTCTCCGGTTCCCAATCTCAACGTGGCTGGCTTTTGGGACCAGGAAGATCCCTGGGGCCCGTGGCAGATCTTTCGGCACGGGGATGAGCGGGGTATCTCGGCGACCAACCTGATCGTTGCCGGGCCGTGGTTTCACGGAGAGTGGCAAACTCCGGAGGGAGACCGGATCGGCATTGTTCCCTTCGGAGGCCATAAGACTGCGCTCGAGTTCCGGCAGAACATCGAAGCGCCGTTCTTCCGGCATTACCTGCATGGCGATGGAGAGGCTCCGAAATGGAAGGCGGCTACATTTCAGACCGGATCGAACACCTGGCACGAATATGCGACGTGGCCTCCGGCGAATTCCACGCCGACAAGCCTTTATCTGCGCTGCGACGGCAAACTGTCGTTTGAGGCGCCCTCGGGGGGCGGTCCTGAGTACCGGCAATACGTCTCCGATCCGAGTAACCCTGTTCCGTATCGAGCGCGGCCGATTTCGCCGACCTATCCCCGGCCCGAGTGGACGACATGGGAAGTCGCCGATCAACGGTTCGTGGAAAACAGGCCGGATGTCCTGACCTGGGAGAGTTTGGCTCTCGATCACGACATCGTCGTCACCGGTCAACTTGCCGCGAAACTCTACGCGTCCAGCTCAGGCACGGACTCTGACTTTGTGGTGAAGCTCATCGATGTCTATCCGGAATCCGGGCAGAAGGGGGCCGAGCAGGAGACACCGCAGAAGCCGCTCCCCTACGCCGATTCGCTGAATGGGTACGAGCTGCCCCTCGCCATGGAGGTCCGTCGTGGACGCTATCTGAAAAGCTATGAATCCGCACAACCCCTGGTTGCGAACCAGCCGGTTGAGTGGGACGTCCCGCTGCGCGATCACGATCACGTCTTCCTCAAGGGACACCGTATCTTAGTCCAGGTTCAATCCACGTGGTTCCCGGTCATCGATCGCAATCCGCAGAAGTTTGTGCCGAGCATTTACAACGCTGCGGCCGCGGATTACGTGCCGGCGACCCAGCGTGTTTACTGCTCCAGCCAGATGCCGTCGCAGATCGTGCTGCCTGTCATGAAACAGTAGACGGATGCGTGTGGCTTCGCTACGGGTCAGCGCGGGAGCGGACCAGTGCCGTTCTGGCCCAACTGGCTGCCTTCAGCAGGCTTGGCCATCACTGCCGCTGCGGCCTGTTCCAGCGTTACATTGTCCGGTTCACGGGTCCACGACGACTTCTGATCGTCTTCCTGCTCGGAGATGCTCTTGAAGATCAGCGCATGTCCCGAGATGTGAACATGCGTATCGGTGATGTCCCAGATGCCCGGTCCGATCTGTCGCCGTTCCACGCTGAACGAGCCGCCCTTTTGCAGCTTGCCCAGCAGGCCCCAGCCGAAGTCCACGTCATGAATCAAATGACCCTTGAGTTCCTGGATACGATGCTGGGTGTTGTCAACCGTCATATCGCCTTCCATTCCGGCGAAGGCACGGGCCTCCCAGCTCGGGGGATGGAAATTTGGGTCGGGCTTGAAATGCAGCGTAGTGGTCTTATCATTTTTGCTGGTTACCGTCCAGATGAAGGCCACGGGAAGCATTCTGGTCATGGCCGATGCCTGCTGGTCGTCATGCCGGCTTGCCTGCCGTTGTTTGGTCTGGGCGTTGGGATCGTGGATGAATTTCTGAAGGTTCTGGCTCTGCTGGTTTGCCGGGACATGCTGGCCATTCCTAACCAGCACCCGGACCACATCGCCCTTTTCGGTCTGGGCGACCCACTGCTGGACGGAATTCTTCGGCTTGCGATCGGTTTCGAAAAAAATCCAGTGCGAATGATCGGTCCGGTCGGCAGCCAGTTCGGTGTCGACGGCCTGCTGAACAATCTGCTTCGGTTCCTGTGCCCGGAGTGCGTAACAACTGCAGAACGCGATCAGCGTAAAAAGCTTCAGCGCTCTCATGGTTTTGTCCCTTGTCGAGGGCCGGTTACACCCCTATCAAATGGGATGCGCAAAATTGCGCAACGGAACAAGAGCGTCTGCTACCCTCTCCGTCATGCCGCGCATCGCGCTGACTGCCCTGATAAGTTGCTCTATGCTGTCCGCTGCTCTTGCCCAACCTTTACCTCCGCTCGATTCCAAGCTTGTCGCTTCGAAATGGCAGGCAAGCTGGATCGCCCATCCCACCGCGCCAGCGAAAGCTCCGGGCGTCTTTTACTTCCGCAGAGCGCTCACGCTGGAGACCGTACCGGCGCACTACTGGGTTCACGTCAGCGCCGATAATCGCTTTCTTCTACACATAAATGGCAAGTACGCTGCGGAAGGGCCGGCGCGAGGCGACCTCTTCCACTGGCGGTTCGAGACCATCGACCTGGCTCCATTTCTTCATGCAGGCGAGAACGTGCTCGCCGCCATCGTCTGGAATTTCGGCGAGATGGCGCCCATCGCACAGATGAGCAACCGCACCGGGTTCCTGATGCAGGGAGATACCGACGCTGAATCGGCCGTAGACACGGGCTCTTCAAAAACGCATGAAGGATGGCGCGTGCGCGAAGAGCCCGGCCGCGCGGCGCTCGGCCACAAAGGAACCCGCGAATACTACGCCGCCGGACCCGCGGAGAAAATCGACGGCAGCGTCCTTGATTGGAACTGGGACCGCCCGGGTGACGATAGCACGGGCTGGGAAACACCCCGAATCATAGGCCGCGCCGCCACCCGCGAAGCGCAGGACTCTGACAACAACTGGGAGCTCGTCCAGGACCCGCTTCCGCCGATGGAACACCGCCAGATCGCCGCCGGAAGCATTGTTCGAGCCGAGGGGCTCGTCGCGCCCACCACGTCGCCCGCATTGCAGCCCGAGATTCCTGCTCATTCCCATGTCGTTTTGTTGCTCGACACCCGTCGTCTGCAGACCGCCTATCCGGTGCTGACCATCTCCGGTGGGAGAGAGGCTGTTATCAGACTCACCTATGCGGAGGCTCTGTATGACGACAAGGGACAGAAGGGCAATCGACACGAAATCGAAAACCGCCACATCGAGGGGCTCACCGATGAGTTCATTTCCGGAGGCGGCGATGCCCGCAGTTTCCAGCCGCTCTGGTGGCGCACCTGGCGCTACCTCCAACTCGATATCACCACAAAGGACGCGCCTCTTCGCGTCGATGGCCTGACGGCCTGGTTTTCCGCCTATCCGTTTGACGCCCGTGCCGCCATCAACGGGGACATTCCCGACCTGAAGGCTCTCTGGGACACGGGATGGCATACGGCACGGCTCTGCGCGCACGAAACCTACATGGATGCGCCCTACTGGGAGCAACTTCAATATGTCGGCGACACTCGCATTCAGGCGCTCATCTCCTACGCGATGACCGGCGACAGCCGCCTTGCGCGCGAAGCGATTTCGAACATCGACGACTCCCGCATACCCGAAGGCATCACACAGAGCCGCTATCCGTCGTCGCTGCCGCAGTTCATTCCGACTTTCTCGCTGCTCTGGATCGGCATGCTGCACGACTATTGGATGTACGTCGATGACGAGCCTTTCGTGGAGCATACGCTGCCCCACACCAGCACCGTAATCGACTGGTTCGCCGCCCGCCTGCGCCCGGACGGCCTGCTCGGCAACATGAAGTGGTGGGAGTTCGCCGACTGGACCGAAGGGTATCCCGGCGGCGTTCCTCCGCAGGAGGCCGACGGCGGTTCTACGTTTCTTACGCTGCAGTTCATCGAGGCTTTGCACAGTGCAGCCGAGCTCGAAGAGAGCCACATCGGCACGGGGGGCAGTCACGAGCGAGCCGGCCAGTATCAGGAGATGATCCGCCGCGCCTCAGCAGCCCTCAACCAGCAGAACTGGGACCCGAAGTACTCGCTCTACGCCGACACGCCCGCGAAGAAGACCTTCAGCCAGCAGGCGAATATCCTTGCCGTTTGGCTCGACGTCGCTCCGCGCGACCGGCAGCAGGCGATTCTGCGGCGGCTTCTCGCCTCGACGGAGCGCGAAGCTACCACGCTCGACGGAGCGTCCGTTCCGCCGATGTCCGCACCCAGCTACTACTTTCGCTTTTATCTCACCCGCGCCCTCGAGCACGCCGGGCTCGCCGACCTTTATCTCACACAACTAGAGCCCTGGCGCAACATGCTGCGCCTCGGGCTGACTACGTGGGCCGAGCAGCCGGAGCCGACTCGATCCGACTGCCACGCCTGGAGCGCCAGCCCCAACTACGACCTGCTGACGGTCGTCGCCGGGATTCGCCCGGGCTCGCCGGGATTCAAAACAGTGCGGATCGAGCCGCACCTCGGCGATCTGCACCAGCTCGAAGCATCGATGCCGCATGCGGGCGGCGTGATCCATGCCTTGTACAAGCTCGATGCCGGGCGCTGGAAGGCCGACGTCACGCTTCCGACCGGCCTCAACGGCGAGCTGGTATGGAAGGACCGTAGTTTCCCGCTGCATCCGGGGGAGCAGACGTTATCGCTGCCATAGATCCGGAGCTGTGGCCATCACTCGCGCGATATACCGCTTCGAATCGAACTTTTTCCCCGTCGACGCGCCGGACATGTAGCGCACCGTGCCGAAGATCTGCCGGTCGAACCACGGGCGGTCGTGCACGCCGCCCAGTGCCCAGGCGATTCCCTGATAGCCGTTTGGATCGCGTCCGTCGAGCTCGTATTTATCGTTCAGGATCACCGCCCACTCCCACGCCAGCGCGGGGTTCGGAGCCCACTCGAGAATCTTCTTCGCCCAGTACATGCGCAGGTAGTTGTGCATCCATCCTGTTTTGAGCATCTGGGTCTGGGCGGCATTCCACAGCTCGTCGTGCGTTTGCGCGCGCTCCAGTTGCTCCAGCGTGTATTCGGGATCGCGCCTGTCCCCGGCATGTTCCAGGAGCGTTTTCTGCGCCCACTCCGGAGCGCACTCGATGGAGTCGTAATCCGGCACGTACTTTACAAAATTCACCGACAGTTCGCGCCACCCAATCAGCTCGTTGAAGTAGGCGTCGCGCGCGGCGCCAGTCGCCATGCCCTCGCGCACGGCATCTTCGCAGGCCAGCGCAATCGTCACCGGGCTGATATGTCCGAAATGCAGATACGGAGACAGCATGCTGGTGCCGTCGATCTCGGGATGGTTCCGCTGCCTTGCGTAATCCGCGAGCCCATGGGCGACGAAATACTCCAGGCGCCTCAGGGCCGCACGTGTTCCGCCGGTAAAAGAGTCGACTGGCATAACGGAGCGGTCGAGGGTCTTCCAGCCTTCTGTAACATCACCGGTTACGTTAAAACTCTCGAAGCCGCGAGGCCGCTCCCATCCTCTCTGTGCCTTGACAAGCGGCGTTGCGACCAGATACTTCGGCATCTCCGCCAGCAGCTTCGGACGCATGATGTGCAGCATGTACTGGTGCTTCGGAAAGAGCGCAGACGGCACGACCACATCGGCATCGACCGTCCAGAAGGGCATGTCAAGGCGTTTTGCCAGAACCTTGCGCCAGCGCTCAGGCTCGCGGCAGGGACTCTCATCTCCGATCAGCATTGCAGCGCCGGCTTCGGCTAAGAGTTTTTCGAGTGAATTGTTCGGAGGCCGCCGAACGATGAACTCAACATTCCGCACCGCGAGATCGTCCTCGATGTCCTTCAGTCCCTGGTTCAGAAACGCATAGTGCCGCAGGTTCGCGTGAGGATAGTTCGAGATGGCCGAAAAGAATGCCAGCACTGGCAGATCGAGTTCGTTACCAATCCTGATCGCGAGGTCGAGAGCCGGGTTATCGAGCCCCCTCTGCGCCCGCTGCATCCAGTAGACGACGCACTTTGCGTCTTTCAGAGGCGGCTCACTGCGCCGAATGGTCACGCGCGGATCGTCAGCGATTTCTTTGAGAAATACGGGAAGAGCTTCGTCGTCAGCAGCCATTGGGACGTGGATTCCCCATATTAGATGGCTCAGAGGCCCAAGCTTGCACGAACCTGCGCCCATTTGCTGGCACGCAAATCTGCGGAGTGTTGTTTTGCTTTCTCGAAACCGCCTCAGTCACATCAGCTGCATGGCGAAGGTGCCGGCCTTCCTCTCGTTCTTGTTGCTGTGGGCTTCCTGAACTAGCGCTCCGGTGCTCTATGATTGTCCCAGACTGATGGCTGACGAAAAAGCAGGCAAATCATCCGAAGCTGCGTCCAGATTTCCCAGCGTGGACCGCCTCATCGAGCTCGCCTCCGGCAAGGAGGATAAGGGACGCAGTTCCTCGAAAGAACCGACGGATAAATCCATGTGGAAGCTCCTGCTTCAGCTCCGGCCCCTGCTGCCGCTCCTGACGCGCCTGGTGCCGATGCTGGACGTAGCCGTCGCGCCGCTTCAGACTGCCGGTCTTTCTGCGGATGTCCGCAAAACGGTGGCCGAGTCGATCGCCGATTCCACTGCGAAACTGCAGTCCGCTCAGCGCGACCTCAACTCCACGGTAACCGCGGCGCTGGAACGGCAATCCGCCACCCTGATGCAACTTGAGCAACAGCTTGACCGGCTGCGCCAGGCGAACGAAAGCCTCGGCGCCGGCCAGGCGAGACTCCGCGAAGAGCTCCATGCGCTCGCGCGCGTTTTTCAGATCGCGGCGATCGCCGCGGGAATCCTGCTCGTGGCGCTCATTGTGATGGCTGGTGTCATGCTGGTACGCGCTGGGAATTAGCCGGCGTGCTCGGCCTTGATTCACTTCTTCTGAAAGATCAGGACGCCCCAGCTCGGCAGATTGATCCAGAGCTGGCCATTTGAGACCTGCAGCTCTGCTTCGAAGTTGCCGACTGTGAACAGGCCTCCGTAGTCCGGCGACTGCGAGTTGAATATTTCTTTCCAGGTGCCGCCTTCGCCCCCCATGTTCACCCCATAGTTGTTCTCTCCCCACTGCGAATCGCTGGGATTGACCACCACCAGGACCAGGTCGCCATTGAAGTCGTACCGCTTGAACGCCACCACCTGATTGGTGAAATCGGTGTGAATGATATTTCCCGCCGCCGATCGAAGCGCCGGATGCGACCAGCGGATGTTATTCACGTCGCGGACCATGCGCTGCATCGGCGCGCCGGCCGGATCGCCTATCTGCGACCAGTCGATGCGACGATCTCCGTTGTCGACGTTGGGGTCCCAATAGCCGTCCAGGTGCCCCTCGGTGCCCATGAACATCATTGGAGTGCCGGGGAGTGCGGCATTCAGCGCCCAGGCAAACCGGGCCTTGGCCCTGGCCCATCCGTTGCCCCGGCCCCCGAAACGCTGCACGAAAAACATCCCGTGGCTGTCCATGCCACCGTAGATCTGGTCGTGTGAGCCGGTCAGGTAAGTGATCCTATGCCAAGGGTTCGGATCGTCAAACCAGCCGATCCTGCCGATGAGGCGGTTCACCGCATCATCCCCGTTCAGCATGGCAAAGGCATCATATGGACTCCCCAGGTCCCAGATCGCGCAGAATCCCAGCGGCCCGAGGGGATCGACCCACCCCGACGCGCTCTCCTGGTCGCCTGGGTTGTATTCAGCAATCAGATACTTGTCCGGAAACTCGTTACGCAGCTCATTCACGATATATTCGACCGCGTCTGCCTGAATGAACTGCACGGCATCGAACCGCAGGCCGTCGACGCGATAGTCCCGAAGGTACATGCGCGCATTGTCGAGGAAGAAGTCCTTCACTTCCTGCCGCCACATCGCGAAACCCAGGCCGAAACGGGTGTTATGCCCGTTGGCGAAGTAAATGCCCCCGCCTCCGGCGGTGTTTCCGTCGTATTGCCAGTACCGGTTATCGACCGCAGCCGCATGGTTGTATACCAGATCGAGAATCACTGCGATCCCCTTCGAGTGGGCGGCATCGATGAGTTGAATGAGTTCCTCGACGGCTCGATCCGGACTCGTGGCGTATCTGTCTTCGGAAGCGAACATGTCCGAAGGGCCGTATCCCTCGCCGGCTCCGCCTACATCGCAAAAAGCGTCGGAAATCGGAAGCGGCGCGATGGCATTGAATCCCAGCCCGCGGATGTAATCGAGCTTGGAGATCAGGTCAATGAAGGTGGCCGTATTGTCCTCCACCGAGATGCCATCGTTCCGCCCGGAGTGGGAGCCGACATGCACCTGATAGATCAGGAAATCCGGAAAGGCTGGAGTCTGAAACGGCACCCGCTCGGAGGGGAACGGGGCGACGATATAGCCGGCCGAATTTGCGCTCGAGCTTTCCACCTGAACGGCGCGCGCGTCCGTGCGTTGCCACACCTGGGAGCTGTCGTTATCCGGGCCGCCACGGTTGGTAATCAGGTACTTGTACATCTGACCCGCCGTGGCGGGTATCTGATCGGCGGACCAGTTTCCCGAAGACCCCTCCGGCTGGAGGTCAAGCGGGCTACTCATCCAGCCCGTAAAATCCCCCATCACCTGCACACGCCTGGCGAAGGGCGCCCAGACCCGGAAGCGGCAGGTCCCATCAGGATAAAGAAGACTGCCCATGCCATCGCTTTTGGCTGCCGGAGCGCGCATATCGATAACCTCTGTCTTGGTTTACAGGAGTATGTAATGGGTCAGGAGCGGGGAACCAGCCGTCGGACCGGCCGTGCGAACCACGCTATCAGAAATTCTTTCCAGTCGGCCGGGAAATTATGGCAAATCTTCAGGAGGTTCCCGGCCAGGCAGGGAGGGGCTGTCCAAAGAGAGTCAGTCTTCCGCCTCGGGATGTGGATGAAGTGAAATATCTTTCCTGTATTACAAAATCGACTTGCATTTTCGCTGCTAACTGCACTGTGGAAAAGCAATCGACTGTTGCCAGTCGTTATATGGCGGGACTAGGATACCCGCAGTTTTGGATAGGTGTTTGCCGCCAGTGACGTGGCGGACAGCAGCATTCCTGGTAGTCAATCCTCGAAGTGCAGATGTTCCAATTCACATAAAGCCCGCGTGGAGCGACTCTTTATGGCATGGTATGCCTACTGCATCACAGAAAAACAAGCCTTCCCTGAACTCAGCCGCCACCGCAAACCGATTCCAATGGAAGCAGTCTCCGGAATTCAGGGTAACCAGGTCTTCCTTTACCCCGCCAGCGAACTCGCCGTTATCGTCAGCGAACATTCCCCGGCAGAGAACCTCACCCAGAAAGCGGCGATGGATCACGCCCGCGTGATCGCCGACTGCTTCAAGACGGCAACCGTCCTGCCCTTCCGTTTCGGCACCGTTTTTTCCGACGACGATTCCCTCCGGCGTTCGATTCGCTCCAATCAGCGGCAATTCGTCACTAATATCGAGCGGCTTCGCGGCAAAGCCGAGATGCACCTGAAAGTTACCCTCGACGATTGTTGCCGCGACCAGATACGCCGCTACGTTTCACCCGAAGAAAGCCGGGCCGGCCGCGAATATCTGTCCAACCTGCGAGAAAGTGCTGCCCTGCAGCGTGAACGTCAGACCAAGGCGCGGGCAGTCTCCGTGCAGATGCATCGGATGTTCTCCCCCCTGGCAGAGGAAATATCCTGTAAACGGACCGATGCCGGTAAAATGCTGCTCGATATTGCTCACCTTATCGATCACAAATGCGTCGAGCGCTATCAGAATAAGTACTCCAGCGCCAGCCAGCTCATGAAGGACTGCCATATGCAGCTCTCCGGTCCCTGGCCGCCCTACCATTTCGTCCACCAGTTAACCCGAGCGGTTCACTCGCACAGCCACGCGGCTCAGGCCTGATTATTTCCGGCCGCCTAGCAGGCACAGGACAGAAAACCCCGGCGGACCCACGAACCACCGGGGTTTCTCTTTGGAGGATCGTAGCGGAGCAACCTCAGCAAAGAGCGATCCGTTCGAACCCTCACATTTTGAAAGACGCTCCGGCGGGTGTGAAAAGACGCAGCTATTTTGCAGTCGGGAGCATTTTGCTCCCTGACGCGAAATGACACTCGGGGCATGACATATGGAGGTCTTGTTCTCTAACATCGAGCCACTGTGTCGCTCCAGTCTCAGACTTCTCTTCAGGTCAATCAGGTCTCCCGGATTACCCCGCGCATCTCCCTCTGGCTGGCCGCTCTGCTATCCGCCGCGGTGATTCTTCCGCTGCTGGGACACAAAGTTCTGGCTGACTGGGACGAAGGCATCTACGCCGAAGTCTCACGCGAGTTCCTGGGGCGGAACTGGCTCGTCCCGCACTGGGGTTTTTACCCCTGGTTCGAAAAGCCTCCGCTGGCTCTGTGGATCAGCGCCATATTTTTCCAGTTCTTTGGGGTGAATGAATTCTGGGCGCGGTGCGGATCCGCTCTGGCGAGTATCGGAATCATTGCGGTCATACATAATGTGGCGCTTCGCGCGCGCGGCACCGTCGCTGCATGGGCTTCCACAGCGATTTTGCTCACGACCTTTGGTTTCTTTCGAGTGGCGCGGATGGGCGAACTGGACGCCCTGCTGACGCTCGGCTGCCTGATCGGACTCGCCGGCCTCTCGAAGGTCCGCGAAGGGGATCGAAGAGGCTGGTACTGGTTCTGGTCAGGATTTGCGGTTGCTGTGATGACCAAAGGAGCGGCCGCAGTAACGCTGCCGCTTAGTCTGCTTGTTTTGTTCGCCTGGAATCGGTGGGGCCGGCGGCAACTCGGGTTGGCCTTCTGGGGCGGCCTGGTGCTATTTGCGGCGATTGTTCTGCCTTGGCATCTTTACATGCTGCACGCCTTCGGCGGCGAATTTTTGCGAGAATACCTCGGCCTCCACGTGATTACCCGCGCCACTACGCAGATGGAAGGCCACACCACTCCGTGGTGGTACTACGGAAAGGTCCTTCTGGGCTATTCGTCGCCTTGGCTGTTACTTTTCCCGTTCGCGTTGTGGTGGCAGGCACGCCGCAGCCAGTTTCGCGAATATCTGGTCTTTTCCCTTGTCGTGCTGGTCTTCTTTTCTGCCATGGCGACGCGCAGCCCGAAATACATTTTTCCTGCTTATCCAGCGCTGGCACTGCTTATTGGAGACTGGCTGGCAGCACAATTCGGGCGGCGGAGCCGCAGATTTTGGTGGATGGCAGCCGTTGCCGGTCTGGCCGCTTTTGCTGCAGCATCAGCGATGACAAAACCTCTCCGCCAGAGCCTGACCACCACGCGCAGTGCCACCGGAACCGTGCTGCACGCCGACCGCGAAGCTCAGAGCCTTCTGCTGAAAGCTCTCCGCTCGCCTCAGGCCTCCGGAATTTCCGGCCCGATTCTCCTGTGGCAGGAAGATACTGTCGCGCAACTGCCCAGCATTCTGTTCTATGTGCAACGGCCGCTGCAGCAGGTCTACCTTGCGCATTATCCGGACACCTTGAGCGAAGCGCACCGCTACGCCGATCCCGAGCCACTGAGGAACTTCGTCGGAATGACGCCGAGCCTTATCCTGCTGGAAAAACCGCTCGCGGCGGAGATTCCCAGCGGCATGCAATTCACTCCGGTCGTTGTTGGGAAGACTCTTGAGGCGGGATTGATTGAGTTGTCGCCTCGCTAATCCATGATGGCAAAGGCCAGGTAGGGCCGCGATATGCTGACGATCCTATCTTCTCCCTCAGTCGCGCCTGTCCCAGAGAAAACAATGTCTACCTTGATGTATGGGCAATCCTTATATACGTAGGTTTGCTGCTTCCTGGTCGACAGACCGCCTTCTGTCTTGAAAATCGATTCGAGGTCCCTGCGCGTCATGCCGGGCTGCATCGCAGCGATCCGCTTGAGGAGCTTTCCGATCCAAAGCGTTCGTTGTTGAGAATAGGCAGGCCCCTCTGGGACCGATTCGTCGTCCAGTTCCGACCGATCCTTGGCCCATTGTGGCAGTTCTCCCAGGCTTGACGGGGCGCTCACCTGGTTCACTTGTTTCCCTGTCTCTGTTTCGTATAGACGGTAGGTGCCGGGGTCACCTTGCCTGCCGGTGTGAACGGATAATTGTTCTCCGCCTTTGCAGAGATGCCACTCGAGGATCGGGATACTGGAATCGATTGTCGCGACCCGATGACGATCACGATAAATCTCCAGCTGAAGAGGCCGGGAAAACTTCTCTGGGTCGCCATCCCAAACCATGCACACAAAGGTTTGGCCATCCTCAGTACTTTGAACTACTGAGCAATGGTCCTCTGGGACACCCATCAGAGAAGCTATTGACTGACACTTAGCACTCGAACAAAAGAGTGCAAGAGCTACGAGCGCCACAATCCGGCATTTCGCCATCGCGATCCTCCTCGAATGAACTGACGGCCTTGGGTCGATATCGTAGGCTTCAGAGGATATTTGGAGACCTTAGATCTTATTTGCTGCCGGCAAGTCCTTCTTGCGGCGGCTCAGGATAAAGGCATTTTCCCGGGTACGCCGTACGCTCGAGGCATGTTCGATCTTGCGCCAGAACCCCACGAAATAGTCGATTGCTGAAATAGTCGACACGGCAGCCATCCAATAGATGCCTATTACTGCGATGAGGTCCACGGGCATGATGAACCATCCCAAGTGCCACTCATACCAGCCGTGAGCGAGAATGGCTGCGACCACAGAAACAATCTGGATCACCGTCTTGAGCTTGCCCAGATCGCTCGCCTCGATGGTGAATCCCTCGGCAGACGCGATCGAGCGCAAGCCGCTGACCAGGAACTCCCGCCCGATGACCAGCACTGCCATCCACGGCTTAACCACGTGCGGGTTGTACTGAACCAGAGTGATGTACGCAGCCGTGATCAGCAACTTGTCGGCCAGTGGATCGAGCAGCGTTCCCATGGTCGTGATCTGCCCGCGCTTGCGAGCGAGATAGCCGTCCACGCCATCAGTGATGGATACCAGGATGAAGAAGAGCGACGCAACCGTCTCCTGCTCGCCGTGCCAGCCTCCATGCGGAAAATGCGGCGAAAGCATCCAGATGAGCACAGGGACTGCCAGGATGCGTGTCATCGTGATGGTGTTGGGCAGGTTCACGATTTTGCTCGACAGGCTCGAGCGCTCAGGCACCTTCTGAAAGGCCTGAGAACGGCGCGGCCTGTACCGTATTATGGCATCACCGGGGAAGGATCGCCTCACACGACGCCTCTAAAGAAGGCCAGCGCTCGGCCACATTACCGCCGTAAGCAGGGGCGCCCACGTCCGGATTCTCGGACGTGGGAATCAGCCTTACGCGTAAATCCCGCGTTGCTTGATCGTGAACGCCACCCGGTCGATCGCCAGCATGTAGGCCGCGATCCGATTGTTCACGTTGTGCGCTTCCGAGTACCGGACCACATCGTCGAAGCTTTCGGCGAGGATGCTTTCGAGCTGCTCGTTGATGACGGACTCCTTCCAGAAGTAGCCCTGCCGGTCCTGCAGCCACTCGAAGTAGGAGGCCGTAACACCGCCGGCATTCGCCAGGATGTCCGGAATGACGAATGTGCGCTTGTCGGCAAGGATCTCGTCGGCAACCGCCGTCGTCGGTCCGTTCGCGCCCTCGCACACGATGCGCGCCCGGATACGCTCAGCATTCCGGCTGGTAATCACGTTTTCGGTCGCCGCCGGAATCAGGATCTCGCATTCGGCTGTCAGGAGTTCGATGGGATCATAGGCTTCGGCACCCTTGAATCCGAGAATCGAGCCATTGCGCTGCCTGTAGTCGATCAGGGCGCACGCATCGATGCCGTTCGGGTTGAACAAGCCGCCCTCGTACTCCGCTACGCCGATAATCTTGTAGCCCTTTTCCATCATCAACCGTGCGGCATTCGATCCGACGTTGCCGAAACCCTGCACGATAACCCGGCAGCCTTCGCGGCGCATATTCAGATGTTTGAGGGCCTCGTCGCAGACTACGCTGACGCCGCGCCCGGTCGCCTCGCGGCGGCCCCGCGACCCGCCAATATTGATCGGCTTCCCAGTCACCACGCTGGTCACCGTCTGGCGCATGTGCATCGAGTAGGTGTCCATGATCCAGGCCATCACCTGCTCGTTGGTGTTCACATCCGGTGCCGGGACGTCCTTCTCCGGTCCGATAAATTCAATGATCTCGGCGGTGTACCGGCGCGTCATGCGCTCCAGCTCGCCCATCGACATCTTCTTCGGGTCGCAAATAACTCCACCCTTGGCCCCCCCGAAGGGGATATTGACCACGGCGCACTTCCAGGTCATCCAGCTGGCCAGCGCCCGGACTTCATCCAGCGAAACATCGGGTGCGTAGCGAATGCCTCCTTTGCCCGGCCCGCGCGCCACAGAGTGCTGAACGCGAAAGCCGGTGAACATCTCAATCCGGCCATCATCCATCGAGACCGGAAAGTGAACGATAATCTCGCGCGAAGGGTAACGCAGTACCCTCCATAGTCCTTCATCTAAATTCAGTTTCTGTGCTGCATAGTCGAATCGAGCAGCCTGTGCTTCCCAGGGGTTGATTTCCTGCTCGAGTGAAATGGTTGCCATAAAGTTCCTTTACTCCTTGGGACCGCTCCTGCCTGTAATGATCTTGCCCCCTGGGGATGAATCCTTCTTCAATCCCGGCCTGCAAGTCATTACCGTTCAGGTACGTATCCGAGGGTCCCTCTACATCTATCGGATGCGCATCTACTTACCATCTGCTTCATTTCTGCTTCATCTGGCCGAATCTGCCGGCCCACCTTTTCAGGCAAAACGGCTTTCTGCCCAAACCCACCGAGTATAGGCCTCGAAATCAACCACCGGCAAGGCTGCAAAGCATACGAAGGAGTTAACTTCCATGGTCCAAATGGGTCATGCAAGCCTCGGGTCCGCGAAGTTGAACACCGTAGCGGCACGCTTGTTTCGCCGAATTCAGGACCGGGCCACTTCGTCTCGACGCAAACATGGGGAGACGCGCAGCCGTCTACGCCTGGACGGCCAGTCCATTACCATGATTTCTGCATGCCCCCACCGGCTCCCACGACCCTTCCCTCGCGCTCTGAGTTCCTGCGCCTCGCCCGCAGCCACACCCTGGTGCCGCTCTATCGCACCCTTACGGCCGATCTCGAAACTCCGGTAACCGCCTTTCTCCGTCTGGCCGCCGACGAGCCGGAGTGCTTCATCCTCGAGTCCGTCGAAGGCGGCGAGAACCTCGGCCGGTATACCTTCATCGGTATCCAGCCGTACCGCAAGCTGGTCTCGCGCGGACGGTCTGTTGAGATCACCGAGTCCGGCAAAACCCGCGGCGTCGAAGGCGACATCTTCGCGCTTTGGAAACAAGCCCTCGAAGGGCATAAGCCTGCCCGGGTCGCCGGCCTTCCCCCCTTTACTGCCGGAGCTGTCGGCTTCTTTGCCTATGACGTCGTCCGCCGGATCGAGCGCCTGCCTGAAACAACAAGAGACGATCTCGGCATGCCGGACGCCTGTCTCATGTTCTTCGACGAGGTACTGGCTTTTGACCATGTCAAAAAGGAAATCCTCCTCATCGTCACCGCCGACCTGAACCGGCAGAAGCCGCAGGCCGCTTACGAGGACGCCCTCCGCCGCCTCAACCGCCTCGAAAAGCGTCTCGCCCGGCCCTTGCCTGCAGTAAAGCGCCGCAAAAAACCCGGCAAGCTCAAAATCGAGCTGAAGACGCGCAAAAGAGATTTCCTCTCCGCCGTCGAACGCTCCAAGGAATACATCGCCGCCGGCGACGTCTTTCAGGTTGTCGTTTCCCAGCGCTTCGACATTCGCCCCGAGGTCGATCCCTTCTCCGTCTATCGCGCCCTGCGCATCGTCAATCCCTCGCCGTATATGTATTTCCTCCGGGTGGAACTGAACGGCCGCAAAGGCGAACCGACACACATCGTCGGCTCGTCGCCGGAGTTGCTGGTTCGAGTCCAGGAACACGGAGCCGGGAGACGCCGGGTCGAATACCGTCCCATTGCCGGCACCCGCCCGCGCGCTGCCAGCGAAGAAGAAGATCTGCGCATCGAAGCCGAGCTTCGCAGCGACGAGAAAGAACGCGCCGAGCACGTGATGCTTGTCGATCTCGGACGCAATGACGTGGGGCGCGTGAGCGAGTACGGCTCCGTGCGCGTCAGGGACCTGATGTTCGTCGAGCGCTACTCGCATGTCATGCATCTGGTCAGCTCGATCGAAGGCACCCTGCGCCCGGACCTTACCGCCGTCGACGCCTTCCGCGCATGCTTTCCTGCGGGGACGCTTAGCGGAGCGCCCAAGATCCGAGCCATGGAGATCATCGAGGAACTCGAGCCCACGCGTCGCGGCATTTACGGAGGCAGCGTCCTCTACGCCGACTTCTCCGGCAATCTCACCTCATGCATCGCGATCCGCACGCTGCTCATGCAGGGGCGACAGGGACACGTTCAGGCCGGGGCCGGGATCGTAGCCGATTCCGTGCCTGAAAGCGAGTATGAGGAGAGCTTCAACAAGGCCAGGGCGGTGATTCGGGCCATTGAGAGGGCAAGGGGATAGAAAGCAGCCGCTCGACCTGTGTCTACCAGTCAGACAGCGTCCCATCCAGCTTGCGACTCACCGGCAGATACGCCCGCTCGTAGGGAAAATTCGCCGCGAGCTTCTCGTCGAGATCCACACCCAGTCCCGGCGCGTCTCCCGGATACATATAGCCGGCGCTAAAAGAGTAGCTGTGAGGGAAGACCGCGTCGGTCTCAGCGTTATGCGGCATGCGCTCCTGAATGCCGAACTTGTGTACGGCCAGACCGAAATGCAACGCCGCAGCCATGCTGACCGGCGATAGATCTGTCGCTCCGTGGCAGCCGGTCCGGACGTGGTATAGCGCGGCAAAATCCGCGACCTTCCTGAGATGTGTAAGGCCGCCGCTATGGGCCACGGTCATCCGGATATAGTCGATCCACTGCTTCTCGATCAGAGTCTTTGCGTCCCAGATGGTATTGAAGACCTCGCCAACAGCAATAGGAATCGTCGTATGCTGCCGGATGATGCCAAATCCCTCCTGCAGCTCGGCCGGCGTGGGGTCCTCCATCCAGAAGAGATGAAACGGCTCGAGCGCCCTGCCCAGCCGCGCCGCCTCAATCGGCGTGAGCCGGTGATGGCAATCGTGCAACAGGTGGACATTCTCACCGAAACGTTCGCGCAGCCGCTCGAACAACATCGGCGCGTGCAGCAGATACTTCTCCGTCGACCACAGGCTCTCCGCTGGAAGACCACGCTCGGCCGGCTCGTAGGGCTTGTTTCCTTTAGCGACACCATAGGTCGAATCGAGCCCCGGAATGCCGCTTTGGGCGCGGATGGCGAGGTATCCACGGTCGATCTCCCGGGCAACGGCGTCGATGGTCTGCTCGATGTCCACGCCATTGGCATGCGCGTAGACCATGCAGCCGTTCCGGCTCTTTCCGCCCAGCAGGTTGTAGACCGGTGTATTCAGGGTTTTGCCCTTGATGTCCCAGAGGGCCATATCGACCGCGCCAATCGCGGCCATGGTCACCGGACCGCGACGCCAGTACGCTCCGCGATAGAGATACTGCCAGATATCTTCCGTCTGAAAGGGATCGCGCCCGACGAGGCACGGGATGACGTGCTCGGTGAGGTACGCGACGACCGCAAGCTCGCGGCCGTTGAGTGTGCCGTCGCCAAGCCCGTAGATGCCTTCGTCGGTTTCTACCTTCAGCGTGACAAAATTGCGCCCTGGCGAACAGACATTTACGGTTGCGCTGGTGATCTTCATCT
>JAFAMZ010000036.1 GCA_019232935.1 Silvibacterium sp.
TCGGTCGCGTCACGCTGGAGAGAGTGGCGGCCGGGTCAGAGCCGTGCGCGAACCTCGCGGGCCATCTGAATCTCTTCCTGGGCGGGCACGATGCGTACGACAACACGGCTCGGCCCGGTTGAAAGCACCGGCTCGGATGCGGCGTTGCGAGCCGGATCTATCTCGACTCCGAGCAGAGCGAGCTGTTCGCAGACTCCGGCACGCACGTCTGCGCTGTGTTCCCCGATGCCCCCGGCGAAAACCAGCATATCAAGCCAGCCAAGCGAGACCCCAAATGCCGCGATCGTCTTTGCGACAGCGGTGCAGAAGATATCGATGGCCAGGGCCGCGGGCTGACTGCCGCTTGCGGCGGCTTTCTGAAGCTCGCGCATATCATTCGAACCTCCAAGGGCCTGAAGTCCCGATTGGTGGTTGAGCAGATCCTCCAGTTCGTCTCCGCTCAAACCTTCGGTGCGCCGGATGTAAAGGAGCACGCCCGGATCGAGGTCGCCGGTGCGCGTGCTCATGGGAATGCCGCCGGTAGGTGTGAGGCCCATGCTGGTATCGATGGACTTGCCGTCGCGGATGGCTGCCAGACTCGCGCCGTTGCCGAGGTGAGCGACAACAGTGCGCGGCTTCAGGTTCGTTCCAAGCTGATGGACGATGGAAGCATAGGAGAGCCCGTGAAACCCGAAACGCTGCACTCCCTCTTCCAGATACTTGAGCGGCAGCGGGTAGTGGTAGGCCTTTTCCGGAAGCGTTTTGTGAAAAGCCGTGTCGAAACAGGCAAACTGCGGCAGATCCGGGTAAATTTCCGATATGTGGCGAATGAGCACCAGGGCAGTGGGAATGTGCACGGGCGCGAAGTGCACTGCGGCCTCGAGTGCCGCGATTACATCAGGGTTAATGCGTGTGTGATCGCGCAGGCGCGGGCCGCCGTGGACGATCCGGTGACCTACGGCGACGGGAAGAGGGAATCCGAGCCTCCTCAGAGTGCCGCCGATGCGTGTGGCCGCCACCTGCTGGGACTCGATGGGCGCGTCCTCGGAGTGCAGGATCGCGCCACTACCGTCAAAGATTTCGAGTTTGCCCGCAGGTTTGCCGATGCCATCCGCCGCTCCCTTTGCCAGAGCGCGCTCGTCCGCTCCGTCTTTGACAAAGAACCCGAACTTAAGTGTAGAAGAGCCGCTATTGATTGCCAGGATCGCGTCCATACCTCACCGAGCCTCTCCTGCTGCAGGTGGATTTTACCGTGGTTCCACTGATAAGAGATCAATGTGAAGCGGCCCCGGCTTCTGGTTTTCCCTCCACTGGGACGTAGACGGCGAATCCGCGCGGCGGAGCGGCGAACTCGGCCATGCCTTCGGCATCGGTTGTGCGCTCCTCGGGAAGTGCGACGTCGTGACCGTCCCATGCTGCGGGAATGAAGCGCTGGTTCTTCCACTGTGTTTTTACGGGAGTGCCGCTCCACTGATTGCCGAGGTTGTTGAGGACGAAGACCAGACCAGGCTGTTGTTCGAAGCCGGTTCGCTGCATGATGTAGAGGTCGGGATCGGCATGGAGGATTTGCGTCTCTCCGCCGGCGAATTTGTGGTGGACATTCATGAGGGCGTCGATTCCGTTCATGGTTCCCGGCCGCGCGAGCTCGAAGTTGAAGTAGTCGAGCCAGAAAACCGACGGATAGCCTTCGTGGGTGAGGATGTAGGCGTAGGCCATCATCTTGTCGTTGGCGACTGCCACGCCATCGTGCTGCGTGTCGTGATTGTCGACGAAGGTGACGGCGTGGGCCGGACGCTTGGCGACGATGACTCCGTCCTGGGTGAGGTTGCGCAGGTCGTAGCTGAGGGTGTCGCACATGTCCTTGAGCCGGTAGCGCAGCGGAAAGTCGAAGGCGGCGATCTGATTATCCGAAAAGCTGTTCACCACTTCCAGCCACTGGTCGATGTTCTCGTTGTTCTCCCAGTACTCGCCGACGGTGAAGGGCGTAATGTCCTTGCCGTCCCGCTGATAGCGATATTTGGCAATGGTGCCGACCATCCACGGGCCGTAGCCTTTGACGAAGTCGAAGCGAAAGCCGTCGAATCCGACCTCTTCGATGATCATCTGCGCGTACTCCATCATGGCCAGGTAGACCAGCGGGTTGCGATGACAGAGATGAGGAAAGCCGGCGAAGGTTTCGCCTTCGAGAGTGACCTCGTAGCGGCTGGGATGGAAGCAGTTCCAGTCGCGGGGAAACATCTGGCTTTTGGGAAGAAATTTCGTCCAGCGCATCTCGCCGTCGAGCGGATTCTTCTCTTCTTCGTCGGCGCCGGAGTTGTGATTGATGACCATGTCGGCGTAGACCTGCATCTCCAGGTCGTGCGCGCAGCGGATCAGGTTCTCAAGCTCGGCGCGGTTGCCGAAGTAGGTTTTTACTCCGCCCTTCTGGTCGTAGTCGCCGAGGTCGAAGTAGTCGTACGGGTCGTAGCCCATCGAGGTTACGCTAGCGGCTTTTGAAACAGGGGGAAGCCAGAGAGCATTGAATCCGGCGGCTTTCAGGGATTCGAGTTTTTCAGTTGCGAAATTCCACCACTCTCCGGCTTTGTTCTCTTTTTCGGGGCAATCCCAGTAAAAGGCTTGCAGCATTACGGCCATAGACTTGCTCGTTCTCCGATCTGATTGTGTGGATCATGCGCACAGAGCCCGGACGATGATGACGCGGATTCTGCATCCCGACGGGCATCGTCGTTTTGATGCAGGAAAGCACCCCGGAGTAGCTTGATCTCCGTTGTAAACTGGAAGCAATGACGATTGAAGAACGCCTGGAGAGACTCACCGAGCGCCACGAGGCTCTGACGCAGACCGTGGAGCTGCTTGCGCGCGATCTGCACGAGACGAAGGAAGTAGTGGCGCGAATCGTGAAAGGGGTCGAGCGGCTGGTGACCGTCATGGAGCACTACGAGCGCCGGAACGAGAAGCCGGAAGCCGAGTGAAGACGGGTCCCCAGTAAGCGGCGGTATGATGGACAAGGCGCATTTCCTGGCCCCATAGCCCGCGTGGGCTCCATCGAAGGAGAGCAAGGCAGCAGTTTCCTGAAACTGTTGCGGCATGATGGAAGAAGTGGCCCTGTAGCTCAGATGGATAGAGCGACGGTTTCCTAAACCGCAGGTCGGAAGTTCGAATCTTCCCAGGGTCACCAACGATATCAAAACCCGTGCGGCTCATTTTTGACATTACTGCACAATCCCCATATAAAAAACACATCTGTAACAGCGTGAGTTCCTGCTGGCGGCGGTACTTACGGCCGTGCAGCAAGTACTTGACCCTAACGCAACGGGATGCTCGGGAAGGCGGTGTAAATCCGCCACTGCCCCGCAACTGTGAGCGCTGCCGCGCGTCGTTTCTCAGGACGGCCGCGGAGAGCCTGGATTGCAGAACCCACTGGAGTCCGCGCTCCGGGAAGGAAGTCCAGGTCAGGCGCAAGTCAGGAGACCGGTCCCATTGCTTCAAACCGCGTTCCGAGGGGAACGGAGGAAACCCATGCCGCATTCTTTACGGCGTCTCTGCCGCGCTCTGCTGTTCATCCCATTTCTGCTTTCCGCTTCCATCCTGCGTGCAGTGACGGTCCATGGCACGGTGAGCGACTCGCTTGGAGCACCGATCGCCAACGCGACGGTAGCACTGGTGCAGAATGGGAAGGTTGTTGTTTCTGTCAGTACGCACTATGACGGGACCTATCAGATCACCAGCGGAGCCGCAGGCCAGTTTTACATTCTGGCCGGAGGAAAGTCTTTTCGCGAGCTCACGACGGGCAGCTTCTACGGCGGCGAACTTGATTCGGTCGAACAGAACATCGTCCTGGAACCGGAGTGGGTGCGCCAGTCTATCGTCGTCACAGCCACGGGAGTGCCGCGGCCGGAGGCGCAGGTCAGCGCGTCGGTGTCGGTGATCAACAAGAGCGATTTTCTGAATCGCGCGATCATGGTCGATCCACTGCGCCAGGTGGCCGGGTTCGATGTGGTGCAGACGGGCCAGCGCGGCGGCATTACGTCGGTCTTTATCCGTGGCGGCAACTCGGATGCGAACAAAGTGCTTCTCGACGGCGTATCCATCGAGGACATCGGCGGGCGCTTCGATCTTTCGACCATGTCGAGCACCGCTCTTTCACAGGTCGAAGCGTATCGGGGGCCGAACAGCGTGCTCTGGGGATCGGACGCCGCCGCGGGCGTGATGGGATTTTTCACGCCCCGCGGAACCACGCCATTCCCGTCGGTGCTCTACGAGGGCGATGCAGGATCGTTTGGTACCTATCGCAATGAGGTGCAGTTGGGGGGGACGCTGCGCAAGCTCGACTACTACGGGGCGTTCAGCGATTTCCAGACGCAGAACTCCATCCCGCACGACGAGTACCACAACATCACATCTGCCGCGAACCTCGGATATGCCATTACGGGCTCGACGGGGATCCGCGGCGTCATCCGGTATGCCGTCATAGCGACGGACCTGCCCGGAGCGTACTCCTTCTTCGGCATGTCGAACACCGGTAAGCAGTCCGATCAGGACATCTATCTGGCCGGCAATATCGACCACACCTTCAACGATGATTGGCATGGGCTGGTGCGCTATGGAATGGCTCGCAAGAGGGAGGAGTCGGGCCAGAACTATGCGGCGGGCTATCCGGCCAATGGAAACTACTACGGCAATTACGTAACTATCAAAGGTGCGAATGGATACCTGGGGTCGGGCAATGCGCTGATGAACTACGGCGGGATCTATCCCTACACCATCAACCTGGTGAACAATCGCGACAACCTCTATGCGCAAAGCGACTACAGCATCACGCCGCATCTGGCGCTTGTCGGCGGTTTCCGGTATGAAAACGAGCGCGGCGCCGAGAATGAATGGGTCTACAACTTCAACGAGACCATCAATCGCACCAATTACGATTACATGCTCCAGATCAACGGAGACTTCAGGCAGCGCTTCTTCTATTCGCTCGGTGGAGGCATCGAGAAGAACCAGCTTTACGGAACGCAGGGCACGCCGCGCCTGGGATTCTCGTGGTATCCGATCCGGCCAGGAAAGGGTGTCTTTCACGGCACGCGCATCAACTTCAACTTCGCCAAAGGCGTGAAAGAGCCGACCATCGACGACCAGTTCGGCTCGCTGTACAACTTCCTGTACACGAACGGGGGCCAGACGGCCATCCAGCAATACGGTATCCGGCCGATCGGGGCGGAGCGTTCGCGGTCCTATGACGGAGGCGTCGAGCAGAGCCTGTTCAGTGAGAAGGTGATCTTCCGCGCGACCTATTTTCACAATGAGTTCGGCGATCAGATTGAGTACGTGGGAGCCGACCTGGTTCCTTTTCTGCTGCCGAATCTCTCGCCAGAAGAGCAGAAGGCGCTGCAGCAGTTTC
>JAFAMZ010000083.1 GCA_019232935.1 Silvibacterium sp.
CCCGCCACTACCGGCGTGCCCGCTTTAAGGCCGGTATGGCTTGCTCCCAACTCAGAGATTCTGCCGCACACCTCCTGCGATTCGAAGAGCTGAGGAAGCCAGTTCTCAGGAATCCCGGCGATACGCGCAACCTCGGATGACCAGCGCCGGTAAGCCACGTCGAGCAGCAGCGTACCGGATGCTTCCTGAACGTCCATGGCGTAGGTTCCGGTCAGGCGATAACGGACGTAGTCTTTCGGGCAGAGGATATGCGCGATTTGCGCGAAGAGCTCCGGCTCATACTTCCGAACCCACAGCAGCTTGGTGAGTGTGAAGTTGGGCAGCGCAGGATTCGCGGTGAGCTCGATGAGCCGCTCGCGGCCGATCTCACCGTGGAGCCACTCGCATTGCTCGTCAGTACGCTGGTCGCACCAGATGAGGGAAGGCCCAAGGACCTTACCTTCGGCGTCGAGCATCACGGCTCCATGCATCTGTCCTGTCAGACCGATCGCGTCGATTTGGGGCGAACCGGCGGCCGCCAGCACTTCGCGGATGGCTCCTTGGGCTGCCCGCCACCAATCTGCTGGGTCCTGCTCGGCCCAACCGGGGTGGGGACTGCGGAACGGCGCGTGTTCCACCGCCGCCGATGCGACGACTTTGCCGTGATGGTCGATCAGAACGGCGCGGGTGCCGCCTGTGCCTACATCCATTCCAAGGAGCATGATGGAACTCTCGAAGTAAATCGATGTATCGCGTGATCACTCTATCATTAGCGAAGCTGGGCAGTGAATTCAGTTGGGCCGGTGCGGGCCTGCTCCCGGGTTCAGTTGACTGGATTGAGAGTAAGTAGTAGCTTACCGTTAGCAAGGGCTTGATTTTGTTGCGACGAGGAGACCTCGATGAAACCAACGCTCTTTTTGCGGATCGCTTCCGTGCTTACCTTTATCTTCTGCGTGGCACACACGGCAGGTGGAGTTTTCGGCAAACCCGCGCCCGGTGTGCAGGCTTTTGTGGTGCAAACGATGAAGGCCAATGCCTTTGACGCCATGGGAAGCCGGCGCACCTGGTGGGACTTCAACATCGGCTATGGGCTGATGGTTTCCGTAACGCTGCTTGTACACGCCATCCTGTTCTGGCATCTCGGGACCCTCGTGAAGACCGAGGGAGCGCGGCTGCGCACAATATTTGCGCTGCTTTTCGTGGAGTTTGCTGTGCAGGCTCCGATCGCGGGCCGCTACTTCTTTCTGGGCCCGTGCATCATCTCGGCCCTGGTTGCGGTTTGCCTGCTGGCCGCTTTCTTCACCGCGTCACGTGGAATTGTCCCTGCCTTCGACTCTTCTAAAGGTGAAGCCAGCGATCCGCGCCGAACACAAGTCCCAGCGTGATCAGCGCGATTGCTACTTCGCCGACAGCTCCAACGATGAACGGCCGCGCGCCCTGCTTGCCCAGTTCACGCAGGTTGGTTCTGAGGCCGACGCCTGCGAACGTGAGCAAGAATGCCCAGCGGGACAGGTTTCCTAAGGCGGTCAGTTGCGGCTTTGTGAATGTGCCGAGAGTTGCCAGAAGTGAAATGAGGAGGAACCCGAGGACGAACTTCGGGAACTTCTTCCAGAGGAAGGCTCCTTTATGTTGCACTTCATCTGCCTGGCCTTTCCTGGCCCAATAGATCGCGTACCCCAGCACGATGAACCCGATCAGCGCATTGCGGCAGGTCTTGGCAACCACTGCAACTTTGCCCGCTGCGTCTGAGTAGAGCGCGCCCGCCGCAGTTGCCTCAGCTGTATTGTCGACTGCGAGGCCGGCCCATAAGCCGTATGCGTGATCGCTGAGGTGCAGCGCGTGACCGATCAGGGGAAACACAAAGAGCGAGACGGCGCCCAGCGCGAGAATCGCCGCAATCGCATAGGAAGCATCCTCGTCGTCGGCATCGATTGCTCCCTGGGTGGCGATAATAGCCGAGACGCCGCAGATCGATGAGCCAACCGCGAGCAATGTGGTGAGTTTTGGGGAAAGCCTGAACCAGCGGCCGAGGTAAGTCATGAAAGTCAGCGCCAATGCCAGCTCGATGAAGACCAGCACAAGGCTCAGGCCGCCCAGCCGCAGGACATCGCCGAGCAGAAACCTTGCGCCGAGCAGAACGATACCGGCCTTGAGCCAGAATTCATAGGTAGCTACTCCGGCACGGAAAACCTCGGGAATTCCGATGGTATTTGAGATAACCAGTCCCAGCAGGATCGCCCAGAGCACATATTCGATGTTCGGCAGCGTGAGATGATGCGCCTTGGCATAATGCGCGATCGCCTGCTCGATGAACTTGCCGGCATATCCGACGGCGAGCAACAGCAGGATTCCGGGGATCAACCTGAAGAAGCGCACCGGCAGCGAGGCCGTACGCGCCTGAGGAAGTGCGACTGAGCCTGCCATGATCGACTCCTTTTACCAGGGGACCGTTTTGAGAATGCCGATGCGGACCAGAAGAGCGGCGGCGAGCGCGAGCAGTACCGCCCAGCCGTCGAGAGAAAAGCGCCTGTGAGTTGTGGGGCTTGGCATGAGAGTGTACTCCGAAGGTTGGGCTTGCCGCGATGAGATCGCGGCTTAGTATTCAGGATTCGGGGATAGCGCGGAAGAGATTAGAGGCAACAACAAGCGCGCAGGTCGAGAGTGGCAACAGGTGAGAGGGCGCGCATCATTAGCCACGTTTTTAGCACGGGTGTGCCGTGATCCGCAAGCAAAAGCCCCGCGCGACGGCAGGGCTTCGTGGTTGGCAGTTCGAGGCAGGGCTATTGCAGCTTCGCCATAATCTCCTGAAGGACCTGTTTCGGAGGCCGCGTCCGCTCCTGGGGCAGCGTGGCCAGCGGTTCGTCGACCAGATTGAGGAGCCGCGTAAAGCTCGGCTTTGTGGTGTCCACGTAGAAGACTCCGGTGAGCACCTCACCGCGCTCGTGCGCTTCCATCAGCGCCTTGACGGCTGTGATGCGGTTGGTGGGGTTGTAGTTCTCGTGCAGTTTGCGCAGACGCAGGTGAGAGCCGTCGTGCATGGTGACGTCGTAGGTCGAGCCGGGATCGTAGTCGATAGCGATGTCCTCGAAGTGCGGTACGAATCCGACTTCGGTGATGGCATCCTCGTGCTCCTGCATGTACTTGTAGCTTTTGGTCGACCCTTCGTGATCGTTGAAGGTCACGCAGGGCGAGATGACGTCGAGCATGACGGTTCCTTCATGGGCGATGGCTGCCTTCAGCATCGCGAGAAGCTGCTTCTTATCGCCGGAGAAGGATCGCCCCACGAAGGTCGCGCCGAGTTGGATGGCCAGCG
>JAFAMZ010000371.1 GCA_019232935.1 Silvibacterium sp.
CTGGTCGCTGCGCTCGATCTATCCAGGATCCCTAATTACGCCCAGGTCTCGCCCAAGCTCACCGGCATGCCCCTGGTGAAGAACGGCAACAAGGTCTTCGGCGTCCCGCTCACATGGGGGCCCAATCCCCTGCTCTACGACAAAACCGCTTTCCCGAATCCGCCCGCAGCATGGGCCGATCTCTGGGATCCAAAATACAAAGGCAAGCTCTCGCTCTGGGACGACCTCTCCTCCGTATACATGGCGGCGCAGGTGCTTGGCTTTGGCAAACAGGACCCAACCGCCATTTACAACCTCAGCGATGCGCAGCTTGAGCAGGTAAAGGCGAAGCTGATTGCGCTTAAACCCAATGTGCGCAAATTATGGAGCACCGGCGGTGAGCTGACAAATCTCTTTCAGAATCATGAAGTGATCGCCGCCATGGGATGGCCCCTGGTGACCAATCAACTACGCAAGTCCGGCCTGCCGATCGAAGAAGAGATTCCGGCTGAGGGAACTACCGGCTGGATCGACCATCTGATGCTTACGGCCTCGAGTGACAACAAAGACCTCGCGTACGCGCTGCTCAATTACATGATCTCTGCCCAGACGCAAAAGCAGCTCAGCGACGTTACCGGATACATACCCGCGAATCCGCAGGCCGCATCCCTTATGACTGCTGACCAGCGTCGCGGACTGCACCTCGACGATATCGACAATTATCAGAAGCAGATCGTCTTCTGGCAGGACGTGCCCCGCCGCGCAAAATACACCGAAATCTGGAACGAAGTGAAGGCCAGCCAGTGAGACTTCGATGCCGAACGCAGGAGGCCGTTTGACGGCTGGTACGGATTCACTTGAAAAGGCGTCCGCGGATTCCTCTGGCGCAGAGGTTTTTCTGCAGATCGAAAATGTAGGCAAAAGCTTCGGCGCGCACCATGTGCTCGATTCCATTTCGCTCAGCATCGAGCAGGGCGAATTTGTTACGCTGCTCGGCGAAAGCGGCTCAGGAAAGACAACGCTGCTCCGCATCATCGCGGGATTCGAGACGCTCTCTGCGGGCAGAATCTTCCTCGAAGGCAATCGTCTCGATCTTCTTCCGCCGTATCGCCGTCCGGTCCACACTGTGTTTCAGAGCTATGCGCTGTTCCCCCACATGAATGTCTTCGACAATGTGGCGTACGGCCTTCGCGTACGGGGCGTGGGCGCTGGTGAGATCAAGTCGCGTGTGCATGCCGCGCTGGCAAGGGTTCGCATGGAAGCCTTCATGGCGCACTATCCCCGGCACATCAGCGGCGGGCAGAAGCAGCGCGTCGCGCTCGCCCGCGCTCTGGTGAACGAGCCGAAAGTCCTGCTCCTCGATGAGCCGCTGTCTGCGCTGGACGCTAACCTTCGGCTGGAAATGCAGCGCGAGCTGAAAGCGCTTCAGCAGGACCTCGGAATTACGTTTCTCTTTGTGACGCACGATCAGAGTGAAGCCCTGGCCATCTCCGATCGCGTCGTGCTGCTCCACCAAGGACGCATCGAGCAATCCGGGGAGCCCCGCGAAATCTACGCCCGCCCGCGTACTTCCTATGCAGCCAACTTTCTCGGCAAGAGCAACCTCGTCCGTGGCGTCGTGAGGAACGGC
Organism: Silvibacterium sp.; assembly: GCA_019232935.1. Taxonomy (GTDB): domain Bacteria; phylum Acidobacteriota; class Terriglobia; order Terriglobales; family Acidobacteriaceae; genus Silvibacterium. The sequence goes on from JAFAMZ010000371.1 coordinate 1,610, forward strand.
ATTGCCGATTGCCGCGCATTCTCGGCCCCTGTGAACCTGCCCGAGGGTCCTGCGATCTTCTCACTGCGGCCAGAAGCCATTGCGCCGGCTTCTTCAGCGTCTTCCGGCTCCGACGTGCGATTCACGGCGCAGGTGGTCGCCGAGCAATTCCATGGTGCGGGCACGCTGGTCACGCTCCGGTGTTCCGAAGAAATCGAGCTTACGGCACGCATCAACGCTGCAATAAGTAACGAGACCTGGGGCGAATTTGCTTTCCGGGCTGAAGACCTGGTGCCACTCGCGCCGGAGGTGCACGAATCATGATGCGGCCCCAGCGATCCGGCGCACTGCTCGTCATGCTGCCTCCATTTGCCTGGATCGCGCTGTTTCTTTTCCTTCCTTACTGCCTGCTTTTCTGCTACAGCTTCTGGACCGTCAGCGAATTTCAACAGATACTGCACCATCCCACGCTGGCCAACTACGCGCACCTGTTCACGAATCCGCTGTACCTCACCGTAATTCTTCGCACGCTTCGCATTGCGTTATCTGTTGTGGTCCTGTCGCTCGCGATCGGATACCCTCTGGCTTTCTTTCTGGCCTTCCACTCAGGACGGCATCGCGCTCTGCTGTACCAGGCGGTCATCATTCCGCTCTGGGTCAGCTACCTTGTCCGGGCCTATGCATGGAAGGTGATCTTCGGCAACGAAGGCGTGCTGAACACGCTGCTGATGTGGTCGCACGGGACGTCGCACCCGCTCAGCTTCCTTCTCTACAGCCCGTTCGCCGTTATCGTCACCCTCACCCACATCTACGTTCCCTTTGTCGTGCTCCCCGTCGTGGCTTCGCTGGAAAAGATTCCGCGCGAGCTGATCGAGTCTTCGAATGACCTCGGTGCGCGTCCCTGGCAGACATTTCTGCGGGTGATTCTTCCCCTCTCACTGCCGGGAGTCGTCTCAGGCGCAACCTTCGCGCTGCTGCTCAGCTTCGGAGATTTTCTTGCACCGCTCCTACTCGGCGGCCCAGCCAGCGTGATGATCGCCAATATCGTGGCCAACCTTTTCGGAGCCGACTACAACTGGCCGCTCGGAGCCGCCGTCGCCGTTGTCATCCTGAACATCGTAGTTGCGATCCTGTCTGTGACACAGCGTCTGGAACGTCGCTGGAGGACGGCATGAGCGGCTCCCGCAGACCTGTCATTCTCACCTTTTTCGCCGCATGTGCCTATGGGTTTCTTTACCTGCCCATTGTCGTCCTCATCGTCTACTCATTCAATCGCGATGGGGTTGGCGGATTCCCTCCCCGCCATCTCACCCTGGACTGGTATCGCGTGCTGTTCGCCGACGGCTCGATGTGGACCGCCGTCGGAAACAGCGTCATCGTAGCGGCGGCCTCGGTTGTCATCTCCATCCTCATCGGGTTCCCTGCCGCCTACGCTCTCGACCGCTATTCGTTTCCCGGTAAGGACGCGTTCCGCCGGCTGATTCTGCTGCCTCTGATTGTTCCTGGAGTGATCACCGGAATTTCCCTTCTGCTCCTCGTTGTGAGCGGCGGCTTTCGCCTGAGTCTCATTACCGTGGTGCTGGGTCATGCCACTGCCCTTACTGCCGTGGCTACAACAGAAATATTTGCCGGACTCTCCAGGCTCGATCGCTCTTACGAAGAAGCTTCCGCCGACCTCGGGGCGAGCGGATGGCAGACACTGCGCCGCATTCTGTTGCCGTTAATGCGCACTTCGCTGCTGGGCACTGCCCTGCTGGTCTTTACGCTTTCGATGGATGAGATTGCCGTCACGTTTTTCCTCATCGGCCGTGAAAACACCCTGCCGCTGGAGATATGGTCTCGGCTTCGCCGCGGCGCTACTCCGGAGATGAATGCCATCTCCACTCTGATTTTTTTCTTTTCCGTGGCGGCAATATTAGCTTCGCAGCGGCTGATCGCAGGCGGGGAAACATCTCTGACTCCGTCGGCCGAAGTGGCAGGAGTGACCCAATGAGTCGAATTACGCGCCGGGCGTTCATCGCAAATACCGCACTGGCCGCAATCAGCCTGCCGCTCCATTCACAGGTAAAAGCAGCCCGGCCAAGGCGCTCCTGTATCATCGTCGGGGCTGGATTCGCAGGGCTGACGGCCGCATACCACCTAGCCTCTGCCGGGTGGAATGTCACGGTGCTTGAAGCGCGCAATCGCATGGGCGGCCGCGCCTGGTCTTATCGCTTTCCGCAGGCCCCCGAACTGGTCTGTGAGATGGGCGGCGAATGGATCGGCAAGGACCACGCGCGCATCATCGCTCTGGCAAAAGAGCTGAATGTGCCCCTCGAGCCACACGCCTTCCGCGTCTGGCTGCTGCAGCATGAGCAGTTGCACGCCCCCGGGGGGTGGAACTTCTCCGCTGAATCGCAGGCCGCGTGGAAGCAATTTGCGGAGAAATACAAGAGCTTCACGGAACAGGAAAAACGCCGCCTTGACGATTACGACTGGTGGACGTGGCTGGGCAAAATCGGAATCACCGGGAACGACCGCCGGATCCGCGAGATCATGGACTCTACCGATTACGGCGAATCCATCCGGCAGGTCTCAGCCTTTGTCGCTGCGGATCAGTATGTCGAGACCGACTACATCAATCCCAACAACACCGACGAGATGGACTTTCATGTGCAGGGCGGAAATTCCGTCCTGATCGATGCCCTTGCTTCGCGTCTCCCGCGTGGGGCGGTGCATCTCAACTGCGCCGTGAAGTCCATCGCAGAGCGGGGAGGCCGGATAACTGTAACAGGCGGGGAGGAAACATTCACCGCCGATGCCTGCATCTTTACGGCTCCATCTTCGGTGCTCAATTCGGTCCAGTTCGATCCGCCGCTCTCTGCGGCAAAGGCACTCGCGGCAGATGAACTTCAATACGGCCGCATTATCAAATCGCAGATGCTCTTCGACCGTCGCTTCTGGCCGGCCGAAGATTTCTCACTCATGAGCGATGAGACTTCGCACCAGTACTTTCACAGCACCCTCAAGCAGCCAGGCCCGCGCGGCATTCTTTGCTCCTACGCTGTGGGAGACAAGGCCGACGTTCTTGCCTCACAGACAAAGGCCGACCGGCAGGGGCAACTGATGCGCGATCTGAGTGCCGTCTCGCCGGACGCCGCTGCCGCCCTGATCGACACCTTCGATCAGCCCTGGCAGGACGATCCCTGGGCTCACGGCGCATACGCGATTTACCGGCCAGAGCAGTGGTTCCGCATTCGCCCGCTGCTGGAAGAAGCGCACGGCAATGTGCTCTTCGCCGGTGAACACCTCGGCGAGTGGCAGGGCTTTATGGAAGGCGCAGTCAGTACCGGCGAAATAGCAGCGCAGCGCCTACTGAGCTGATTCCTGGACGGAGGAGCGATGGCTTTGACCGACAAAGAGCTTGGCATGGATCGTAGCATCAGCCGACGCGACTTCATTAACGGCGCGGCGATGACGATCGGCGCGGCAGCGGTCTCCGGGTCCTCCGGTCTGCTCGGGCAAGCGGCATCCGCATCCATCCAGGAACCGCAAAACCAGGGCGGATACGATCCGCCGGCCCTGCATGGAATGCGCGGCAGCCACGAGGGAGCCTTCGAAGTTGCGCACGCTCTTCGCGATGGCAGCTTCTGGGCAAGTGCCGGTGATCCGATAAAAACGGGAGAAACATACGATCTGGTTGTGATTGGAGGCGGCATCAGCGGGCTCTCGTCGGCTCGCTTCTTTCACCAAATCGCCGGCAAACAGGCTCGGGTGCTTATTCTCGAGAACCACGACGACTTCGGCGGCCATGCCAAACGCAACGAATTCGATGTGGACGGCGTGTTCCTGCTTGGGTATGGCGGAACGTACGCCATTGAGAGCCCGGCACCCTACAGCCCCGTCGCAAAGCGCGTCCTCCACGAGCTGGATATCGATGTTTCCTCCTACGCGGCGCACAACGACGACGCGCTCTACCGCTCTCTGGGCATGAAGCAGAGGATTTTCTTCGACCGCGAGACCTTTGGGTCTGACCGCCTAGTGATCAGTCCCTATTCGCGCTGGGGAATCACTGAGGCAGACCCCTCAGGCAAGAACTGGCAGGAATTCAGCACACAGGCGCCGCTCGCGGCGAAAGCTATTGCCGATGTGAAGCGCCTCTATGCACTCAACGAAGACCTCTACCCCGGGCTCAATTCCGAACAAAAGAAAGAAAAACTGGCTCGGATCAGCTACTCCGATTATTTGCTGAAGCAGGTCGGAGTCGATCCCCAGGTGGTCGCGCTTTTGCAGGCCCACCCCCAACCGCTCTATGGCCTCGGAATAGACGCCGTATCCGCGCAGGACGCCTGGGGGCTTGGCCTGCCGGGCTTTAATGGCCTCAAGTTGTTGCCTGGCGCCGGCCCCGGAATGGGCCGCGATGCCATCCATAACGACGAGGCGGAAGCTTATTTCTTCCACTTCCCCGATGGAAATTCGTCTATTGCGAGGCTCCTCGTCCGCTCCCTGCTTCCCTATGCTGTTCCGGGCAACTCCTCAGCGGATATTGTCACGGCGCAGGTTCGCTACGATCAGCTCGATCAGCCCGGAAATCCGACGCGTATTCGACTTAACAGCACTGTGGTTCGCGTTCGCCATATCCCCGACGTGGTGAACGCAAAGGACGTCGAGGTGGCGTATGTCCAGGAGGGACGCTTGTGCACCGTCCGCGCCTCCCATTGCATTCTCGCCTGCTGGCACGCGGTCATTCCCTACCTCAGCCGGGAGATACCACCGGAACAGAGGCAGGCTCTCCAGTCCGCCGAAAAGGTTCCCATCGTCTACACCAACGTGGCGGTCAGGAACTGGCAGAGCTTTCAAAAACTCGAGACTTCCAGCATCTACTCACCCGGATGCTACTTCAGCGAAGCCAGCCTCGATCACCGCGTGAGCATCGGCCAGTACCATTGCACCACCGATCCTTCACAACCCATCGTGCTGACCATGCACCGCTATCCCTGCTCGCCTGGGCTGCCGAGCCGCGAGCAGCATCGCGCAGGACGGCAGGAGCTATACCAGACCCCATTCGAGACCTTCGAGCGCAATATTCGAGAGCAGCTGGCCCGCAGCGTTGGTGCGGGCGGACTCGATCCGGCGCGCGACATCGCGGCCATCACTGTCAATCGCTGGCCTCATGGTTACGCCTATCAGTACAACTCGCTCTGGGATCCATTCTGGCTGGAAGGCGGTCCACTGCCATGTGAGGCCGCGCGTCAGCCGTTCGGACGCGTGGCCATTGCCAACGCCGACGCAGACGCGTATGCCTACACCGATTGCGCTATCAACCAGGCCTACCGCGCAGTTGAGGAGTTGAAAGTGGGCACGCCGGCTAAGACCTAATCTGACCTCAGTAGTGCCAGATCAGATCTCCCGCAAACGTAAGCTGGGTCGTCTTCGTTGGCGCGCCGCTCGCTCCATTAACGAAGGGCGCATCGTAGGCCGGCTTGTTATAGGCGTGCTCAAGGCGCAGCTCTGGGCGGAACGTTATCGTACTCCCCACCCAGAAGTTGAACCCGAACAGATGTTCCGAGTAGGCGGTCTTGGTGCCGGTGCGTTGCCCCGCAAAGTCATTGAAGTACTCATTGCGAATCGTGAAGGAGGAGTGGTGATGGTTGAACTCATGCTCCACGTAATTCACGATGGCGTAACTGGGGGCGTAGCAATGAGTTTCCGCAGGATTGCACTGCGCTCCGTTCGCGCCCGTAATCAGCGACGGCGATGTGATTGATGCGGAGAATTCGCCGATATTGGCGTTCGGCCCATAACTGATGCATGGATTCAATTGGTAACAGAGGTTCGGGACAAGTCGCTCCCACTGGTACCACGTTTCTGTATCCATGTGCCAAGTCTCGTTGAACTTGTGGTACCAGGTGAGGTAATAAGCAGCCAGATTGTTATAGGCGTACTTGCTCGAGTTGATCGAATTGGCGCAGGCATAAAGGGCATTGCCTCCATTCGACCATGAGTACTGAGCACAGGCCGTTCCAGTCAGTTTCGCGTTAGAGATCCATGGCGCTGACTCACAACCCGCCGATACGCCCGCCTGGAACGTCCAGTGATCGCTGTACTTGACCGTGTCGACAATGCCGTTTTGCGTGTAGCAGTCGAAGGTATAAAGGAGCGAGTGGCTATAGGTATAGTTGTTCGGCGCTAGTTGAGCCTCGATGTCCGGCAAGGAAATATATCGTCCGACACGGATATCCATACCCTCCCGTACCTTGGGGACATAGAAATCCAAGTAATACATCACTGGATCGTATCCGTATTGCTGGCCGCTGGGCCCAGAGAGCAGTTGCTGGCTAAAGATGCCTTTGGCTGTGGTGTAGCGATAATCGAGACCATACAGGTTTGCGAGTCGAAATCCCCAGTCGAAATGGTCGTGCTGAACGGTATCCGGCAGGCGCTCGATGTAGAGCACCGCCTGATCCAATTGGATCGAGTTAGGAATCACATCGTATGCGGCCGGTGCATTCGCATATTTGCCTTTGTTCGAAGTGCTGGCGTTGTAGCCGATATCGACCCAACCGTAAATCTTCGTTCTTGTTTTGTTTTCGTTAATGGCCTGCATCAGAATGTACGTCTGTTCATCCGGGGCGCCAATAACAGGCGTGCCCCCGATCGGCCAGTCTGACGAAGGAAATGGCGGCGAATTGAGGGGGGCGGGGGTACCGCGCCTTGCTGGTTCAGGTCCCGGCACAACACCGCTGTACTCCGGAGCCCAGTCATCTAGATAAGCATGACCGAGACGCGAAAAGAAGCCGCGCTTGATCGACGGAGCAGGAGCGGGGGGAGCAGCGGGAGCATTTTGTGCGCTGTCTGCAGCCAGGTTCGAAAAATAATGTTTCAAGTCTTTCAAATCGGCGAGCTGGTCCGGCCCCGCCGCAGCTGCTGTCGAAGCAAGCGTGTTATCTGCGAGAGCACTTTCCTGCCCTGTTCCGGCAAAAGCATTCCACGGCTTCGCGACCGCGAAGAGAAGTACCAGAGTCAGGAAACCACCTGACTTCTTCTTGTAATTGCGCTGTACGGCCCAATGGAGCATAAGACTTACACTATTTCTCCCGCTCTTTAGAATCAGATTCTTACTGGACTCACGGCCTAGCGATAAGAGGCCGAGAAGATCGGAGGAACCCTGATCGAACAGATGATTGTAGGAGCTCATGTGGGCCATCAAATTTGCATAAAGAACTGACAATGAGAACATAAGCGTCAGAGCTGCACGTTCTCTTCCGCCTTGGGCTCCGGCTCGCCGATCGGTGGGAATTTTCGCGAACATGACGTCCGGAGCTAGAATTCGCCATGGGGATCGAGCCAGAAAACAGCTCCCGCGAGGCGTTGGCGCGCATCGAGAGGGACGTGGCGAACCTGAAGGATGCACTTGGCCTACTTGGGGCAAAGCCATGCTCAATTTGCGGTAAGTTCTACCTCCGTTCCAATCCCGGGGATCTCCTTAAGGCCGGTGGATATTATGTCTGTTACGGCTGCTTTTCAAGCTGGTGGTCGGACCTCTGTCCAAAGCTTCCTATCCGTGACAGAGAGGCAATTGAGCACAGCCTCACGCGTTGGCTGATCGATCATCATCATGCCGCGGTGTTTCGCGAATTTTCAGAGCTCCCATCCAGAGAACTTCAGGACGTCCACATAGTTGTCCGATGCCACGAGTGCAAGGGTTCAGGCAAGCAATACGGCAGCGAACGCTGCCGGAGTTGTCTTGGCAACGGCACAGTCTGGGTAGTTACCCTGAAGAAACAATGATCCGAAGAGAGCAGCGATTTCGATCGAAGGTTCAAGGCAGAATCGTTCAAGGTCGACAGCGTTGTGCGTCTTTGCCGCTCAGTTGCCGAAGTTTGCTTCTCCGGTGTAAAGTCCGCTGCGAGATTTGATCGAGGGAGGTGCGTCATGCCGAAGGGACGGCTGTTGCTATGGACAATCGAAGCAGTGTTCCTAACCGGAACGGTCGCAGGAATCGCGATTGCCGCTGATAACACCCAGAAAGTCGAGGCCGGAGTGCCAGCGACAAAACAATTATTGCTGCTGATGGATACAGACAAGAATGGAAAAGTCTCCAAGCAGGAGTTCATGAATTTTATGGAGGCGGAATTCAACAGGCTCGATGTTAATCACGACGGAGAGCTAGACGTTCACGAATTGACGCAATTGCAGGTGCGGTCAAAGGGCGGATATCACCGCTAATCACCAGCTTTCTGGAGAGCACGAGTATTATTATGTCTTCACTCGATACTTCCGGGCAGTCTTTCCTGCACTTGCCCGGCCGTACTAGTCTGGAGGAGTCCCAGTCGTCTGTGGAGGCAAGCTCTTGCAGATACGCCTTCGTCTGCCTGCTCTGTTGTTGTGTTTTGTAACGCGCGCGCTTTTTGCCGCTCCTCCCGCGCAGATCCCTATTAAAGTCGTCATCGTCGCGATGTACGAAGCCGGAGAGGACACCGGCGATACTCCCGGCGAATATCAATACTGGATCGAGAGGCAGCACCTTGACAGAGTCCTGCCGTTCGAGGCGGGCTTTCATCATCTCCGCATGAACGACCAGGGCGTTGTCGCCGTACTCACGGGAGTCGGCACGGCAAAGGCGGCGGCAAGCATCATGGCGCTGGGACTCGATCGCCGCTTCGACCTGTCGCATGCTTATTGGCTTGTCGCGGGAATGGCCGGCGGGAATCCCGACGACGTGTCTCTTGGGTCGGCGGTCTGGGTGCATTGGATTGTCGACGGAGATCTCGGATACGAGATTGACGCGCGAGAAATTCCTCAAACCTGGCGTACAGGGTATGTTCCGTTGCGAAGATCGACGCCTTATGAGCAGCCGGTGACCCCTCCCGCTGGCCAGGTATATGAACTGAACTCGTCTCTTGTGGACTGGGCTTACAACCTGACCAGAAACGTGCAACTTGCGGATACAGATTCAATTCGGGAGAAACGATCCCGATTTACGCAATCTGCCGCCCGGCGCGGGCCGGCTGTGACCGAAGGCGACGATCTTTCGGCTTCGACTTTCTGGCACGGCAAGTTGATGGATGAATGGGCAAACGCCTGGGTACGCTACTTCACCGGAGGCAAAGGCAATTTCGCGGTGTCGGCAATGGAAGACACCGGAATCCTGCAGTCGCTGACATTTCTTTCGCACGCAGACGCGGTTGATCTGAGACGCGTCCTGGTTCTGCGATCAGTCAGCAACTACGATCAGCAGCCGCCGGGACTCACCGCCGCCGAAAGCCTGGCTGAGCAGAAAGTAGGCAAGTATGGAGCGTATTTGCCCGCTCTTGAAGCTGCCTATGCAGTGGGCCATCCTGTAGTCGATGATATCGTCGCTCATTGGGACCTATACCGCGATCATCTACCCTACGAAAGACGACCTGCTCCATGAGGTAAACAATGAACTCGCTGCTGCTTTCGTTTTTCACTGCCTGCGAAGGCTTAATTGCTGATAAATTCCTGGGATAACCTCCTATCTCTCAGGAGCCTGCCAAGTGAGCTCACGCGTACGCACCTGGATCCTCTGCGCCTTCGCGATCGTATTCCTGCTGCAGCTAACGTTCAACGCAGCCGGAGCTGCTGCCCAGACAGCCTCCGCATCTTCGCAAAACCGGGTCATCGGATTCATCACGGATTTTGACGTCCGCGATGATGCGATCGGAATCTGCAAAGCGGTCATGGTGGGGATCGCGCCGGATGTACGAATCATCGACATCACCCATCAGGTCACGCCGTACGACATTGCTGAAGGAGCGCGCTTCCTTGCCGGCTCGGCACCTTACTTTCCAAAAGACTCTATCTTTGTCGGCGTAGTCGACCCCGGCGTTGGCAGCTCGCGCAAGCCCATCATCGCCAAATCCAGAAGGGGACAGTTCTTCGTCGTTCCCGATAACGGCCTGCTCACGCTGGTGCAGGACCGCGACGGCCTGGAAGCGGCGCGGGAAATCACCAACCCCGACTGGATGATCGGGACAAAGCTCTCCTCGACTTTTCACGGCCGCGACATATTTTCGCCGGCTGGCGCGCATCTAGCGCGCGGCGACGATTGGACGCAGGCCGGGCCCGAGCTGGATGTGAGTAAGCTTGTGCGGCTCGACATTCATTACGCCACCATCGATTCCACGGGCATGCATGCCGAGGTGATCGGAACCGACGGCCCATTCGGCAATCTCGTTCTCAACGTTCCAGCCGATACTTTTGCCAAACTCGGCTATCAGCTTGGCGACATCGTTCCTGTCACTCTGAACGGTCACGAGTATCAATTCCCTTTCAAGAAGACCTTCAGCGAGGTTCCAATCGGCAAGCCGCTCTTCTACATCGATTCACGCGGCAGGCTTTCTCTGGGAATCAACCAGCGGAATTTCGCGGACATATACAAGGTTGGGCCCTCTGCAAAACTCTTCATCCCAAGCAAGAAGTAGCTCGGCCTACCCTTCGTGCGATTCGTCACAATTGCAAGCAGCATCTCATCGCATCTTTGTTCCGGTTCAAAGACTCTTCCTCTGCCGGCACGGTAAAAACGGATGAGATGTTGCATCGGGATTTCATGCTCCAGGAAAAACTTCTCACGCGAAATTCTGCACAAAAATGTTGCTTGATTGCTGTAACCTTATCGCGCTGCCGCACTCACATGCGGTAGACGGGTCTCCCGCCGGTGCATCGCCGGGTCTTGACCCAAAATGGAGGAATGACAATGAAGCATTCGATGAAGACCCTGATGGTGGCTGCGGCAGTTTCTGGATTGCTGAGCGGAGCTGCAACAGTGCAGGCTGCGACTCCTCACTCCACGAACCCCGTGATCAAGGCGGGCAAAGCGTCGTTCGGCAGCGCTTCGCTCCATCAGGACACCAGCAAGCACTCATGTAAGGGCAAGAATGACTGCAAAGGCCAGGGCGGCTGCAAGACTGGAGACAACGGCTGCAAAGGCAAGAACAGCTGCAAGGGCAAAGGCGGTTGCGCGACAGACGGCTCGAAGCATCCTTCCTAGTCCTGACCATTTGCTTTCGACTATCCGGGGCCAGCGATGTGCTGGCCCTGAGC
>JAFAMZ010000141.1 GCA_019232935.1 Silvibacterium sp.
AGGCCGGCCTGGATCTGTAACATCTTCATGAACGTTTCGTTTTTCGTCTTGTTGTCAACCGCGAGGCCCGCGCCCCTGCCGGAACCGCCAATAAGAATCTTCACACCCGTGTTGCTGAAAACCGCATACCCGTAAGCTTTGTGGATAGCGGCCTGGGCGGGAGGCTCTGCCTTATAAAGGCGCGTCAGCGTATCCTGAACCATTTGGCGGATCTCTGTCCGCTCTTGCTCTTTCTTCTGTTCATCGTCAGCAGCGAAGGAACCTAATGCAATGAGGCACAGCAGCGATGCGGCCAGGAATCGATGGACGTTCATTGCGACCCCCCTTTGTTCTCGTCACGAGTACTGAAATTTCCCCCTCGATTGCAAGCGCTCGCAGCACGAGCATGTAGAGAATCGATCAAGAAGGGATCGCCCGCGTCAGTAAGCTACTCCGTCGCGACTCCGCTTGTAACTGTCAGAACAAACAGGTCTGGTGGCCGGCAATTCGCTAATTGCCGATACCCACCAGCACGTTCGACGCCTTCACGATCGCGCTCACTCTATCGCCCTGCTTCAGATCGAGAGCATTCGCGCTCGCCTTGGTGATCGATGCCACCACCGGAGTTCCGCCCCCGAGTCGAATCTCCACCTCACTGTTCACCGCGCCCGGTTCGAGCCTCGCAACTTCACCCGAGAGCACATTCCGCGCGCTCAGCTTCGCGTTCTCCACCCCTTTGCCGATCATCACCTCCGATGCCTTGATGATCGCGTAGGCCGCGTCGCCCTCCCGCAGCCCCAGCGAATCCACACTGTGATTGGTGATGATGGCCACCACCATCTCGCCCCCCGCAAGCGCGATCACAACCTCGGCATTGACGGCCCCTTTGGTCACGCTCCTGACAGTCCCAGACAGAACATTCCGCGCGCTGATCTTCATTCCCGCACCTCAATCATCCACGGAGAAATCTATCGCTCCCGAGTGTTCAAACACAAACGAATCGTGCGAATCCAACTCAGTCGCACCGCAGGACTTTACGCCGAACGCACTTCTGGACGATGATGCTGGTGGCTGGGCTTATCGTCGCGCATGTTTTTCGTAACCGGCCGTGATTCGGCCCGGGCCCGGACCTTCCACATGGAGAGCAGGCGCCCCGATGCTCAAAATTTGCTCATGGCTCGCACTGTTTCTTGCTCTCGGAAATGCAGCGGCCCTCGCCCAGACATATGCAGATCCGATTCCCTATTGCCGCGCCGTGGGCACCATCGACAAGCCCGACGCACGATACACCGGCCCCAAGCTTCCTGCATGGATGGCGGAAAAACTCAACCTCAAGCCCGACCAGGACAAATTCATGGAGTGGCGCTGCGCCGACCACCAGGTGCTGGCATGCCTCTACGGCGCTAACATCCCCTGCGACTCCAAGGCCTTTACCAGCCGCAAGCCGACCCAGGCTGTCGTCGATTACTGCAAGCAGAACCCTGATTCTTCCTTCGTGCCCATGTACGTCACCGGCCACGAGACCTCACTCTCCTGGGCCTGCCATGGTCCACGGCCCGTCGTGATCCGGTCGGAGAGCGTTGACGCTCAGGGCTACGTGAAGGCGTACTGGAAGGCAGTATCGCCGTAATGCTGAAACTTTATATCCTGCTGGGCATCACTGCTCTGCTGCTCCCTGGACCCTCTCGATCGCAGTCGGCTGAATCCGCCCAGCCCCGACCCGGATACGCCGGAGACACGGCCTGTCTAGACTGCCACAAGCAGCAGGGGCTCTCCTACCTGCACACCTCGCATCACCTCACGTCGCAGCTCGCGAACAAGAACTCGGTCCTCGGTTCCTTCGCACCCGGATTGAACACCCTGATGATTGCCGATCCTGCGCGAACGCCCGCGCAGCCGGCCCTCTACTTCAAGATGGAGGCAAAAAACGGCGGCTATTACGAAACGGCCGTCACCGGATGGGGCAAGGACCTGCTCACTCAGACCGAGCGTATCGACATTGTCACCGGATCGGGTGTCCGCGGCGTTACCTATCTTTACTGGAAGGGCGACCGCCTGTACGAACTGCCGGTCAGCTACTGGACCGACGGATACCGCTGGATCAACAGTCCCGGATACGACAACGGCACCGCAAAATTCTCGCGTCCCATCAATCCCGGCTGCCTCGAGTGCCACGCCAGCTACATTCGGCCGCTGTCCACCGATCCGCTGACGAACAGCTACGAACGCGACAGTTTGGTCCCCGGCATCTCCTGCGAGACCTGCCACGGGCCGGGCGCCGAGCACGTCGCCCGCCAGAAGGCCGCCACCGCCGCAACTCAGGGACAGGCCATTCTCAACCCAGCAAAATTTTCCCGCGACCGCCAGGTAGACCTCTGCGCGTTATGCCATAACGGCATCCAGCGGCAGGCTTTGGCTCAGGCATTTTCCTATGTGCCCGGCGAACCACTGGCCAACTACTTCAAGCCGCTTCCTCCCGATCCTTCCAGCCCGGCTGCGGAGCACCCCGACGTCCACGGCAACCAGGTCGGCCTGCTGGAGAGAAGCCGCTGTTATCATTCGTCTCCCAACATGACCTGCTCTACCTGCCACGATGTCCACGCCCCCGAACACCCCGCGGCGTGGTACTCGGCAAAGTGCCTCACCTGCCACCAGTGGCAAAGCTGCGCCATGGCAAAAACCATGGGACACAGAATCGCCGCCAATTGCATCGACTGCCACATGCCCGTTGAGCCGACCAACGTCATCGTCTCCGATACTGCCGGAAAAGAAGTGCGCGCGAAGATGCGCAATCACTGGATCAACGTCTATCCCGGCGCTCAAATGCCGTGATCGGCTACGGCGCGGTTCGAATGAGCTTCAAAGCAATGCCATGTTGAAAGGGAGGCGAGCGAAGCACCGCCTTGCCGCGCACCAGCGTGAACCCCTCCTTGTTAACAAGTTCGCCTGACTCCGTATCGATCCATTCGCTGGAATAGTTGGCGGACGGCAGATCCAATAGCAGCTCTGCCGGGCCGCCGCCGTCCAGATAAATCGCATAAACCTTCCCCGGGGCCGACAACACCCGCGCATAGGTTGGGCCGGCATTGATCACCGTCCGGTAGTCCGGAGCCATATCGGCCAGCGGCAGACTTTGCAGGAATTTGCTCAGCACTCCGAGCTGACGCCGCAGCCCTGGACTCCCTCCCCCCGGCCCGTTTGGCGCCGTATTCGACCCGTCTTCATGCCCCACAGAGAAGGAGTAGTCAAGCCCGTCGAACAACCCGCCGCCCGACAGCATGAAGTTCCAGGCCTCGCGCCGGTACGCCGCGTCCTCCTGTCCCAGAAATCCCGTCTCGTCATAGCCCAGCAGCTTGCCAAGGCCGTAATTCGCCGACGCCGCCTGCGGATACGCATAGTGAAAATTCACAATATCCATTCCAGGAACGACCCGGCTGACCGGCATCCCGAAATCGCAGTAATTCTGCGCGATCAGATGCCTGTTCGGCAGCGATGCTTCTTCGCTTCGAATCCACTCAGCGACTCGCGCCTGCCACGCCAGCGATGCCTCATCCGCCGTCTCGATCGTGTTCGGAAACTGATTCCGCCCCGGCGGAAACAGATACGGATTCACAATCCCGGCCAGCACGGGCCTGTCTGCGAAGGGCTCGTTCTGCAGCTCGAAGATCACATTGTCGAAGCCGTTCACCTCGTGGACCAGCTTGCGCACGTACCGCTCCTGATACTCAAGAATCTTGCCATTCTCAAGCGTGTTTAGCTTCTTCCATTCAATCGTGCCCGTGTCGTTCACATTGTTCGCCGCGTTAAACGGACTCAACTTCCACTGCGCTTCGCCATATTGCGAGGAAAACAGGCTCATCTCGACCACGATGCCGCGCTTCGACGCCTCGGACAAATAATCGTGCAGCCGCTCGAAGTACTCCGGATTCCACCTGTCTAAGTCGAACTTGCTCCCACCCCCCGCATAGCCGGGCGTGCCGCTCCGCGCCCAGGGAGCCAGAAACCTGCCTTCCGCCGGAGCCAGATCGTTCCGCTGAATGCCGAACGACTTCCCCGGAACCTCCACATAGCTTCCCGGAAACAGCCGCGTGTAGTTCAGGCCCGCCCCCTGCAGCGTGTCGAGATAGCGCCGGTAATCGAAATCCGCGTTCAGAACCGCGCCGTAATGCTCGCCGCTCGTAATCAGCGCAACTGTCTTTCCCCGAAACAGAAAATAATGCGGGTTTTTCGGATCGAGCCTGAAGGCTTCCATCCGCGCCGGGGTCTGCGCCTGCAGAAAAGCCGAAACTGCCAGCACCGCCATCACGCGCAAACAATTGGTCCTGTTCATTACCATCTCCGCCCCGGATCATAGCAGCCCGGCTTCTGCTTTCTGAGCTGCTCAAAATGGGGAATACGGCTCTGCTGCCGGCTGGACTGGAGCCATTCCAATCTGTTTGAATCTCCTTGACGCCACGAGGTGCAACTTATGCACTCCCGGCCAATCCGCATTCTGACCGGCCCGCTTTCCGCTGCCTGCAAAATATGCGCTGTTACCCTGTTGTTCTGTGCATGCACAATGGCTGCCCGTGCGCAGAGCCAGCCTCCGCAACAGCACCTCGAACTCAAGGACCCGACCCCTCGCCCTCCCGATCTGGAAAAGATCTACGGCAGCAATCAGGCTGATCAGGCAAAGCAGCAGGAGGCCGCGGCGTTGAAGAGTGCGCAGATTCATCAGCAGATCGTCGATGCCACCAACAAGCTGTATCTTCTGGCCCAGCAACTTCACGATGACGTAGCGACCAACGGCAAGGATCCGCGTACATCGAGCAACTCCGCAAAGGCCGCGCAGATAGAAAAGCTGGCCAAAGCCGTCCGCGAAAAAACCAGGATGCAGTGACGCCCTGATTCCGGGTGCCCCGTCCTGAGGGCCTGCCCTTGGGCGTGGATGGTGGGAAGCACGATCCTGGGCCAGCTACGGTTGCGCCGGGGGCTGCGCGTTCTCCATCACGTCGATCAGCGGCGCTTCTGGACGCTTTCCGGCCGCCGCAGCCTCTTCGCACGCTCGCGCCAGCGCATTTCCGGGATTCACCCGCGCCTCGGCCTCGAATTCTGCCGCCGCGTCCTCATTCTTCCCCGCGGTCCAAAACAGATACCCCAGCGCGAAGTGCGCCTCAGGCGCGCTGGGATTCGCCGCCGCCGCCCTGAACTGTTCTATCGCTGCGGCCGTATTACCCTCCGCAGCAAGCCCCTCGCCGGCGAGCATCGCCGCATCCGCATTCCCCGGATTCAGCGCCAGAACCTGACCCGCCGCCTTCACCACGCACGCATACTGCCCGCTCCAGAGACAGCTTCGCGCCAGCGTCATCCGCAGCGCTGCATTCTGGCGGTCTGCCTCTGTCGCCTTCTCCAGATACGGAATGGCCACCAGATAATCTCCCATCGCATAGTGGGTCATCCCCAGCAGCGTCGTAGGTCGCAGGTCTCCCGGATGCCTTTCCAGTTCCGCCGCAAACGCCTTCATCGCTTCGCCGAACTGGTCCGTCTTGAACAACGCCAATCCCAGATTCATCTCCAGGCCGGGAAACGTCTGATTGATCGCCAGCGCCCGGCGGTAATGATCGATGGCCTGTGCGTAATGCTCCTGCCTTGCCTCGATGAGCCCGAGATGGGCCAGCGCCTCGGCATTCGCCGGCTCGCGCTGGGCAATCCCGCTCCAGATTTGCGCAGCCTCCGCGTTCCTCCCCTGCTGTTCGAGAGCCAGCGCATCCTGCCGTGTCCCGGTCTGCGCAAAGAGGAGCGATGCCGCAACTACTGAGCAGCCGAAGCACCAAAACTTAACCCCTGACCGTTTCATCCCTGACCGCTTTACCCAAAAGAAAAGGCGCGGCAAGCTTGGAGGCCTGCCGCGCCATTGAGGTTTGAGTTTAGAAAACGAATCTGCCGGCTAGCTCCAGCGTACGCGGATCCCAGGTATTGCTGACCTTGCCGAAGTTTCCGGCCTGGTTGGGTCCGTTGTAGTTGCTGTTCACGTTATTGAACTCGGTATGGTTGAAGGTGTTGAACGACTCAAAGCGAAGCTCGAAATGAGCAACTTCCTTGATGTTGAACGTCTTGTAAAGCGATGTTGTGAAGTTCGTCCGTCCAGGTCCTATAACAATGTCCTTCCGAGCATTGCCGAAGCCCTGGTTGGGGCCTCCCGCCCAGACTGGCGTCGGAGCACTAAAGGGTGTTGTATCAAACCACGAGTCCACCTTCTTCAAGGCCTTTGGCTTGCTGCTGACATCTGGTCGGTTCCTGTAACCGCCACCCAGTCCTATGGTGTCGTAGTTCAAAGAGAGTCCCACTCCCTGGTTGTTAAGGGCCGTGAGAAAGCCGGATTCCTCTACAAAAGTTCCGGCAAGTTCCCATCCGCCGAGAAAGGTCTTCTCCAGACCATTCGAATTCTTGAAGAACGGGAGCTGGTAAATGTAGTTGGCGACCAGGATATGGCGCCGGTCCAGCGCGCCCGATCCGTAGTCATAATTCTGGTCCCACGGATTGCTGAGGCAACATGAGTTGTCGAAGCTGCCAATATCGATCTCGTGTGAATAGGTGTAATCGATCTCGCCGCTCAGGCCCCATTTGTTCTGCAGCCGCAGGCCAGTCTGGAAGCCGTTGTAGTTGGCGTTGGTTTGGTTCTCCTGCTGGGCTATTGCCCCATAGCCCTCGTACGGACGCAACTGGTCCGCAATCGGAATGGTATGGCCATTGGGATTCGTTCCGGAGTTGTTGTGCGGATCGCCCGCGTTCGCACGCGAGTAGTACAAGTAGTCATTGCTGCCTGGAGCGCTGAGAGACGGATCATTGCCCACCAGCAATGGGGTGCTAAGCGGGTAATTGTTGATCTGGCGGCGGTCAGCCTGGCTCCACGCCACGTTGCCCACATACT
>JAFAMZ010000271.1 GCA_019232935.1 Silvibacterium sp.
GTTCCGACGCCACAAAGCTCTTCGCGTGCGCCATCTCCGGACGCGAGGAACTTGCCCCGTCGCCCGTCGACTTGAGCAGCGCAGCATAATATTCAGCTGCCGCCCGCTTGTCGCCTGCCGCCTCAGCCGCTTCTCCAGCATGGTAGAGTCCGTTGAAGCGGTTTGGGCTCAGCTTCAGCGCCACGCGATACTCCGCCAGCGCCTGCTGCGGCTGGTGCAGCTCGAGCAGCATATCGGCCAGCATCTCGCGCGCGGGAATATCGACTTCTCCCTGCCCGACCTTGTCCTGCAGATCGGCAGCAGCCCGCATCTCTTTAAGAGCTTCGTCCTGTTTGCCCGCTGCGAATGCTGCCCAGCCCGCGATTTCATGCCGCCCGATCTGTGCGCCGGTCGAGTCGGCCTCCCACGCATGATCGCCCTTCCTGACCTCGGCCATCAAGGAATCATGCTTCGCCAGATCCGCATGCGCCTGCTCTGCACGGTGTAAATGCCCATCCGCGATCGCCCGCGCCCACCACGTCTGGTCTTGCACCTGAGGAGGCGCGCCCGCAGGAGCCGTCAGACCTGACGCCGTCTGCCAGTCGCGCATCTCGAGCGAGTAGATAACCGGAAACTCGCTCCGGTAGTACGGCACCATGCCCGTCATATACTCTCTATCGCCCATCGAGCCCAGCCGCTCGAGCACCGACGGCATTTTGTCGAGCACGCCCCTGGCCTTCGCGTCCTGTCCGCTCTGCAGATAGGCATACATCAGAAAGTCGTAGGAGTGCGGCTCGTCCATAATGCCGCTCTCGCCGCGCGCCTCGGCAGCCTCTGACGCCTTGATCGACCCGAGCTGCGACTCGATATCCTCCGGCCACATGCCAAGCCGGGCGAAGATATGCCCCGACATGTGCACCGCGTGCGGCCCCGAGGACGCAATTACTCCATACCGCTCGGCGGCCGCCAGCCCGTCCTGGGCCATCGCCGGGTTGTCGCAGGCATGAATAATGTAGTGCACCAGCCCCGGATTGTCCGGATATCTCGCAAACAGCGGAGTCAGCACCGCCATCGCCTTGCGATTTTGCGCGAGACTGGTATCGTCCGGCTTGCCGGAAGCCAGCAGCGACAGCGCATAAAACGCCCCTGCATCCACGTCATCCGGATAGTGCGTGTAAAGCGCCCCCATCGCGTCCGAGTAGGCCGTCACGCGGGTCATGAAATCCTGCTTGCCCGGCTTATAAAACGCGGCCAGCGCGGCGATATACTCCCGCTCACGCGGCGTCTGCGCATGGAGCGACTGCGCCTTTCGCATCTCTCCCCAGCCGGCCTTCATGGCAGCTTCATCGGGCCGGTCCCAGATCTGGTGGAACTGCCCCATCGCGAGCCCCCAGTGCGCCATCGCGCAGGCCGGATCGGCCTTCGCAATCGCCTCAAACTGCGGCCCGACTTCCTCGTACCAGAAGTCGTGCAGCAGCGCGACTCCGCGGTTGAACGAATCCTGCACCGCGGGCGAACAGGAGACGGCAAACGAAACCCTGCCCAGCTTTTCATCGGGTGACGGCGCTGCCGGACGCATCGGCATCGAGTGGGGCGACTGGGCGAGCGCCGAGGAAACGGCAAGCAAAACGAATGTAGCGGCTTTCATGGCATTGGCATTATAGGAGAACGGCAGCCATCGGCGGAACGGATATGCGTAATGTATATGGTATGAGGCGTGTTGGCTTGATCGCGGCGGTTGTTCTCGCTCCTCTGTTTTTTCTGCCGCCCCTCGCCCGCGGCCAGGACGACCAGGCCCCAACTCCCAACCCTGTTCCCGAAACCTCTCCCGCTCCGGCCTCACCTGCGTCCGCTCCCGCTTCCACTTCCGACGAGTCGCCGAAGCCCGCTCCCAAACCGGTTCCAAAACCCCCTTCCCCGGCAGCGCCCAAACCAGCCGCGCCCGCGGCCCCGGCTGCGCACCCCGCTTCCGATACCAATTCAGGCGAGGCCACCACCCCGTCTGGGCCCGTCATCATCGCCCCCCAGAGCACGCGAGCCGGACGCGCCCTCTTCGACCAGAAGAAGTTCACCCAGGCCCGTCCTTATCTCGAAAAGGCCTGCAACCTCGGTAACATGGATTCCTGCGGGCTCCTCGCCGACTTCTATTACTACGGCTACGGCGGCGTCGACCAGGACTACAGGCAGACCCGCATGCTCGACCGGCAGGCCTGCGAGGGCGGCAGCATCGAGAGCTGCGGCAATCTCGCCCTCCTCTATGAAAAAGGCATCGGCGGCGCCCGCGACTACGCTGCCGCCCGCGCTTTCTACAAAAAAGCCTGCAATGGCGGATCCATCCCGCGATGCTCCGCCCTCGCCATGCTCTATCTGAACGGACAGGGCGGAGCCCAGGACTACGCACAGGCGCGGGCCTTCTTCAGAAAAGCCTGCGACGGCGGGTACATGCTCGGCTGCGCGGCCCTTGGTTCCCTCTATCAGAACGGACAGGGCAGCTTCCCCGATCCCGCCCAGGCCCGCGACTTCTACGAGCGCGCCTGCAACGGCGGAGAAGTCGTCGGTTGCAACTGGCTGGGCCGTCTCTACGAAATCGGACTCGGCGTACCCCAGGACTTCAAACGCGCCCGCACCCTCTTCCAGACCGCCTGCGACGGCGGATTCAAACCCGCCTGCGACGAGCTTCCCAAATTGCCTTAACCAGTACCGGCCATCTACCTTCTTACGTTGTCATCCTGAGCGGAGCTCGCTTTGGCGAGCGAAGTCGAAGGACCTGCTTTCCATCAATCGAAGATCAAGCACGATCCTCGGGTGCCCCATCCTTCGCGCAGCGAAGGGTGGGAACACGAAACCCCAAAATCTATTAAGCGTCGCTGACTTGTGGGCCTCACCACACCCGCCTACAAGCCTGCTATTTTTGTGAAGCTATGGCGACGGTTGCAATCGGAGACATCCACGGTCACCTTGCTGCCCTGGAAGACTTGCTCGCAAAAGTTATGCCGACGCTATCTCCGAGCGATGTGCTCGTTTTTCTTGGTGACTACATCGACAAAGGCCCG
>JAFAMZ010000306.1 GCA_019232935.1 Silvibacterium sp.
GGAAATTTTCAGAACGACATTGTCGGCATATACAACTTTGTGAACTGCACGTCAGACTGCAACCATGGGTTTCTGCGATCGCATGACGGCAGCTACACATCGTTTGACTACCCCGGGGGATCCATCTTTACTGAAGCAACCGGAATCAATGCTTTAGGAGTCGTCGTTGGTCTCTTCGGGGACTCCTCGGGCAATTTTCACGGATTCATCCGGACGCCGTAGGCGCACACGCATTTGCCGAGCATTTCCCCAAACCAGCTGCAAAATAGAATTCAAGGAGAGAAAGGCCCGCTTGCCATCCGCAATCGGGCCTTTTCCGATCCGCTACCAGCTTCGAGGGATTGAGGGCACTCAGAAAGCAGCCGTACCCGCTCACATTCGCCGCTCCCAGGTGCTATGCTTCAGCCACGCGATCTCCTGCACTATAGGAGTTTAAGTGAAGGAGCGATGAAAACCTGTCCCGTCTGCGACACTCCGTATCCGGACCAGCGCGCCACCTGTCCCACCGATGGAGCTGTCCTGATCGAAACAAAAGAGCTTGAGCCGGACCGCATCGTCCGGAACAAGTACCGCATCATCCGCAAGCTGGGACAGGGCGGCATGGGCATCGTCTATCTCGCCGAGCACTCGCTCCTCGGCGGACAGGTGGCCCTCAAGTTCCTCGCCGCCGAGCTGAGCCGCAACCCGCAGTTCGTCAAGCGCTTTCGCAACGAGGCCCGGGCGGCGTATCAGCTCCGCCATCCTAATATCGTCGAGGTCACCGACCTCGACCAGGACGAAGACGGAACACTCTTCATCGCGATGGAGTACGTTGCTGGCCCTAGCCTCCGCACCGTTTTGCGCGAGACCAAATCGCCCCTTCCTGTCGGGCGCGTTCTTGAGATCGCCCGTGACATTACCGCCGGACTGGCCGCCGCTCACGCCCGCGGCGCCGTGCATCGCGACATCAAGCCGGAAAACATCCTCGTCCGAATGGAGCCGGACGGCAGGCTGCATGCCAAGGTGCTCGATTTCGGCATCGCCGTCATGACCGACAACATCACCGCGCTCAGCCGCACTCACGGCCTGCTGCTCACTCCTGAGTACGCCGCTCCGGAGCAGTGGCGCGGCACGCCGGGAAACGAGCTCGACGGCCGCACCGATCTCTATGCCCTCGGCGGCATGCTCTACGAGATGCTCGCCGGACGCACGCCCTTCAGCGCCGTCAACCCCGAAGGATGGATGTACCAGCATTTGCAGGGTGTGCCCGAGCCCCTCAGCAGCCTGCGGCCCGACCTCCCCCGCGACTGTCCCGAGCTGGAACCGATCGTCATGCGACTCCTTGCCCGCGACCGCGAGCAGCGATTTCCGTCTGCCGCGGCTCTGCTTGAAGCGCTCGCCCCCATGCTGCCGGCCACCGCCTTCGGATCTCCGGCGTCGGGGTCGCATGCGACACCCGCCGCGCCATTCGCATACACGCCCGCGCAGCCGGTGCGAACGCCTGTTGCTCCGGCGGTCGCGCCAGCGGTCCCAGTGCCACAATCCACCCCGGTACTCGAACCTCACCCATCAGTTTCTCGGCAACTTCCCGCCGCGGAACCGATCGCCAGGACGCCGACAATCCAGCCCGCAGCAGTCGAATCACTACCGTCAGCCGCCGCTCCCCGGCGCTCCGTTATTCCAAAAGCGGCTGCAGTGGCCGCTGTCGTCGTCGTTGCGGCTGTTGGTCTCTGGTTCGCCACAAATTCCCTGCGAGAGAAAACTCCGACGGCCGTCCCTGTGCTGATTCCGCCCGGCGGCACCTATTCGCTGCCGCAGCCAGTTGCGATCTCCGATGCGACCGCTCAGGCCACCATCCACTACACCAGCGACGGGACCCCTCCCACCGAGCAATCGCCCGTCTATAGCCAGCCTCTCGACGTGCGCAGCGGAACCGTTGTTCGCGCCATCGCGACTGCGCCCGGCCACACCCGCAGCCGCGGGATCACAGGGGTATATCTATGGTCCGGAGTCACGAATCCTCCGCCGGAAAAGCAGGAGCAGAATCCTGCCCAGCCGAGCCCATACGATCAGGGGAAAGCCGCCTACGACCACAAGAAGTATGCCGAAGCGCGATCGCTGTTTGGCCAGGCCTGCGACGCCGGAGACGCGCGCGCCTGCAACTACCTCGGCTACCTCTATGCTCAGGGACTCGGCGGCGCGCGCGACGCGCAGAAAGCCAGCAGCATCTACCAGCGCGCCTGCGATCAGGGGAACTTCGCCAGCTGCGCCAGCCTCGGCTCGCTGTATCAGGACACAAGCAATAACGCCGAAGCCCGTAAATACTTCAAGAAAGCCTGCGATGGCGGACTCTCCGAAGGCTGCACTTTGCTTCGAGGTGCGCAGTGATCCGCAGGCGCAGACACCTGAGTCCAGTTCTTGCCCTCGTCGCACTACTCGCTGCCGCACCTGTCACGCTCGCCCAGCAGGACGAAGGCCCGGTTCTCAAACCCAGGCCCAAACCGAAGTCGACGGCCACGCTTCTGATCCTCTGCGACCTCGCCTGCAACCTGAAGATCGACGGCGAATCCAGGGGCGCTCTCGACACCGGAGGATCGAAAAAGGTTCCCGTCTCACTCGGCCAGCATCTTGTGGATGTCGCCACTTCAGACGGTCTCGACAAAGTGGAGCAGGAAGTGGACCTGAAGTCTGCCGGGCAGACTATAGTGCGCCTGCAGCTTCAGCCAGTGCGCGATGCCCGCCTCAAAGCCGAGCAGGAGGCCCGCGACAAGGCCGCCCGCGAACTGCAGCAGCAGGCGCAGCAGGGCAAGGCCTTGTTCGATCAGAAGCAGTTCGGTCAGGCCCAGCCCCTGCTCCAAAACGCCTGCAACGGGGGAAGCATGGACAGCTGCTCGCTCCTCGCCTGGCTTTATGAGCACGGCCAGGGCGTGCCGCAGGACTCCACGCAGGCTGCCAGCCTCAGCCGGAAGGCCTGTGACGGGGGGAGCATCGACGGCTGCAACAATCTCGCTCTGCTGTATGAAGCCGGCCATGGCGTGCCACGCGATTACGCGCAGGCGCGTTCCCTTTTCGAGAAAGCCTGCAATGGCGGCAACATTCATAGCTGCGCGACACTCGGTGTCCTGTACCAGACCGGGCAGGGAGGCACACAGGACTATCAGCAGGCCGTCGTTCTTGAGCAGAAGGCCTGCAATGGCGGACTGGCAGGCGCATGCAATGATCTCGGCATCCTCTACCTGAACGGCCACGGCGTGCAGCAGAGCGACCTGCAGGCGCGGACTTTCTTCGACAAAGCCTGTGCCAGCGGATACATGCCCGGCTGCGACAATCTCGGCGTCCTTTATGAGGCGGGCCGCGGCGTGCCCCAGAACTATGCGCAGGCACGGTCTCTCTTTGAGAAGGCCTGCACCTCAGGAGACATGCTCGCCTGCAACCACCTCGGCCAGGTCTACCAGAATGGCCTCGGCGTTCACCGCGACATGAAACAGGCCCGCGCTTTCTATACCCAGGCATGCGACAAAGGACTTCAGCCGGCCTGCGATAACCTCCGCAAGCTGCCTTAGGAACAGCTGCCGCCCACTCTGGACCATCCATCCTTGACTGAATCCGGCGGACGTGAGATTCTTCCAGAAATTCACATACCGTTCATGCTTGCTCGTGCTCGTTTCATGGACGGACACGTGTCGTTCGTCACAGCAGTACTCCGCAGACGGCGAACAAAAGAACGAAAAATCTCTTCTTTCGAGGCCAACTATGTACCCACGTGCGTTCCTTCGGACCGCATTTTCCTTCCTGTTCCTTGCAATGTTGCTCGTAAGCCCGCGCCTTTTCGCGCAGGCGACTGCTACCGGCAACATACAGGGAACTGTGACTGACTCTTCGCAGGCAGTCGTCTCCGCCGCCGAGGTCATTGCTACCAATGACTCGACCGGCGCAACCCGCACCACGACCACAAACGACTCGGGCGTCTATCGCTTCGAATTTCTTCCCGCTGGAAACTATACGGTCAAAATCACCGCCCGCGGCTTCTCCAGCATCGAGCAAAAAGTCGAGCTCCTGGTCGGCCAGACTGCAAGCACCAACGTTACTCTCAAGCCCGGCGCCACCAATGAAACCGTGGAGATTACGGCCGCGGCGCCCATCATCGATCTGAACAAAACCAGCGTCAGCACCGAGATCACTCCCGACCAGGTCCAGAACCTGCCCATGGTGGGCCGCGACGTCGCCAACCTCGCTTACCTCGCGCCGGGAGTCAAAGCCGCCGACTCCTACGATCCCACCAAGAACCGCTATGCCATCCTCTCAGTCAACGGAGCAGGTGGGCGCAACGTGAACGTCACCGTCAACGGCATCGACAACAAGGACAACACTGTCGGCGGCCCGGTCATGCAGCTTCCTCTCGAAGCCGTCGAGGAATTCAAAATCAGCACGCAGCGCTTCTCCGCCGAAAACGGCCGCTCCGAGGGCGCGGCGATCAACATGATCACCAAGAGCGGCACCAATAACTATCATGGTTCGCTCTTCGGATACTTCCGCTCCACTAATCTCAATACCGACCAGAAGAACCCCACCGGTACCGGCGGCTATGTCACATCCCATCCCGATTACAGCCGTCAGCAGTTCGGCGGCTCCGAAGGCGGATTCCTCAAGCGCGATAAGCTCTTCCAGTTCTTTGCCTGGGAACGCGAGCGCGAAAGCCAGGGACTGATCGAAGACCCAACGTCCTACGCCGAACTTGTGCTGGCCAAGCAGGCCGGACTCGCCGCGCAGCCGGCGGCTGTGATTCCGCGGCCGTTCTATGAAACCCGCTACAACGGCCGTATGGACTTTACCATCAATTCCCGCAACAACGCCTATCTCAGCTATACATCGCAGGCCAACAACAGCCTCAACGACCAGTCGGACGGAACCGGCGACCTGACCAACGGCAACTTCACAAACAACCATCTCCAGTTGGTCGGCCTCACGCTGAACACGCTGTTCTCCAACACTCTGGTCAACCAGTTCACCACCGGGTTCCAATACTGGAATAACCTGATTGCCAGCAATATCAGCGCTCCGCTGGTCGTCTTCCCCAACGCCTCTTTCGGAACCAACACCAACGTCCCGCAGCAGTCCTATCAGCGCAAGTGGCAGTTCAAGGACGACATCTCGAAGACCATCGGCACCCACACCCTCAAGGGCGGAGTCGATTACATCTGGAACCCCATCGAAGGAGGCTTTTTCGAGTTCAGCTCCACGCTCGAAGTCGACTTCTTTGACAACCCCAGCGCCATCCTCAGCAATCCGGCGAAATACCCCCAGGGCTTCTCGACTCCGGGTGCGGTCAGCGGCATGACTCAAGCCAATGGCGATCCCTACTTCAACGTGGCCACCAAGCAGCTTGGGCTCTATATCCAGGACGACTGGAAGGTCAACCCGCGCCTCTCGCTCAACCTTGGCCTGCGTTACGACAAGGACTTCAACATGATCGGCGGCTCCAACATCAAGAACAGCCGCACCTACCAGCTTCTTGTCGAACTCAACAGCCCCATCACAAATCCTTACGTCGCCAGCATTGCCCACGACGACAATCTGGACTTCAGCCCCCGCGTAGGATTTGCCTACGACGTTACAGGCAAAGGCAGACACGTTGTGCGCGGTGGCTTCGGCATGTACTACGGCAACATTTTCCAGAACATTCCGCTTTTCATGGAACAGCAGTCGAACCCGACGATCTTCCAGACCGCGCTCAGCCTTTCCAGCCCGACCGACTCCGTGCCCGGAACAGGCCAGACGCTCGCCCAGTGGCAGTACGGTGTAAGCCCCTATCCCACCATTCCGCCGCCGTCGCCGAATCTCGCCCCCGGAAGCGTTGGCCGGCTCATGGATCCGCACTACCGCAACCCCATCACCGAAGAATTCAATGTCGGATACACCTGGGCCATCAACAATAATGCTGCATTCGAGCTTGAGTACACGCATGTGCTCGGCATCCACGAAAACAAAACCATCAATATCGACCAGAAGGTTCCCGTCAACGGCATCTGCTGCACCCGTCCTCTCGATCCGGCATTTGCAGCATCCGGTCTGACCGAACTGGCCAGCGTCCGCAACGAAGAAGCCATTGGGCGCTCGCACTACGATGGGGTCAACTTCGTTTACCGCCAGCGTATGACCCAGCGCTTCACACTGGACGCCAATTACACCCTCGCCTGGGCTTACTCCTATGGAGCCGGTGGAACCTCATTCCGCAATTATCCGCGGCTTTCGACCAATCCGTTCGCGAGCTACGAATGGGGTCCCAATCCCAACGATGAACGCAGCCACGTCACCATCGCCGGAGTCGGCTACCTGCCCTGGGGAATGCAGGTCGCTCCTATTCTGCAGTACGGGTCGGCCCGCCCATATCCCTTGACCAATTCCAGCAATACGCTGAACACTGGCGGGGGAACTGCCAACGCAGTCGTTGTCCCGAAGAGCAATATTCGGGATTATCTGGCATACTCCGGCGATAACGCGGCCGCCCAGGCCTGTTTCTACGGCCTCGGGGAACCAGCAACCTGCACCATCTCGAAGTTCGATCCGCTGCGCGGCGATCCGTTCGTCGAGCTCGACCTGCGGCTCTCGAAAAACATCCACTTCGGCGAACGTTACAACGTGGAGCTCTTCGGGCAGGCTTTCAACCTCACCAACCGGGCCAACTACGGCAACAACTACAACAACAACATCGCTTCGCCCGATACCTTCGGACATCCCAAGGGCTTCATCAACCCGAGCAGCACGATCATCCCCCGCTCCCTCTGGGGTGAATTCGGCGGCCGCTTCACCTTCTAAGAAAACTGGGGAACTGGGAACCCCGCATCCGATCTTCGGACGTGGGGTTCCTTTGACCCGCTCAAACACTGCATCTTCCCCCACGGTCGATGCATCTGTCATTAAGCTTCGTTTGTGTTAGCCTCTTAACCATGAGTTTTGCCGTCCGGAAGGCCGCCGCTTGTTGTCGCTGTATGTGTAGCGGACATGTGTCTTCTGGCCTGAGGAGATTGCCGATCTAGCAGATCAAGATTCACGCAAACGCCTCTGAATTGACCCGCCGCCAGAAGGTGCACTGGCAGGCGGGTTTTGTGTTTTAGGGCCAAAGGAGAAACGAAATGAGCATTCCCGAAATTCAAGTCGAAGAGTTGAAGCAGCGCCTCGACCATGGCGACGACGTTTTCCTTCTCGATGTTCGCGATGAGTACGAGTTCGAGCTTTCCAACATCGGCGGGCACCTGATCCCGTTGCCCGAGCTCCCCAGGCGCTACAAGGAACTGAGCGCCTCGCAGGAAATCGTTGCGGTCTGCAAGATGGGCCCTCGCGGCGTGAAGGCGGTCGAGTTCCTGCAAAGGCATGGATTTCAGAGGGTTCGCAACCTGAGCGGCGGAATCCACGCCTGGTCTGATCGCATCGACCGCAGAGTCCGCAAGTACTGATTTTTGTCTGATCAGCCCTGAGCATGTGCCATCGAGGCAGCCCCTTTTGATGCTTTTCCCATGTGTTTCGTCTACAATCTGCTTCGGGTTGGTGCAATTCGCACGCAAGGGAGTCAGTAAGTGCCTGAAAGTGTATCGCGTGGATCTCTGGGCGAACCGTCCGCAATTCAGCT
Source organism: Silvibacterium sp. (assembly GCA_019232935.1). GTDB lineage: Bacteria > Acidobacteriota > Terriglobia > Terriglobales > Acidobacteriaceae > Silvibacterium. The sequence goes on from JAFAMZ010000306.1 coordinate 7,607, forward strand.
TGCCAATGTAACCAAAACAGCTCCGATTTACGGAGCAATCACTCCCCGATGGCTCGTCCGGCTGCTGGACTGGAAGCCCCTCGAAGCCGGCATCTTCCGCCGCAATCGGGTGGTCGAGGACAAAGTCATCGATGTCCTCTGCGGACACGATGACGACTCTCCGATCCCGCCCACTTATGCCGAGTACGAAGAGGCGCCTCGCGAGTACCGCCTGAGCAGCATCAACGCGGTGGTAAACATCCAGACCCGCGTCGCGGATTTGTTCAGCAATCCTTACGACCAGATTCGCGAGCAGCTTCGGGTAGTCATTGAGAGCGTAAAAGAGCGGCAGGAGAACGAGCTGCTGAACAATGCGGATTACGGCCTCCTGAACAATGTTTCCGATGCCCAGCGCATCTCGACCCGCAAAGGCGCTCCCACGCCTGACGATCTTGACGAACTCCTGACCAAAGTATGGAAGGAGCCGTCGCTGTTCCTCGCTCATCCGCGCGCTATCGCTGCCTTCGGACGCGAATGCACCCGCCGCGGAGTGCCGCCTCCGACCGTCACGCTATTTGGAACGCCGTTCCTCACCTGGCGCGGCATCCCTCTGATTCCCACCGACAAGATTCGCGTGGCCGGCAAAGTGCCAAGGACGAAAATGCTCCTGATCCGCGTGGGCGAAAGAAAGCAGGGAGTCGTCGGACTCTTCCAGCCGGGTCTGACAGGCGAGCAGAGTCCCGGCCTTTCAGTCCGCTTCATGGGAGTCAGCGACCGTGGGCTGGCGTCGTATCTGATTTCGCTCTACTGCTCGGCTTCGGTTCTGACAGATGACGCGATCGCCGTACTCGATGACGTCGAGGTCGGACAGTACTATGACTACAAGTGATCCCGGCCGGCTGATTCTGCCTGCTGAGACTCCAACTGAGGCTGCTCCGGCAACCGCCCCGGAGTTTCTCCCCGCCGGTTTGCCTGATCCGGCAACAATCGCGCGCATGGCTAATGAGTTCTTCACGGCTTTGCCAGGGGCCGAGGGTATTTCCCTTCGCAGCGTTCCAACTCAGGCGCCGACGGCTCTTGAAACACCTCCTGCAACTATTCCCGCGGCTCCCTCCGAGGCATCGCTTCCCTCCCATCCGTACTTTGTTGACCCGCATTTTCCCGGAGCGCCTGCCAGCGGCGGTGGTGCAACCCTGTCTCCGGTGACCGCGCCGGCGCAGGTGAATCCGCCGGCGGTTCCGGGCGCCAGTTCCACTGACGCGGCGGGCCTTTCCGGCGATATTCCGGCTTTCTCTTTCCTTCAGGATGCGCGGCCGATCTTCTCCGACAGGAACACCGTCCCGACCGGTCCTTATGCTCCGGCAAAACCCTTGGCGGAATTCGTGCCGGAGCGCGCAATCCTCGAAGGTCTGCCATCATTCGAAACGGAACGATTCCCGCAGTTCGCCGAGGCTGCGCAGCCTCCCTCGCCGACCATCCCCTCTTCCCTCGGTTTTTTAGACTTCTCGCCGGTTCCGGCGTTTTCGTTTCTTGAAGAGGCCCGGCCCCTGCTCTCTTACCCGCCGACGATTCCCGGACCTGCGCCGGCAATTCCCGGCTTCGAACCCCATACTCCGACTCGACCTGCCGATACTGGAACTGCCAATCCGGACAGCCTCTCGTCCTTCGAGTTTCTCAGGGATCTCCGGACGCTCTCGTCAGACGGGTCTGAACCCCACCTTGAATCCGCAGCCATCGAGCCTGCCGGCATCGAACCCAATGTCCCGCGCGATCTGAACCTCTCGTCTTACTCCTTCGACGCCGAAGCTCTCAAGCGCGACTTTCCCATCCTCCGCCAGAAAGTAAACGGCAGACCGCTGGTGTGGCTCGACAACGCAGCTACGACACAAAAACCGCAGAGCGTGATCGACCGGCTCAAATACTTCTACGAGCACGAAAACTCGAACGTCCATCGCGCCGCACATGAGCTCGCCGCTCGCGCCACCGATGCCTATGAATCCGCGCGCGAAAAGGTACGCCGGTTTCTAAATGCCTCCTCCACCCGCGAGATCATCTTTGTTCGCGGAACAACCGAAGGCATCAATCTTGTCGCGCAGAGCTGGGGCCGTCGCAACATCCAGAAGGACGACGAAATCGTCATCACCTGGCTCGAGCACCACGCGAATATCGTTCCCTGGCAGATGCTCGCCTCGGAAAAAGGCGCGAAGCTTCGCGTCGCTCCCGTAGACAACAGCGGTCAGGTCCTTCTCGACGAATACGAAAAGCTGCTCGGTCCGAAGACGCGGCTCGTCGCCATGCCGCAGGTATCAAACGCGCTCGGAGTCATCCCTCCCGTAGCCGACATGATCGAAGCTGCCCACCGCCACGGAGCGAAAGTTCTCCTCGACGGCGCGCAATCGGTCTCGCACATGCAGGTCGATGTCCAGTCGCTCGACTGCGACTTCTTCGTCTTCTCCGGGCACAAAGTCTTCGCGCCCACCGGCATCGGCGTCGTCTATGGAAAGCAGGAGGTTCTGGAGCACATGCCCCCTTGGCAGGGTGGCGGCAACATGATCCAGGATGTCACCTTCGAGAAGACGCTGTATCAGGTTCCTCCGCAGCGCTTCGAAGCCGGCACCGGCAACATCGCCGATGCCGTCGGTCTAGGCGCGGCCATCGACTATCTCGATCGCGTGGGCATGTCTAACATTTCGCGCCACGAACATGGACTGCTGACATACGCCACGGAGTCGCTCCAGCGCATTCCCGGCCTGCACATCATCGGCACCGCTCGGGAAAAGGCCGGCGTTCTGTCCTTCATCATTGATGGCTTCCGCAACGAGGAGATCGGCGACTACCTCAACCGCTATGGCGTAGCCGTGCGCTCGGGACACCACTGCGCCCAGCCCATCCTGCGCCGTTTTGGCCTGGAGAGCACCGTCCGCGCCTCACTCGCCCTCTACAACACCTACGAGGACATTGACACGCTAGTTATGGCGCTCTGGAACCTCACCCTGCGGCAGAACTCCATCGCCTGAACCGGCGACTATCCCTTTTCAATCTCCAGCAGCTTCCGCTTCCGCTCCATTCCCCAGCGATAGCCCGTCAACTTGCCATCGCACCCGATCACCCTGTGGCATGGAATCACCACCGCGCATGGATTCGTTGCGCACGCACGCGCCACGGCCCGCGCTGCCGTCGGCTGTCCGATGACGCAGGCGATCTCTGTGTAGGTCCGGGTCTCGCCTCGCGGAATGCACCTTAGCGCCTCCCAAACCCGCATTTGGAACGCCGTTGCCCGCAGATCGAGCGGCAGATCCAGTGCCGCCGGATGTTCCGTCAGGCTCGACAACACCTGGTCCAGCATGTCGCAGAGATCCGTACGCGGAGTCAACTCCGCGGCCGGAAACTGCTCCTTGAGTCGCCGCAACAGAACCTCATCATCCGAGTCCATTATCACGGCGCACAGCCCGCGCTCGGTCGCCGCCACCAGCACGCGCCCCAGAGGAGATGATCCGGTAATATACCCGATGTTTTGGTCGCGCCCGCGAGCCCGATAATCCTGCATCCGCATCCCGAGCCGGGCATTGCTGTAGGCTCGCGACGGGCCCGAGTATCCCGCGTCGTATACCGCATCGGTGATTCGCACTTTGGGGTCCTTCAATCGCGACCGCAGCGCTGCCGCGCGCCGGTGCGCCCGGTACTGATTCGGACTGACGCCCAGCACCCGCTGAAAGGTCCGCTGCACCGTGAACGCGCTTAACCCGCTGATTCGCGCCAGGTCCGCCAGCTTCACGCAACGGTCGAGGTCCTGATTGAGGCGCAAGGCGAGGTTCTCGACCAGTTGCGCGTCAGCCCGCAGCCCCGCTGGATTGCATCGCTTGCAGGGACGGTACCCCGCCGCGAACGCCGAGACCAGATCGGTGAAGAACTCCACATTCTCGCGCCGCGGTCGCCGGCTGGAACAGGAGGGACGGCAAAACACCCCCGTGCTGCGCACACCGTAAAAAGCGCGCCCATCTGCGCGGGAATCGCGCCGCACCACTAGTTGCCACAACTCGTCGGAGTTGTTTTGCAGCGAACTGGAACCTTGCGGTGGCATCGAATGGGTCCGCTCGTCTGCCGGCGGAAAAGCCAAAACTGCTGTCATATCATACGCTCCTGCCGCTCACCCTCATGCATTGCGCACCGGTTTCCGGGCCGACGCGGTGCTTTGATGATGATTTCGCAGTCCGAAGGGAATCACACTCCGAATCTTGCCGGTCAATTGCGGGTCACGCAATCGCGTGGCAATTCAGTTGGGGAGCGGGAACACACCCATCCGGCCGAGTTGCATCCTAATTTCAGAGAAGGGGATCAACCCAATGAGGAACCTAAACTATCTCCAGTATTTTCTGATATTTACGCTGGCAGCAGCTCTCGCGATTTCCGGCTGTAACAAGAACGGCCAAAACGCCGATCAGCAGAATCAGGCGCAGAACGCCGCCCAGTCCGCCGACCCCAACCAGGATCCGGCTGCGCAGGCTAACCTGGCGCCTGCCGTCAATACCACCCAGGAGATTCCAACCGGCTCTGAACCCCAGGCGCCCGCACGGCAAAGCGCTCGGGAAACCCGGCGACTGCCGGATCGGAATGATGCTTACTATGGCAATCAGTATGGCCCCAGCGAGGAGCCATACGATTACGATGCCCCGGTTCCCAATTATGAAAGCCAGGCTCAGCCGGTCGAATATGCGCCCGCGCCGCCTCCACTCCTGCCCGAATACGACCAGCCGCCGGCGCCCGGGCCGAACTACCTGTGGACGCCCGGCTACTGGGCTTACGCCAACACCGGCTATTACTGGGTTCCCGGCGTGTGGGTTGTAGCGCCCTATATCGGCGCCCTCTGGACCCCGGGCTACTGGGGTTATTACCAGAACCGCTACTGCTGGCACCCCGGCTACTGGGGTCCCCACGTCGGCTTCTATGGAGGCGTGAACTATGGGTACGGCTACACCGGCCGCGGTTACGAGGGCGGCTACTGGCGTGACAACGATTTCTACTACAACACTTCCGTAACGCGGGTGAATACGACCGTCATCCACAACACCTACATTCATAACGTCACCGTCATCAACGACACTCGCGTCAGCTACAACGGAGGAGGCGGCTCCAATCTCCAGCCCACTCCCGCCGAGAACATCGCATGGCGTGAGCAGCATGCGCCTCCTCTCCCCGAACAAATCCAGCACGCCCGGCAGGCCAGCACCAATCGCGAACAGTGGGCGGCCGTTAACCATGGTCGTCCCGCCGTCCTTACAGCGCCTCGTCCCCTGCA
>JAFAMZ010000320.1 GCA_019232935.1 Silvibacterium sp.
CCACACCGGGCAGGTGCTGGCGCTGGTCGGAGGGCGTAACTACGGGCAGAGCCAGTTCAATCATGCGGTGTCGCACCGGCCTACCGGCTCGATCTTCAAACCGTTTGTGTATGCGGCGGCGTTCAACACGAGCCTGGCAGGCTCGCAGCTCACGAATTCCGACGGCACGAGTGCGACCTTCAGTCCGGTGACGATATTGAACGATGAGCAGACCACGTTCACCTTTGCCGGAAACCAGACCTACAGCCCGCGCGATTTCGAAGGCAAATACTACGGCGAGGTGACGGCCCGATTTGCGCTGCAACAGTCGCTGAATAACGCCACCATCGCGCTGGCGGAGATGGTCGGCTACAACAACGTCGCTTCGCTGGCGCGCGACGCTGGAATCAAGTCGGCGCGCGCGACCCCGGCCATGGCAATTGGCGCCTACGACGCGACGCCGCTCGAGATGTCCGGCGCGTACACCGTCTTCGCCAATAATGGTGTGAAGATCGATCCCTGGATGCTGGCCTCGGTGCGAAGCCCGAATGGCGATGTGATGAACGATTACACGCCCATCACCAGGCCGGTCCTCGATCCGCGAGCGGCATACCTGACCACCAGCCTCATGGAGAACGTGATCAATCACGGCACAGGTTATGCGGTCCGTGGCCTGGGATTCACTGCTCCGGCGGCCGGGAAAACCGGCACGTCGCATGATGCGTGGTTTGCGGGATTCACCAGCAACCTGCTCTGCGTCGTCTGGGTGGGCAACGACGATTACAGCGACATCAAAATCGAGGGCGCGCATGCTGCGGCTCCCATCTGGGCCAATTTCATGAAGCGCGCTGTTGCTCTGCCGCAGTACTCCGACACTAAGGAATTTGTGCCTCCATCGGGCATTGTGGAAGTGAAGTTGGACAAGGCAACGAACCTGCTGTCGGATGCCGCGTGCCCCAACGAGACCTACACGGCGGCCTTTCTCGAGGGAACGCAGCCCACTGACACCTGCGACCATGCCAATGGCGACCAGCGGAACCTCTTCCAGCGCATTTTCGGGATCGGTGAAAAGGCGTCGGCTCCTCAGCAGGTGCCGGTAACGCAGCCGACAGCACCGCAAACCGTCCAGCCCCAGAGCGGAGAAACCATCGCCACCGCCCAGCCGCAGCCTGCTCCGGAACAGGAACAGCCCAAAAAGAAGAAGGGATTTTTCGCGCGGCTCTTCGGCAAAAAAGACGACCAGCAGAAACAGCAGCAGCAGAATCCTCCCCCTCCGCCGCAGTGAAGAGCGCCATGGCTCTGAGCCTCGGCTCTTTTCGCTTACTGCCCGGAAGTCTGGTAGTACCCCGTCCTGTGCCGCAGCACGTAAGCATTGTTTCCCGCCGCCCCGCGGGTCAGCGTAACTGAAATGCTCCGGAACGGCGAATCCGTCACGCGATGGGCCGGGTAGTAGCCGATCAGATATTGCGTGCGCAGATCTTCGGATACCTGGCGGAACGCGTTTTCGAGATTCCCATCCTCGGCATAGTAGTACTTGCCGCCGGTCTCCTGCGACAGCGTCATAAGGGCGTGCTCGCCTCCCGTTTCGCGTCCGGCATCGGCCACCACCGGCAGATCGATGATGCTGTAGACCATGACCTCGCCACGACGGGCCTGCTCCAGGGCCTGCGCATAGTCGACGCCCTTGACGGTGTTCCCGCCATCGGAGATGACCACGAGCACCTTGCGTCCGCGGCGAGGCCCCAGCGATTGCGAAGCAAGATAGATCGCGTCGTACAGAGCAGTCGCCGGCCCGTGCGAGAGATTGTCCAGCCCCGCATCAATGCGGTGAATATTGTTCGTGAAAGGCACTACTTCCCGCACGTCGGAATTGAAGTCCATCAGATCGAGCTGATCGACCGGCCGCATAAGCGCGTGGACGAAATTATGCGCGGCGGCCTTCTCAACCGTCAGGTCTTTGTGCGTACTGCCGCTCGTATCGATAGCTAGCACAATTGAGAGCGGCATTCCCGTGTCGCGCTCGAAGTAGCTGATCTTCTGTGGATGCCCGTCTTCGCTCAGCGAGAAGTCGTCCTGAGTAAGGCCCGGAACCGGAGCGCCGTTCACATCCGTAACATTGATGAACACATTCACCAGGCGAACAT
>JAFAMZ010000366.1 GCA_019232935.1 Silvibacterium sp.
AGCCGAGCGAATCAAGATAGGCGTAGTTCTGCGGATCGATCTCGACGGCCTTCTTGATCATGCCGAGCGCTTCCTGAAGCTTCATGCCGTGATCGGCCAGCATGTAGCCGAGGTAATTCAGCGTCATGCTGTTCTTGGGATCGAGAACCAGCGCCTTCCGAAACTCGACTTCGGCCTGATCGTAAAGCTTCTGCCGCTCGTACAGCGCGCCGCGCAGGAAAGCGACGTAGAACTTGTCGTCGGTCTTGTTCGACAGCTGCTCGGCGTGATCGATCGCGTCCGACGCCTCCTTCCAGCGGCGAAGCCGGGTGTAGATATTCGCGAGCTGCCGATAGACCTCAAGGTCCGCGGGAGTCTTCGTCAACATGGACTTCGCCAGCGTGATCCCTTCTTCCGGGTTCGGGCCGTCGGCAAGCTGCATGGCATACATCAGCCTGGTGCCGCGGTCCTTCGGCAGCTTTTCGTTGGCCTCCCGCGCTACCTGCAAAGCCTTGTCGTACTGGTGAGCATCGCGGTAAGTCTCGACCTCGGATTCATACGCGTGGCTGGCGTACTCGCCGCCGAGCTCCGCCATCTTCTGGTAAACGGCAATGGCCTGGTCGGCCTTGTTCTGCTCGCGATAGAGGAGCGCCAGCCGCTCCAGAAACAGGGCGCGGTTGCCCCTCTCCGAGTCAGAGTACTGGCCCGAGGAGTGCTCGGAATCGGCCACCAGCTTCTGGAAGATCTGCACCGCGTCGTCGTAGCGGCCGAGGGCGTCGTCGATCAATCCTTCGTTGAAGCTGACCTCCAGGGAATCGGAAACGAGCGATTTCGCCTTCTTCAGCGTGGCCAGCGCGTCTTCGTAATCGCCCTGCCGCCGCTGAATTTCCGACATGCGCAGATAGGCTTCGGGATCAGTCGGGTCTCCGGCGGCGATGTCCTTGAACGCAGCCAGGGCGGGTGCAAGCTGGTTGTCGCTTAGCAGCACTCGCGCCAGCGCGCGCTCGGTATCAAGATTGTCCGGCTCGAGATCGAGTGATTTCCTGTAGGCCTCGATGGCGTGCTGCGTATCCTTCAGCCGCTCATAGCTTGCGCCGAGCACGAACTCGGTCTTCGCGGTTTTGTCATCTTCGGGCAGACTGTTGAGCACTTTGATCGCGCGAGCCGGGTCACCCTGCTCGGTATAAAGCCGGGCGAGATCGAGTGCCGTGTCTTCCGAGCCCGGATCGATCTTTTCCGCCGCCGCAAACTGTTCTTCGGCATGAACGGAATCGTGCGCGAAGGAGTAAAGCTGCCCGAGCCAGAGCCGGTCCTGAATACTGTCGGGCGCGAGCGAGACGATCTTTTCGTATTCCGCGATGGCCAGCTTCAGCATCTCTTCCTGCGGGCCACCCTGCTGCTGGCCGTCTCCAAGCGACTTGAGATAGATGCCGCCGAGCAGCTTGTGCGCATCGAGGTTATTGGGGTCCTTGCTGATCTGCTCCTTCGCAGCCCGAACCGCGTCTGCCACGCGTCCGGTGCGGAAGTAAAGCTCGGCCAGGCCGCTGGTGAGAAACTTCGAGGACGGGTCGGCATCGAGCGCCAGCTTGTATTCCTCAATGGCGCGTGTGGCGTACTCTGGACGGCCATAGGTGTTGGCCATGTCCTCGTATTGGTGGGCCAGCATGTAGTGGTAGTAGGCGCTGGCGCGGTCTAACTGGTCGCTGCTCGCCTGCGGGCTTGTCAGCGCGGCCGGAGCCGGTTTTGCGTTCTGGGTTTGCGCCGAGGAAGTGACGGTAAGAGCGCCGACAGCAAGTGTGGCGGCGCAAACCTGTGAGGCGATTCTGATCAATGCAATTTTGGATGAAGGCATGCTGCTCATGATCGGTGGGAATCCCTACGCCCGGACCTCGCAGATGCCCCGGCTCGATTTGTCTCGTTCACTTCCGACAGGACGAATTCGTGCGATCCAGCGATAGTCTCAACGCGTCCCTTAGCAATATAAGACGATTGTAACCCCATTCGGGCTGCAACCTTTCTCGTTTGATATAGCGCAAGTTGGCCCTAGTGCCGGAAATGCCGCATCCGGGTAAATACCATTGCAACCCCAAGCCTGTCAGCAGCGGCGATCACTTCGGCGTCTTTGACAGACCCGCCCGGCTGAATTACCGCCGCGGCGCCCGCTCCTGCGACGACCTCAAGGCCATCCGGAAACGGAAAGAATGCATCTGAAGCCGCGACGCATCCAGCAAGTGGCAGGACGGCTTTCATGGCTCCGAACTTGGCCGCATCCACCCGGCTCGTCTGCCCCGCGCCCGCGCTCAGCATCTGCCCGCTGCGGGCGTAAACGATGGCGTTCGACTTTACGTGTTTGCAGACGCGCCAGGCAAAG
>JAFAMZ010000048.1 GCA_019232935.1 Silvibacterium sp.
ACAAATCCAAATTCAAACACCCGCGTCGCGTGAGCTGCACAACTTAGCAGACACTCCGCCGCGCCACTCAGCGGGACGGTTCGGGCTCAACCAAGCCCGCTGTCCCCGCCGGTCGCCAATAAAGGCGCGCCCCCTGCGCCTCTGGCCATCGATTCACAGTTCGGAATCCTGATCAATCACCGAGACATCGCTCCTTAGGGGAAACCCTCGCGCGACTATAATGGGCGTCGCCTTGTCAGTTACAGCGCTTCTGCAGGAGCCGCCTCAAAATGTTCCGCTTCACTGCCCACTGTATGCTGTTCTTCCTGCTTGCGATCTGCCTCACTCGATCTGCGTCCGCCCAGAACAAGCCCGATTCCCCCCAGCCTCATTTCCCCTGGATGGACCCGTCCCTGCCCATCGACAAGCGCGTCGACGCACTCATTGGCCGCATGACCCTCGAGCAGAAAGTCTCGCAGATGCGCGATCACTCGCCCGCCATCCCCAGCCTCGGCGTTCCTAAATACGACTGGTGGAATGAAGGCCTGCACGGCGTCGCCTTCGCCGGCTACGCGACCAACTTCCCGCAGGTCATCGGCATGTCCGCTACATGGGACACGAACCTCGTCCACCAGATGGCCGAGATCATCTCGACTGAAGCACGCGCTAAATACAACCAGGCCATGCGCGAGGACCACCGCGAGATGTTTTTCGGCCTCACCTTCTGGGCACCGAACATCAACATCTTTCGTGACCCCCGCTGGGGCCGCGGTCAGGAAACCTACGGCGAAGACCCGTTCCTCACCGGGCGCATGGGCGTCGCCTTCGTCACCGGGATGCAGGGCACCGACCCCGAATACCTCAAAGTCGTCTCCACCCCCAAGCACTACGCTGTGCACAGCGGACCGGAGCCATCCCGCCATCGCTTCAACGTCGAGGTCTCCCCGCACGACCTCGAGGACACCTATCTTCCGGCCTTCCGCGCCACCGTAACCGAGGCACATGCCCAGTCTGTGATGTGCGCCTACAACTCCATCGATGGAGCCCCCGCCTGCGCCAACACCATGTTGCTGCGCGACCACCTCCGCGACGCCTGGCATTTCGATGGATACGTCGTGAGCGACTGCGCTGCCGTCGCCGACGTCAACACCGGCCACCACTACGCGCCCGACATGGCCCACGCCGCGGCCGCTGCCGTCAAAGCCGGCACCGACCTCGAGTGCGGATTCCGGGAAGGCCAGGCCTTTCCCGCTCTCGTCGACGCCATCCACCAGGGCCTGATCACCGAAGCCGAAATAGACACCGCTCTGCGCCGCCTCTTCCGCGCGCGCTTCCGCCTCGGCATGTTCGATCCGCCCGACACCTACGCCTACGGCCGCATACCCTTCAAAGAGGACAACTCCGGACCGCACCGCGACCTTGCCCTCAAGGCTGGCGAGGAATCCATGGTCCTCCTCAAGAATCAGGACCACGCGCTCCCCCTGCGCCCCGACATCGGCCGCATCGCCGTCGTCGGTCCCAACGCGCGCCTCATCCAGGCCCTGCAAGGCAACTACAACGGCCCTCCACCCGAGCCGGTCTTCCCGCTCGACGCCATCGAGAGCCGCTTTCCCAACGCGCGCATTCACTACGCGCAGGGCTCGACCCTCGTCGAAGGACTCGCCATGCCCATCGAGTCCACCGCGCTCAAGCCATCGAGCGGCGTCGGCGAGGGCCTCACCGGAGCCTACTTCAAATCCAAAGACCTCACCGGCACGCCCGCGTTAATGCGTAACGATCGCAGTATCAATTTCAACTGGGACAAAGTCACTCCCGTCGAAGGCCTGCAACGCAACAATTACTCCGTTCGCTGGACCGGCGACTTCACGCCGCCCGGACCCGGCGACTACAAACTCGGCGTGCGCGTCAACTACTGCTACGCCTGCGAAAACGCCGAGGGATTCAAGCTCTACCTCGACAACAAGCTGATCGTCCAGAGCACCGGGAAAACCGGCGAGCGTGGCCAGGTTCTCGAAGCTCCTGTCCACTTCGGAGACACCAAGCCACACCCCATCAAGCTCGAGTACTTCCACGGAACCGGCAGCGCCGGCATCGACCTCACTTGGCAGGCTCCGGCCGATGTCCTCCGCGAAGAAGCCCTCCACGCCGCCCGCCGCTCCGACGTGACCGTTGCCTTCGTTGGTCTATCGCCGTCGCTCGAAGGCGAAGAGATGCCAGTCAAGCTCGAAGGCTTCTCCGGAGGTGACCGCACCGCCATCGATCTTCCCGCCGCGCAGGAGGACCTGCTCAAGGCTCTCGGCGCAACGGGTCGTCCTCTCGTCGTCGTGTTGCAGAATGGCAGCGCCCTTGCCATCAACTGGGCGCAGGAGCACGCCAACGCAATCCTCGAAGCGTGGTATCCCGGCGAAGAGGGCGGCAACGCCATCGCCGAATCCCTCGCCGGAGACTACAACCCCGCCGGCCGCCTGCCGCTCACCTTCTATGCATCGCTCGACCAACTTCCCGCCTTCGACGACTACTCCATGAAGGACCGCACCTACCGCTATTTCGCTGGCAAGCCGCTCTACGGTTTCGGCTATGGACTCAGCTACACAACCTTTGCCTACTCCAACCTCAAGATCCCATCCAGCGCGAACGCAGGCGACCCCGTCACCGTCGAAGCGACGGTGAAGAACACGGGAAAGACTGCCGGCGATGAAGTTGTCGAGGTCTACCTCACCCAGCCTCGCGGCTTTCAGACCCCGCGCCGCGAGCTTGCCGCCTTCGACCGCTTTCATCTCAACCGCGGACAGAGCACGCAAGTCAAGCTCACCATCGATCCGCGGTCTATAGGACAAATAAACGAGCAGGGAACTCGCGTCATCCTCCCCGGCGACTACACCGTCTCCGTCGGCAGCGCTCAGCCCGACGACACGACTGCTATCGTCACTGGCAAATTCACCATCACCGGCAAAGTGGAGCTTCCGAAATAATTCCGTTCTGATCAGATCTAAGGAACCGTGGACTGAACAACCGGGCATCTGTGATAGATTGCCTGCATCGGCCCCGGGCTCCGTCCAATGTCCACCGGCATTGATACACATTAACCGATACCGAAGCCGATAGCTCCCGAAGATGAACACCTTCTCGAGAGCAACGGATGCGAAGGCCAGGAAATCCTCCTCCAGCGTGGCTCGCGGAGGTCCAGCAGCAGCCAGCGAGTTGGCCGGCCGGGAACGCGATCCGCAACGCACATTTGGCAACCAGCCTATGCTGCGGCTCACGGCACAGGAGAGTTCTGGTCCTCCTCGCAATAAAACTGGCGGCAAGCAGGCTTGGGGTGCCGCGTGGGATTTCACTAAAGTTCCAATATTTCCGCCGGACGTGCCGTCATCCCCGGAACATCGCCGGCATCAGCATCGCTGCTCATTCAACGCAAGCTGGCTATCGGTGAAGTAAACGACCCACTGGAACATGAGGCCGACGGCGTCGCTGACCAGGTGATGCGCATGTCTGAGCCGCGAATCCAGCGCAAGTGCGCCTGCGGAGGAACCTGCCCCCAGTGCAGCAGGAAGGATGAAGCCGAGCAGCACCAAGGGCCCATCCAGATGAAGCACATCGGCCCATCTGGCCCCGCACTAGCCGAAGCGCCGCCCATCGTGTATGAAGTCTTGCGCTCACCCGGCCAGCCGTTCGGGAACCGTGCCGTTCAGAGCCTCGTCGCATCCGCGCGTCTGCAGCCCAAACTGACGCTTGGCGCGCCGGACGATGTTTACGAAAAGGAAGCGGACGCGATTGCCGAACAAGTGACGAAGTCCCAGGCGATGGGGGCGGCGAGCGGCAGAGGATCCAACGACGACGGTGATCGCGAGGCCATGCCGGGAAGAAGCGCCGTTAGCCACAACCTTGCCCGACACCTGCTGTTGCGAACACCCATCCGCAAGCTTCAGCGAACTTTGGGAAATCATGGCTTGGCTGATCTTCTTCGGCAGACGCTCCCCGAGCGAGCGATTCCCGAGTTGCGCCGCAAGTGCGCCTGCGGGAACGAGTCGGAACAGGAGTGCTCCGAATGCAGTAAGAACCGGCTCGCTCGCGAGCGTGAAGGGGCGAGTGAACCCGCCGGCGCGGAAGCGACGGCGATTGTGGGGGACGTCCTCAATACTCCGGGACAGCCGCTCACCGAGGCCGCGCGCAGAGCTCTGGAGCCGCGTTTCGGCTACGATTTCAGCCGGGTTCGGGTGCATGACGGCTCCGAGGCAGCCGAATCGGCATCGGCAGTTAAGGCGGCCGCTTATACCGTGGGAAATCACATTGTCTTTGGCAAAGGCCGGTATGCCCCGGGGACAAATGAGGGCGATCGGCTGCTTGCCCACGAATTGACACACACTATTCAGCAAACAGGAGGTGTGTGGCTCGGCCGCGATCTGGCGCGCGGGGAGGCGGCGGAAGGGGGGCTGCTGCAGCGCGACTTGGAACCTCAAGACCAGACAAGCCCGAGTGCGACAACTCCGGATGTGACCGGCGCGGCGGAAGATTCAGGGCAGGTCAGCATGGCGCCTATCCAGGTCGCGGGAGAACCCCACGCTTTCGAGATGGAGGGCGGATGCGAACGACTGCATTTGCATGGCAAAACGGATGGGACATTCGATGGAGGGACAGGCAGCGTTGTAAACCAGAAGGTGACCAAGGGCGAGGGTTGCAACTGCGACAAAGGAGTACAGTGCTTTCACGTCACGGGGACTCTGGTTACCAATTACTCAGTGAGCGTGACGATCACGATGCCTCCAGTGCCGAGCGGCCTCACGGCGTGCGAACGGGCCAAGGTGCAGGCCTTCCTGCAAAATGTGTTGCTGCCGCACGAACACGATCATGAGGCGAGACTCAAGACTTATAACGGTCAGACAAAGAACCCAGTCGACATCATCGGCTGCGGACAGGATGACGTCACGAGCAAAGTACAAGCGATTCAGGACGCGGAGGAGCCGGCGCGCCGAGCCGCGGCCCAGGCGCGGAGC
>JAFAMZ010000190.1 GCA_019232935.1 Silvibacterium sp.
CGGAGGCATCAGTCAGGACGTCCATCGTGTGGTCATGGTGCAGTTTGCCGAGGATGGCACCGTCATGGTCCAGCAGAATTGGGACAATGGCAATTCACAGGTCTGGCACGCACACTGGACGCAACAAGGCAAGAAGGTCACCATCACGTTCGACCCGAAAACAGGATCTCCTCAGGTCACTCCTCTCGTCGTGAATATCAAACATGGGGCTTTGGTCGCAGAGACATGGGATGCGGCTGCTATGGGACCCCTCGGTCCACCTGCTTTAGCGCCCTTCGGCGGGAAGAACGTCCTCAAACACAGTGTTTCCGGTTGCGTGAGCCTGGCCAACAACGACCCAAGCCTGCGCGACTGCGTGCAGTGGGAGACGCGAGCGCCGATCAACTGACCTCGCTCTTCGCTCTTCGGGAGACGCTGCGTACTTTCGTCTGGTCTGGCCGTCTCAATATCGTGGATTGAACCTTAAGGGGGCGCGCGCCATGCTATATCGCAGCGTCACACTGATCGCAGCTTTTCTGTTTGTGACGGCAATCGAGTTCAGCAAAGACAAGAAGAAGCCCATTCTTCCGGCCTATGTTCTTACCGCACGAACGGTCACCGTGATCATCGATCCTGAAGCCGGAATGACGATCGACGATCCGCGAGCCAATCAGATGGCTCAGAAGGATGTCGAAGCCGCGCTGATGAACTGGGGACGTTTCGACGTCCGCATGATGGCTGGTGGGGGCGCAGATCTGATCATTGTCGTTCGCAAGGGCCACGCCCATAACGTCGAGCCCACCATCCCTGACCCTCGCCAGAACGGTCACCTAGGCTCTATCACTCCCATCGATGGCGGCGTCGGAATTGGCGCACAACAGGGCCACCCGCCGCCGGATTCCCCAGTTCCCCCAGGTCCGCAAATTGAGGCCGGACCCACCCAGGACACCTTCGCTGTCTACCGTGGCGACGTAGACAAGCCGCTCGATGCCGCTCCGGCATGGCGATACACCGCCTCCGACGCATTGCAATCGCCGTCCGTTCCCGCGGTCGATAAGTTCCGCAAGGCGATCGCCGATGCGGAAAAGGCCGCGGCTAAAGGGCCGTAGTGAGGCTGCGATGACTGGATTGGAGCTGCCTCTACTTTTCCAGAGGTACGCCGTCGAGCTTGGTGAGGCGGCCGACGGGATACTCGCCGACGCGATTTGCCGCGTAATACGGCGAGTGATCATAGAAGAATGACAGGCGAGCGTAGGGATTGGCTGCAAATTTTGGGTCGTTCTCGATCTTGCGCTGGAATTCTTCTTTGAGCTTCGGGTCCTTGTCCATCATGTCGCGGGCGAGCTTCTCAAGGACATAGGATTCGCCGTATTCCTTCTGCTCGAAGATGCTGTCGAAGAAGCCCCACGCCATGGCGGAGTCGGGGCCTTCGGGCTCGAGCCATTGCAGGGCGACTTTAGACAGGCGCTGGTTGAGCTGGACGACGACAGATCCCACAGGATATGTAACGGTTTTGGTTACGAGATCGCAATGGCCGAATTTGCCGGGCTCTAGGGCAGCTTCGCCTGGAAAGATGGGGTGTCGGCCTTCGAAAGGCGCGCGGTTCCACTCCATGCCGTTGCAGCGGTAGGTTTCGACTTGCCCGGTCCACGGCGCGGAGGTGCGCTGCATCTCGACCTGATGTGCGGCGAGCACGTCGATCACGTGGGTCCACTGGCGGGGGATGATGTAGGCCGTGGGAGGTGTGGTCGAAGCGGTGACCTTGAATCCTGTGGCGAGCGGGAGAGAGACGTCCCAGGGCTCATGGGTGTACTTGACCCACATGGTGCCGGAGACTTCGCTGAGCTGGCGGGTGTAGCGGTATCCGCGGAAGAGGAATGGAGTGGTTTCGCCGCTCCAGGAGAGGCGCAGCGGAAACTGCTGGTTGCCGAGGGGATGCGCGCCGAGGCGCGCGGCTTCTGCATCGGCATCGGCATTGAGCTTGAGGAGCTTGCCGGCGTCGCGGTTCACGACCTGCATCAGCGCTCGCAGGATTTCGTAGTTGCCGGTGACGCGGGTCTTATAGTCCTTGAGCATGTGTAGCTCGACGAGCATGCCGGGACGGTTCTCGAGGATCATGTATCCGGTGGAGAAGCGCGGAGGGTCGTCGTTGAACCCGAGGCCCTTGGCGGGATCGGTGTCGTCGTTCAGGGTGATGTAAGTAGGTGAGGCGAGGTGGCCGGGGACGGCGTCAACCTGCTTGACGAGCGTGGGAGTGACGACGTCGTCAATCCAGCGGGCGGTTGGGCCATAGACGTTGGGGCCGTCATCGATGGTGAAGGTGACGTCGTACTGGAAGTCGGCGCCGTCGGTGACATGGTCGTCGACGAAGAAGTCGGGCAGCCAGCGATGAAACATCGCCATGAAGGCGCGGGTTTCCGGCGTTTCGGCCTTGAGGTAATCGCGGTTGAGGTTCAGGTTGGTTCCGTTGCCGCGCCAGCCCATTTCAGCAGGGCCGTTCTGGTTGATGCGGTTGTACGGCGAGCGGCGCTCGTGTCCGTCGGCGTTGTACATGGGGATGAAGACGAAGACGGCGTTGTCGAGCAGTGCGGCCTGCGTCCTGCTGATGACCATGTCTCGAAGGAGCGCGAGGCAGGAGTCCTTGCCATCCATTTCGCCGGCGTGAATGGAGTTCTGCACGAGCACGACGGGGCGATGCGAGGCGTGAATGGCGGCGGGGCCGAAGACGCCGTCCTTTGAGGCGATAACGATGTCCAGTTCCCTGCCCTCGCCGGTCTGTCCGAAAGGCTCGATCTTGACCTGGCCGGGTGCGGCGGCCGCGACGCGGCGCAGGTAAGCCATTGTTTCAGCGTAGTCGGGGGTGATGCTGTAGCCGGATTTTTCGGCAGGGGTTTGCCAGTCGGGAGTCTGACCGGCAGCGAGGGCGGCACTGGCTGCCAGCAGGGACACGATGATCCGTACCTTCACAAAAGCTCCTGTTTAGTTCTGACTGCGGCCGGGATTAAGTGATGTCGTCGGTATCGAAGAGCGGCTTGGTTGCGGGACGCGGTTCGATTTCGTGAGCCTGACTCACGAGGTCGTGCACCACCTCTTCAAACTGATCTTCGCTTTCGATCGAGGCGGCCATGGCGCGAAGTTCATCGGCGTCGTCGACTTTCTGGAGCAGGACGACAGCGTGCGCCTGGGCGACATGGTCCGCGTTCAGGCCTTCGGGTGTCTTGGCCTTGATGCCCACGTCGGAAGGCTTGATGCCGAGCAGTTCGGCGACGCGCTCGCGCAGCTCGGCGGAAATGGGTCCGATCTTGGGTGCGGCGAGGACGAGCGTGGTGTCGACGTTAACGATGCGGTAGCCGGCGTTGCGGATTTCTTCGAGCGCGAGGTTGAGAAAGATGGAGGAGTCGGCGTCTTTCCAGCGCGGATCGCCGGGTGGGAAGAAGCTGCCGATGTCCCCAACGGAGATAGCGCCGAGGAGGGCGTCAGTGATGGCGTGGAGCAGCACGTCGCCGTCGGAGTGGCCGGCCAAGCCCTCGGGGTGGTCAATCGCAAGGCCGCCGATTTTAAGCGGCACGCCGAGCTTGAATGCGTGTGAATCCCAGCCGTATCCAATCCTGATGTTCATCGTCTTTCCTGTATGAAAACAGATAACAGATCGCGCGCCGGCATTGCGCTAGTTCGCCCGAAGTTAACGATGGGCTGGCTGGCGCTGCAAATAGAACTCGGCGAGCTCAAGATCTCCGGGCTGCGTGATTTTGAAATTCGCTGGAGAGCCAAGGACCACGGCGACCTCGCCGCCGGCGCGCTCGACCAGGCTGGCTTCGTCGGTGCCGACGAATTCGTCGGCGGTCGCTTCAGCGAAGGCGCGCTTGAGCAGATGGCAGCGGAAACCCTGAGGCGTCTGCGCCTGGACGACGTACTCGCGCGGGACGGTAGCGGTAATGATGGCTCCGTCGGCGGTGCGTTCAACCTGCTTGATGGTGTCGACAGCGGGCAGGCCGACGATGGCGGCCTCGTGTTTCTCGACGGCGCGGATTGTGCGCTCGATGGTGGCGGCGTCGATGAGCGGGCGGACGGCGTCGTGGACAAGGATGATGTCATCCGGGTCGCAGTCGATCGCGTCGAGGGCGTGCTGAACGCTTTCCTGGCGGGTGTCTCCGCCGGTGACGACGTGGACTTTCCCCGCGAATCCATAGTCGCGGATCTGAGCGGCGACGCGGTCCATTTCATTGGAGCGGACCGCAACGTACATGGCGGCGACACGAGGCACCTCGGCGAAGGCGCGCAGCGTGTGAATGAGGATAGGGACACCGGCCAACTCAAGAAACTGCTTGGGCGCCGTTGTGGACGAGTGGCCAGCCGACATCCTGGTGCCAAGGCCAGCAGCAGGGAGGATCACGTGTACCCGCATAAACAGAGGAGTATATCAGTTGGAGGGCGATGGGGGGGGCACGCGCGTCTTCCCGGTAGGTTCACTTTTGCGAGCAGGCCTTATCGAATTGCGATAAGCAGGCCGGCGGATATTCCGATGGATTGCTCGTGCCCTCCGCCGAAACTGTAATCGTAGGCGGGCTCAAGGAACCAGCCGAACCTCTTCCCGTTGGGCCAGAACATAAAGTCCCCTGCGACTTCAGCTGCGAAAGTGTTCGTGGTCGTGCCGTTAGCTCTTGTGTGAGCCCATTGCGGACCGATACCGAACATAAACTCCACTTTTTTCGAGAGGGTCCAAGGCTTCTTGAAAAGCAGGTGAGTATCCCATTCTGTCGAATTTCGGGTCAACAGCGGTGTTGTGCCTGCCTCAAGCTCCAGCCAGTTCTCTATGGGTGTTATCTCGATTGCGAAGTCAGGCCCGAATGCTGCCGCACCGCCCTTTATGTTCCAACCAGTAGCCCCGCCAAGTTCGAAAATTGCTACTGGTTCAGTCTCGACCGACTGCGCGGAGACGGCTCCAGAGCCAAGGAAGATGGCAGCGATCAAGGCCGCCTTTGCCGCTACCATTTCATGAGTTCTCAACAGACTTGTTTCATTAATACCACCACGCGACTGCCCCTCGTCCCAGGCAATCGTGCGCGTTTCCGGGCTGTATACTGAAACGTTCAATTCCGAGCCATTTTTATGAGCACACGAGCAGAAATTCCCGTTCAGTCCGATTTCCTGTCAGAAGTACACGAGTGGATCGAAGCCTTTGACGACGTGGTGGTCGCCGAGGGTCCGGAGCGCAGCGCGGAGTTGCTTGAGGCGCTGCGCAAGCGCGCGAGAGAAGCGGGCATCACGGCTGCAAGCGAGCTGACTACCCCGTATGTCAACACCATTCCGAAGCATGAAGAGGTGCCCTATCCCGGAGATCGCGCGCTCGAACGCCGCATAGAGAGCCTGATCCGCTGGAATGCGATGGCCATGGTGCATGGCCAGAACAAGAAGGACGCAGGGATCGGCGGACACCTTGCAACCTATTCCTCGCTGGCCACGCTGCTCGAAGTGGGATTCAACCATTTCTTTCACGCGACCCACGGTGATCAGCCTGGTGATTTCGTTTACTTCCAGGGCCATGCTTCGACGGGTATTTATGAGCGGGCTTATCTGCTGGAACGATTCGATGATCAGCGGCTGCTCAACTTTCGGCATGAGCT
>JAFAMZ010000085.1 GCA_019232935.1 Silvibacterium sp.
TCTTCCACTCCGCAGGTCTTCCCCGCGTATGCATCAGCACCACACCGCATTTCAGCCGCGCGCAGCTCCCGGCCATCTCCACATCCCACCTCAGAGCGCTGATGTCGTTCACGATCTCCGCTCCAGCATTCACAGCGGCCTCGGCGGTCGAGGCCTTGTAGGTATCGATCGACAGCACCGCATCGGGCCTGGCCTTTAGCACAGCTTCGATCACGGGAAGCACCCGGCGCTGCTCCTCCTCCACGCTCACAGGCTCGTACCTGCCCGGCCGCGTCGACTCCCCGCCGATATCCACGATGTCCGCGCCTTGCCCAAACATCTCGAGCGCCCGCGCCGTTGCTGCCGCCGGGTCAAGATACAAATCCCCATCCGAAAACGAGTCCGGAGTTACATTCAGCACGCCCATCACCAGCGTGCGCCGCCCCAGCTCCAGGCTGCGCGTGCGCAGCCGCCAGACAAACTCATCGCGGCGTTCAAAGCCCATCGCCCAATGCTAAACTCCGCCCAAGAGAATGAAATTCCAGCTTCGGCATACCCCAGTCCTCATCCTGCTCGCAGCCATCACCGCTGCCGCGCAGCATCCGCCGCCACAGAAGCACAAGCCGAGACCTGGCGCTCTCTCTGTTGCCATCAATGCCATCGTCACCGACCCCGCAGTCTCGCGAGCCCACTGGGGCATCTCCGTCGTCGACCTCGACGGATCCGTTATCTACGGCCTGAACGACGCCCAATTCTTCCAGCCTGCCTCGAACGCCAAGTTGCTCACCACCGCCGCTGCGCTCGCGCTGCTTCCACCAAATGCCACATGGACCACCAACGCCGTCACCAGCGGAAACCTCGACGCTTCCGGTCAGCTTCATGGAAACGTCGTCCTCCTCGGCTCGGGCGACCCCAGCATGTCCGGACGCAGCTATCCCTTTCAGCAAAGGACGGAGCGGCCCAACCCTCCGCTCATGGCTCTCCAGAGCATCGCCGACCAGATCGCCGCCGCCGGCATTAAGTCCGTTGACGGAGACATCATCGGCGACGACACCTGGTTCGTCTTCGAGCGCTACGGCTCAGGCTGGGTTTGGGAGGATCTCGAGTGGGACTACGGAGCGCCGGCTTCCGCGCTCACCGTCAATGACAACGTCGTCTACCTCAATCTGCCCTTAAACGGCCAAGCTTCGCCCTGGAATCCCGATACACCTTACTACACCCTCGAGAGCTCGCTCACCGTTCTGCCCGGAAACCAGCCGCCCAGCCCCGGTGTCGAGCGCGCGCCCGGCTCGAAGAACGTTCGCGTCTTCGGAACCGCGAATCAAAATGGCCTGCACGTTGCCCTCGCCCTCGAAGATCCCGCCGAATACGCCGCCATCGCTCTCCGACAGATGCTTCTGGCAAAGGGCATATCCGTCCTGGGCGCCGCACGCGCCCAGCACCGGCTCTCCGCCGACGCGCAGAATTTTCACCTCGAAGTCGACCAGCCGCTCGCCCTGCATAGCCTGACGCTGACCACCTTCCAGGCTCCCACCGCCGGCTTGCGCATCCTCGGCACGCACGTCTCGCCGCCCTTCGAGCAGGACCTCGCCGTTACCAACAAAGTCAGTCAGAACCTCCACGCCGAGCTCTTTCTCCGCCTGCTCGGCCGTCTCGAAGCCGGAGACGGTTCCATCGCTCAGGGCGTTCGCGTCGTGCGCCACTTTCTCATCGCCGCCGGAGTCGATCCCGGCGACATCGTGCTTTACGACGGCTCCGGCCTCTCAGCCTTGGACATGGTAACGCCTCGCGCCTTCACACGCCTGCTTACCTACGCGAACCGCCAGCCCTGGGGAACCGCCTGGCGCGCCACCCTCCCCGTCGCCGGCACCGACGGCACTCTGTCCGCGCGCCTTGCCGAACCCGCCCACAGAGGCCGAGTCTTCGCCAAGACCGGAACCCTCGCCGAAGTCAACGTCCTCAGCGGATACCTCGTCGCCGCCAGCGGTCGCACCCTGGCCTTCTCCATCCTCTGCAACGACCACAATCCCTCTGGCGATGCCGCCCGTGTTGCACTCGATAAAATCGTGGCCGCGATTGCCGCAGCAGACTAGTATTTACCCCTGTCATCCCGACCGAAGTGCGCCTGCCTTTGGCGCAGAAGCGAGGGGCCTGCTGTTGGCTTCCGATTCCGCTATCATCGGTTATTGAGGCACGTTCGCAAACTCATCTTTATTGCTTTGACCACCACCGCTCTCACCGCCTGCGGACCGCCGCTGCCCCCCTCCAAGCCCCTTAGCGAGCTCACTCCGCAGGAATCCGCGGGACATACGGTCTACGTCGCGCACTGCGCCCGCTGCCACTACGCCAACACCGATCGCTCTTTGCATGGCCCCGGCCTGCAGGCGCTCTACAAGCAGAAATACCTGCCCAGCGGCGCCCCCGCGAACGACGAACGCGTCACCGCCGTGATCCTGCGCGGACGGAACATGATGCCCGCCTTCGGCGATTCACTCAGCGACCAGCAGCTTGAAAACCTGCTCGCCTACCTGCACACCCTATGACTGGACCGCAAGACCCAAAAACAAATCCCGGCGGACAAGCCGCCCTGCTCCCCGGCATCGCCGCCGTCTGCATTTGGAACCTGCTCCTCTGCGGCATCGGACTCATCGGAGTCATCACCCACAACCTGCCTCCGCTCGTCATGATCCTCTGCGTCATCTACGCCGTCGCTGCCAACGGCCTGCTCAAGCTTCGCCGCTGGGGATGGGCGCTCACCCTCGCCGCCGCATTCCTTTCCATGTGCTACGGAATCTATGTGCTCTTCCACTTCCGCCAGTTGCCAATGACCGTCATGGTTGCGGTGAACCTGGTGATCTTTCTCTATCTGGTCCGGCCGGAGATTCTCGAACGCCTGAAGTAGATCCTGCGGGAGTCGCTTCACATATCGTGAAATACGATCAGTTGGTGCATATCGTTAGGCGACGGCATTTGGCCAATCCCGCAAAAATGATCGCGCGGCGCACCCCGATTTATCGATGTTTGCCTGAGCGTGTCCGCCACGCGAAGGAGGGAAAGCAAAACACCTTGGGCGGTGTCATGTTGGCCGAGCTCGTCGGGGTGGGCGCAGGCAAAGGATCTGCATTCTCGAAATCATGCACGTCTTTTAACGTGCCGCGAGCAGTGGCTTTTAGCGTGTCATTATTCGCCAAACCTGCATCCGAGTAATCAGGTGAAGTGACGAGCATTGGAGACCCGGAATTGTCGACCAGATCGAAAGTTCTTGTTGCGGATGATGAGCGTGTCATTGCCGACACTCTGGCAATCATTCTCAATCAGAGTGGTTTCGAGGCGACCGCCGCATACAGTGGCGAAGAGGTTCTAAAGATCGCGAATACTCTTCAGCCTGACATACTCGTCACCGATGTTGTGATGTTTGGTATGAACGGCATCGAAGCCGGGATACAGGTCAGAGAAATGCTGCCTTCGTGCAGAGTGATTCTCTTATCAGGACAGAGCATCGCAGCCCAGCTTCTTGACGAGGCACGGGAGCAGGGACACGAATTTGAAATCATTGCGAAACCTCTGCACCCGAACCAGTTGATCGCTTTTTTGCGCGGGGATAATGCCTTGCAGGATTCCGCCTAGAAGCCATTCGGGTGGGACACGCAAAGCACCCTGCCGCGTATCGCGAGTGCACCCGCGGTGGCGGAAGCAGCCGAGGACCTGCTTTTTCTCAACCACGCCGGACCCTAGATATTTCATCCTGGTCGGGAGGAGGGTGGGCCCACATTCTCTCCAGACAACTGCACCGGAAAGAATGTGGGCATACGTGTGATCTGTTATTTGCAGCAACCGCTGCCATCACAACAGGCAGGATTCCCGCAGCAGGTTGCGATCGTCGCAGCCTGTGCTGACAACGATAGAAAGAGGGCTGCTGCAACCGCGAATACGAGTGCCTTGAGTTTCATAAGGATCTCCTTTGCGTAAGCTGTTGGACACACATGCACGCCACGCGTCGACGCGCTGCTTGTGGGCGCCTGAGACAGGAGGGTCCTAAATGCGGAGATCGTCTTTCAAATCAAAAACACCAGGTCTGTAGCGGAGACCGCGCGTGAGTTCGCGCCGGGACGCGGTGACTGTCGGCCTTGACCGGTGCCACGTGGTGTTCCGAGCCCGCGCGAAGCAATTGAATCGCTCCTCCTGGCGGGTCTCACTTACGGCGGTCGTATTGTTGACGTGGCAGGCTGGACAGGATTCGCCGCTATTGTTTGCGGGCTGCGGACAGCAGGGCGACGGCGCGCACAGCAAAAACTGCGCAGAGACGTGCTCCGCAAAAGACGCCGTCGTCACCCAGATACACGGCAGCAGCAGCGAGAAAACTCTGCGAAGCTGGCGGAAGCGCTTCACACTCTGACTCTAACGCTTCCGGCGAATTGGAGACAAGTAAGGTGCGAAGAGCACGTCTCGTTCTGAGCGAAGTGCGCCGTGGCGCACGAACGACCTGCTTCTTTCACAGCCGCAGAGCCATTTACCTTTTGAGCGGAGGGCTTCGCCGGGCGTCGATCATTTGGTACAACAAAATTTAAGTGTTGTACCATTCTTATATGAAGACGATCAGCATGGCTTATGCCAAAGCCAATTTGAAGGAACTGGTGGAACGCGCTTCAAAGGGGGAGCGCATCACCATTTCCCGCTACAAGAAACCAGTCGCGGAGTTGGGACCGTCTTCCCTCGCGTTTCAGCTGAAGCCGAAGTTTGGCACCGGCAAGGGCAAGGTCCGCTTCATCGATCCACGCGCTTTGGAACCCCTGACCGACGAGGAGGCTGAGGCCTTTGTCGAGGGGCGCTATTGAGTGCGGGTGCTTCTGGATACACAAACGGTCGTAGCTGCCTATCTGGGTGATCCACTCCCGCGTAGCGTGATGGCGCTGCTTGAAGACAAGCGGACAGAGCGGCTCGTTAGCGTGGCGACGATCATGGAAATCGCGGTAAGAAACTCTGTCGGCAAGTTGCAGATGGGTGAGCCGGAGATTCAGGAAGCCATCCGCGACCTGCTGCTGACCGTCATTCCCTTCGAACCGCGTCACGCCTGCCGTATGTTCCGCCTGCCCCTGCATCATCGCGATCCCTTCGACCGTATGATCATTGCCACCGCTTACGAAGAGTCGCTATCGGTGATCGGCGCAAATCGGCAGTTCCGTAGATACCGGGGCCTCAAGGTTATCTGGTAAATCCCGGCTAGGGTAGTCCCTCCATCTTGCCTCGCAATCCTAGATTCAATCCAGGTTCTGTCCCTTATCCGATGGCGACCGCAAAGGGCCCACAAACCCGCTTTCCTGTTTTGAAACAAATCTGTAATCTTGTGCTCGCTCCATGGAAAGGAGATTTCCCAATGGCTATGACTGCAGCGTCAGAGATCCGTTTCGACGTCGAGGAGTCCGAAGGACAACATGGTTTGCCGCTCACCACGGTCAGATGCCACGGTCGGCTCACCAGCGGCAACTCGGAAGAAATCAAGCGACTGATCAAACCTCTGATCGAAGCCGGAGGCCGGCACATCGTCATCGATTGTACCGACCTCGAATCCATCGACAGCTCCGGCCTGGGCGCTTTGGTCGGACTCAAAATATCCGCAATTCACAAAGGGCTGGTGAAGCTCGAACTTGTCAACCTCTCGCCTCGCGTGACCGAGCTGCTGAAGCTCACCAACCTCGTCGACCTGTTTGCGAGATAAGTAGTTGAGTCGTTCGTCGACGAACGCGGATTGCTGCCTCTGACTGACTGATAATTCCTGGGATGGCACGCGTTCACGAACCTTACCCGACGCGATTGCCTCTTTCGGAGTCTGTCGCGGAGGGCGGGCAACGGTGTCGCTAGCTAGCCAGTTTCCTTGCTAACCACGGCGCAATCGTCCATCAGTTCCAACAATTCGCGCAAATCTCTTGTTTATGGGCGATTCAGTGGCGCCCACGACAATGGTTTCGAATTCCGAAATCTACGCCCCTCCGTCGGGAACGAGCACCCCAAGGGCGCTCTCCGAAGCGCGGTTGAAGCCCAGATCACCGGATAGCTGGTACTTCACTCGCTAACGTGCCGCACAGATCGCTGAGGAATACCCGAGTATGGGGATTACGCTTGCTTCAGGCGCAATCGAAAAGCCTTTCCGTCCAAAAGGAACCAAGGAGAAGCAATGTGCCGGAAGCAGAGATGCCCGGCGGGCAAATAAATGGCGAATATAATTGCCTACGTCGGCATGTCCAGCGCCTCCCAACCCGACCGGTTCGGCTTCCTCCATATCGACCTTAACAGCTTCTTCGCCTCCGTCGAGCAACAGCTCTATCCGGAATACCGCAACCGTCCCCTCGCCGTTGTGCCCACCGTGGCCGACACCACCTGCTGCATTGCCGCCAGCTACGAGGCGAAGGCCCTCGGCATCAAGACCGGAACGCAGGTAGGAGAAGCTAAAAAGCGCTGCCCAGAGATCATCCTCATCGAGGGCAATCACGCCGAGTACGCAAAGTACTCCAAAGCTATCTCCGACACTGTAGAGACGGTCTGCCCCGTCGCCCACAATCCTTCGATCGACGAGATGGTC
>JAFAMZ010000328.1 GCA_019232935.1 Silvibacterium sp.
CGAAGCCGAGCGCCAGCAGATACAGGCACGGCTGCCCGAGCGACACCACAATCTGCACCTTCGATCGCACATACCGCTTCAGTTCCCGCAACCACAGGATGTATATCGCCCCCATCAACGCCTCCACATTCTCGCTACCTGCCGCAGTTGATCTGTCGAGCTCGCGCTCTCATCCCGAAGAGACGATCCTGTGAGGGCCAGAAACGCTCCTTCCAGCGACTCGCTCTCCGTCTGTTCTTTCAGCTGTGCAGATGTTCCCTGCGCAACGATCTTGCCATGATCCATGATCGCGATGCGGTGCGCGACTTTGTCCGCTTCGTCCATGTAATGCGTTGTCAAAAATACCGTCGTGTTCTCTGTCTCATTCATGTGCTTCACATGCGTCCACAGCAGGTTCCGGCTCTGCGGATCCAGCCCTAGTGTCGGTTCATCGAGAAACAGAATCTTCGGAGTGTGCAGAAATCCGCGAGCGATTTCGAGCCGCCGCCTCATGCCCCCCGAAAACGTCTTCACGTAGCTGTCCTTCCGGTCCCATAACTCGAATAGCTTCAGCAGGCGCTCAGTGCGCTCGACCCGCACTTTGCGCGGCACATGATACAAAATGCCGTGCAGTTCCATGTTTTCCCAGGCGGTCTGCTCCTGGTCGAGACTCGGGTCCTGAAACACAATTCCGAATCGCTGCCGTGCCTCCTTCTGCTTCACCGTCGGATCCAGCCCATCCAGCTCGATCCTGCCGCTCGTCGGACGCAGCAGTGTCGTCAGCATTTTGATGGTCGTCGTCTTCCCGGCACCGTTGGGCCCAAGAAACGCAAAAACCTCGCCCTGCGCGACCTCGAAAGAGATGTCCTTCACCGCCGTGAAATCGCCAAAGGTCTTGACCAAATTTTGCACGCGAATCATCTGCGCCTCGCTTCAACTCCAGTTTCTATACTGAACGGTTTAGTTTAGATTGTCAAGATTTCCGCCGCTCCATGATCGGTTATCCTTTCCAAACTATGATCGGTCGCCTTCTTCGCGCCCTCCTGCCTTTGTCTGCTTTCCTGGTAGCTGTCCATGGAGCATGGCCGCAGAATGCACCCGCGCCGTCCGTTGCGGGCATTTGGCTAGGTGCGCTCAATGCCGGGGGCGTATCCCTGCGCATTCAGGTTCAGATTCAGGGCGCGGAGCCTTCCCGCACCACCTGCTCGCTCGACAGCATCGACCAGGGTGCCTTCGGAATTCCCTGCAGCAACGTAAAGGTGGAAGGTAGCGCAGTGTCGTTCGATGTCCCTGCCGTCGCCGGCAAGTGGTCCGGGCACATCTCGACCGACGGC
Organism: Silvibacterium sp.; assembly: GCA_019232935.1. GTDB lineage: Bacteria > Acidobacteriota > Terriglobia > Terriglobales > Acidobacteriaceae > Silvibacterium. The sequence goes on from JAFAMZ010000328.1 coordinate 1,314, forward strand.
AAGACGCTGAGCGGCACCTGGACACAGGGTCAGCCCATGCCGCTCGTTATGCAGCGGCAGGCTACTGCGCTCAGTGGCCCCAAAGCGCCCTCTCCAGACGCCGCCATGTCTCCAGTTGCTCTCGCTGACCTCAAAGGTGTACTTGACCGGGATCTGGCCGCGCAGCTCTCCACCGGCCAGCTTGCGCCCGGAACGCACATCGGCCTCACCATCGGAGTCCTGCAGCACGGCGAGCGCCGCATCCTTACGTACGGAGTCGCGAAAGAAGACTCCGTCTTCGAAATTGGCTCAATCACCAAGACCTTCACCGCAACTATCCTGGCTCAGATGGTCGAGCAGGGCATGGTGCGCCTCGATGAGCCCGTACGCGAGCTGCTGCCTCCCGGTACTGTGGCGAAGCCGGCCGGACCCGAGATCACCCTCCTCGACCTTAGCGACCAGCATTCGGGCTTGCCCAGAATGCCTGATAACTTCCATCCCGCGCACCCGGAAAACCCCTATGCCGACTACGATGCAAAGCTCCTGTATCAATTCATCGCGAAGATCGGTGTCGCTGTCCCGCCCAACGCCAGTTTCCTCTACAGCAACCTGGGCGTCGGACTGCTCGGCCAGGCGCTATCCAATCGCGCGAAGATGCCCTATCCCGAGTTGCTCCGGCAGCAGGTGACCGGGCCGCTGGGAATGAACGACACGGCTGTGGCTCTCACTCCCTCGACGCAATCGCGTTTCCTCCCGGGATACGACGGGGAAGGCCATTCGGCGCACGCCTGGGATCTCGATGCCCTGGCGGGCGCCGGGGCCATCCGCTCGACCGCAGCCGACATGCTCATCTACCTCGAGGCGCAGCTTCATCCCGACAAGCTGCCGCCCGCTGTGCTTGCACAACCAAAGGGCAAGACGCTGCCAGCAGCCATCGCCCAGACGCATGTCATTCATGGCGAGGCCGGTCCCGGCATGCACATTGCCCTGAACTGGCTGCGGTTCGATGCCACCGGAAGCTATTGGCACAACGGAGGCACCGGAGGCTACAGCTCCTACGCCCTCTTCAACCAGGACAAAGATTTTGCGCTTGTCGTATTGTGCAACTGCAGCCCTGGACCACGTTCGCTCACCGACAAGCTCGGCATGCACATCTCGCAGCGGCTTCGCGGCGAACCCGCCGTTTCCCTCGCCCCTTAGTTTCCCGGGATCGATACCCTTCGCTATGCATACTGGCTTACGGCCACCGTTCCTGCGGCCTGCTGCGAACACGTGTGTATCATCCACCTATGCAAGACAACGCCCCCCTCTCCGTTACCGACCGAGCCCGCAAAATCCGTCTCTTTCTCATGGACGTGGACGGCACCATCACCGATGGCGGTGTCTGCCTCATCTCATTGCCCGGCGGAGAAATTGCCGAGTTGAAGGTCTTCGACGCCCACGATGGCCAGGGACTGAGCCTCGCCCATACCATGGGCATCAAAACCGGGTTTATCACCGGCCGCCGCTCTCCAGCCGTCCAGCGCCGCGCCGACGAACTGGGAGTCGAGTTCGTATACCTGGGCCAGGCCCATAAGATGGCAGCTTATGAAGACTGCATGCGCAAGGCCGGAGTCACCGAAGAAGAAGTTGCCTATCTCGGCGACGACCTGCCCGACATGCCGCTGGCCCAGCGCTCCGGCCTCGCCGTCGCCGTCAATAATGCGGTCTTCGAACTGAAGGCCGTCTGCCATTACATCACGGAGGCACGCGGCGGCAAGGGAGCGGCGCGCGAAGTCATCGAGTTGATTCTGAAGTCGCAGGGCCGCTGGCAAGAAGCGGTGCCCAGGGCGCGCGCCTGACTCACAGAAAGTGTACGTGCTATTCCGGTGTCATCCGTCTTACTTCGACCAGGGGAGTCTCTGAACTTGATGTGGCTAAGGCACCATCCAGCCAACGCCAGAACCACGTCTTTGGACTGCCGTAACGCTCAAGCCGTTTTTCAACGGTCCTAATCCTGTTCTTAACTCGGTAGACTCTGATCGTGTCGCCGAGCATCATCCCGACCTCTTCGGCCGGCGGTCCGGCCAGCTTGTTCACGAGGTCAGCGATTTTCTCTCCAGGCGCCGGATTTGATAATTTCGCCCGCATCGGTCATGGCCTTGTCACTATATCCACCGACTGCGCCAAATCTGCGCCTTCAGTTCGGGGCGCGGAGGCATGCGACCGTTGTGGTGTCAGACAAAGTGTCCTTTTCCGGACGCTCAAGATCGCCAGCGACCATCCTGCACGCAGCGCCGAGAACGAAGCCGAGAAGAATCAGCGAATTAGCCCATGTGGAGTTTGGCCCAGAGCATGCCGCTCATGAAGTCACGGCTGCTCGCCGATTCCACGTCATTCTCGGAAATGCCATGATCCCCACGCTCATCTACGACATCCGCTACGCCCTCCGCCAGCTGCGCAAGACTCCTGGCTTCACTATGACTGCCATGCTCACCTTGGCGCTCGGCATCGGAGCCAACGCCGCCATCTTCACGCTGGTCAATGCCGTCCTGCTGCGCAACCTGCCCGTCGTCGATCCGAA
>JAFAMZ010000105.1 GCA_019232935.1 Silvibacterium sp.
TGACCCGCGACTTTGAAGAACTCGCCGAGATAGCCGAGCCTCTTGACCCTTGGTTCGAGAGCTATGCGCAACTCGTCTGGCAGGTCTTCGAACTCGAGCCGGCGGATATCGACGCTCATTCTCTCCTCGTCATTGACGCCAAGGCCGTCAAGATCGGCCTTCGGTTGTTTCGACAGTATCGATTGGCACGACATCCGCGTCCAAAGCAGATACGCTCTGGGAGCTAGACAAAGTCGCTTCAGCCGCGTAGGAGCCGATTTCCAATGGCGGCGGAGTCTCGTCGGGGTGAGGGATGGACATCAAGCAGCTGAGATATTTCGTCGGGGTGATACAGGCGGGCAGCATTTCCAAGGCCGCTGACACGCTCCGCATCGCCCAGCCTGCGCTTGGATTGCACATCAGAAGGCTCGAGGAGGAGTTGTCTGTACCGCTGATGACGCGACACTCCCGCGGCGTAGAACCGACCGAGGCAGGACAGATCTTGTTCGACAGCGCAGTTCGCATCTTGGCGGATGTGGATGCCACGTCGCGTGCACTGCGGGAGTTCACGGGGCCTCCGCGGGGCAAAGTGACGCTCGGGCTCACGCCAAGCCTCAACGCCGCCTTGGCTGCATCGGTCATACGTCGATGCTCGGCGGAGATTCCCCTGGTGTCGATCACGATGGTCGAGGAGTTAAGTGGCGTCCTGGCGGAGTGGATCGCCGCTGGACGCCTCGACATCGCTCTCGCCTACAACGTGCCGGAAGGCCGGGCTCTGATTAACGAGCCGCTTCTGAGCGAAGAACTGTTCTGGGTGACCCCGATAGGAGACGATGTCGATTATCCGGCCGAGGTTCCTTTCTCGACCTTGGCAACGCATCCGCTGATCATGCCAGGGCTTCGGCACACGATGCGGCGACTCCTGGAGGATGCCGCCGCCAAGGAGGGCATCACACTCGACGTCGTGTTCGAGATGCAGTCCGTCTCGACGGTCAAGGAACTGGTCGAGGAAGGCATCGGTGCGACCGTGTTGCCGTTAGGGGCGGTTCGTCATGAGGTCGATCGAGGCATTCTCCGCGCGCAGCGCATCGTATCTCCCACGATCTCTCGCGTGGTTCACTTGCTTCGCCCGAGCGTCCATGCGCCGTCGAAAGCGGAGAGCGAGATTGTTCGAATAATCCTGGACCTCGCGCGGAGCGTGCAGGAAAGCGCGGCTTGGACGGTGCTTTCGCCGCAGTAGGCGGACGCTTCGCGCCTTGGCCAGGACGTCGGCGAGGTACCTGGATCTTTGATCGGGCCGCCTTTGAACGCGATCAAGGCAGGTCCGGCTTCGCGACCTGAGCTCCTTTTCAGGATGAAGATACCTTTGACGGCGCCGACGCCCTCCGCTTCGCAACCGGCTTGATGGCTTTTGCGGCTGGCTTGATCGTTGCGCCAGGCTGCACGCGAAGTCCGTCGACGAACACGTCGGGCATCCGCAGGACCGACGACTGCCAGCCCGGCTGGTCGTGCATGTAGCACATCATGATCGTGGTCCTGAGCATGTCTTCCGGGCTGATATCGGCGCGAATTTCGTCGGCTGCGACGGCGCGATCGAGCAGCGAGCCGATCGCCGTGGTCAGTCGGTCCATCGAGAAGGCGGCGAGCTCCGATGAGCTTTGATAAGTCAGGGCAAGCGCCGCCGACATGCCTTTTTTCGTAGCAACGAATTCCACAGCAGAGCGCAGCCAGCGCCGCAATGCGTCGACCGGATCCTTGGCGTTGCACAGATGCTCGGCCAGCTCGCTGAGCTGCTCGACCTCGCGCCTGTAGACGGCTTCGAACAGATCCTCACGCGTCGGGAAGTGCCGGTAGAGCGTGCCGATGCCGACGCCGGCCCGCTTTGCCACCGCTTCGAGGCTAGCCTCCGGGCCGCCCGCGCTGAACACAGCCTTTGCCGCTTCGAGCACGCGCTCACGATTGCGCAAGGCGTCTGCGCGCGGCTTCCGAGGCTGGTCGGTGTGGTCATGCGTCACGACAGGAGGGGGCCTCCCTAACTTTCCGGCGCTGCCCGTCTGCTCTTTCCATGCCGGACGCGGATCGGGAGGCCACGACGGGTGGCGCGTTTCGCGAAGGCTATGGAGCGCAAAGGGCAGGCGAGGCCAGACAATGGGTGCGAAGCGATGGCGACCGCCTGAGTGCGGTTCGTTAAGCGGCCTCGTACCCAAGGATGGCCTTGATTTCCAGGAACTCCTCGAAGCCAACGACGCCGTACTCCCGGCCATTGCCCGATTGCTTGTAGCCGCCGAACGGGGAGATCATGTCGTTGAAGGCCATATTGATGTAAATGCGGCCTGCCCTCAGTTGCGCAGCCACCGACCGCGCATGCTCAAGACTTCCGGAGTGTACATATCCCGCCAGCCCATACACTGTGTCGTTGGCGATAGCGATCGCTTCGTCCTCGGTTTCATATGAAAGGATAGAGAGAACGGGACCGAAAATTTCCTCTCGGCTGATCTTCATGTCCGGCGTGACATGGGCAAATACGGTTGGCCGTGCATAGTAGCCGCGCTTGAGCCCGGTCGGCCGGCCAAGACCGCCCGCAACGAGCGTGGCTCCTTCATCTAAGCCAGATTGGATGTAGCCCTGCACGCGGTCGTATTGGGCTTGGCTGACAAGCGGGCCCAACCGCGTTTGACTATCCTGGGGGTCCCCCGTAACCACGGTATTCGCGGCGTTACGAGCCAGTTCAATAACCTCGTCGAGCTGAGAGCGATGCACCAGCATGCGGGTCGGCGCCAAGCAGCCTTGCCCGGAGTTCGAGTAGCTTCGCAGCACCCCCGCGGGAACGGCCTCGGCGAGATTCGCGTCCGGAAGTATGATGTTTGCGGATTTTCCACCCAGTTCCTGGTGAACTCGCTTAACGGTGCCAGCTGCCGTCTTGGCTACTTCGATTCCGCCACGCGTCGAACCCGTAAAGGAAATCATATCGACGTCCGGATGCGCGCACAGCGCGTGTCCCACCCCGGGTCCATCGCCATTGACGAGATTGAAGACCCCCGGTGACACGCCGGCATCGTGCAATACCTGAGCAAGAATCAAATTGCTCAATGGGGCAATTTCGCTCGGCTTCAGAACCGTTGTGCATCCTGCGGCGAGGGCATAGGCCAGCTTTGAGGTGACCAGCATGAGAGGCCAATTCCATGCAGTAATGAGGCCGCACACGCCAATTGGCTCCCGCACGACACGTGTCGTTCCTAGTGTTGACGCCCATCCATAGGCTTGCAACGTATCTGCTGCGTTCCGGAAGTGAGACAACGCGGCCTTGACCTGAACGTCCCTGGAAAACTGGAGCGGCGCGCCCATTTCCGCAGTGATCGCCTTTGCCAGATCGTCTTGTCGTGCCTCATAGCGCTCTGCGATACGGCGCAAGAGCTTCAGACGAAAATCGACCGTCGTGCGACTGAAGGAGGGAAAGGCCGCCCGGGCAGCAGCAACAGCCAGATCGACGTCAGTCGCGTTTCCAATGCTGACCTCGGCAATCTTCTCTTCGGTCGCCGGATTGGCGACGTCGATGACTGCGTTGCCAACGGCGTCAACCCATTTTCCTCCGATGTAAAACTGCTTGCTGTTCGGCACCTCGACAAACGCGGACGACGGTGCCGGGCCCGGCGCGGCGCTGGCTTTGAGGTCGGCGGCGGTTGAGTGCCCATGCGTACGCCTTCTTGCCGCGTTTTCATTTTTGGCGCTCATCGATCGAGTCCTGCTGATTAAGGGGGGCCTGGCGCTACGTGATGCGTTATGCGAGCGTGATCTCACAAGATGATGTTGAGTACCTTCGTCTCAGTGTAACTGAGCATCTCCTCGATGCCCTCCTCGCGACCGACGCCACTGTTCTTCATGCCGCCGTAGGGGACGCCGAGATAGTGCGGGCCGACCCCGTTAATCCAGATATGGCCGGCGTTGATCCGGCGCGCGGTTCTGAGCGCGTCCTTGATGTCGCGGGTCCAGATAGATGCGGTCAGTCCGTACTCGACGCCGTTGGCAAGCGCGATTGCATCGTCGAGTGAGTTCCACCTGCTGACGGACAAAACCGGGCCGAAGATTTCCTCCCGCCAGATACGCATGTTGGGTTTGACATCAGCGAAGACCGTGGGTCGTACCCAATAGCCCTTCTTGAAGAAGTCGCCGTCCGGTCGATTGCCGCCGGTTGTGAGGCGCGCGCCTTCATCGCGGGCGCCGTCGATGTAGCTCATCACTTTGCTGTACTGAATGGCCGAGTTCAGAGGACCCATGTCGCTGTCGTCGCGCATCGGATCTCCGACGCGCATGCGCGCCACGATGTCAGTCACCCGTTCGAGCACAGCGTCGTAGAGCTCGTCGTGAACCATGAGTCGGCTGGTCGAGCCGCAAGACTGACCTTGCCAGGTAAAATTCATTCCTTTGACCGCTGCCTGCGCGATTTCATCCGGATCGTTGTCCGGAAATACGAGCATAGGGTTCTTGCCGCCGAGTTCGAGCGTCACGTGCTTGACGGAGACTTCGGCTGCCGTACGCTGGATCGCCATTCCGGTGCGGGCGCTACCGATGAAGGCTATGCGTTTGATCTCCGGATGGCGGACGATGGCATCGCCGACTGTCGCGCCGGCACCGGTCAGGATGTTGAAAATGCCGGCGGGTAAGGCATCGCGCGCGACCTCGGCAAGCAGCATCGCCGACAGAGGGCTTGTCTCGGGTGGCTTTACGATAACTGCGTTGCCCGAGGCGAGGGCCGCCGCAGTTCGCGCGACCGCAAACATCAGCGGATGGTTGAACGGGACGATTCGGGCGACGATGCCATACGGCTCCCTCACCGTCATATGCAGATGGCCGGGAGTCGCCGGAATCGTCTCGCCTTTCAGTTCGTGCGCGATCCCAGCGTAGTAGTTGAGGCTGTCGACGGCGTGTCCGACGTCCCCCCTCATGGGTGCGACCGTATTGCCCGTGTCGGCCACCTCGACGGCGAGTATTTCGGCAGCACGCTCTCGCAGCTTCTCGCCGAAGCCGCGCATGATCTCGCCGCGCTCTTTCGGAGACTTGTCGGCCCATGCCGGCCAAGCGCCTTTGGCCGCCTCGACGGCGCGGTCAACGTCCGCTTTGGTGCCTGCCGGGACGCGTCCGATCACCGCTTCATTGGCGGGATTGATTGATTCCTCCCACTGGCCGCTAGCGCTCGCTACCAGCTCCCCGCCGATCAGCATGCGATCGGATTTCGTGATATACCCCATCTCTACTCGCTCCCGCCCGAGAGTTTATTGTTGCGCGGCATCGCCGAAGCTCGACCTTCGCGCGTCGGCTCGAAACTAGACTGCCGCGCGCTTATGCGATTTTGGAGCCCGCGATTTCCCACGGCCGCTCTCTGAACGTAAAATTGCCTGCATAGGCGCCGCAGATCTGTGCCCACCGCTCGCCGCATTGACGGGCCGCTGCGGCATATTCTTCCGGAAAGTCCTGGTATGGTGGCCGCGCAGGACCGCAGTTGCTGTAACCGGCGGCGTTGATCCGGGTCTTCTCCATTTGGATGTTGTATTGCGCAAAGAGTTCTGGATTTTTCACCATCGGAACGATCGGCTCATTGGCCCACCCAATGGCTGTAACCAGCGTATCGATGGCCTCTTGGTTTTTGGCCTCAAGCGCCTTCATCAGCGCAACGGCGGGCGTGGGGTTCATCCCCGAGGCCGTGGCCCAGCAGGCCGTTGTGGTGCTCGGCGACAATGCATGAAACTCATGCACGGCCATCTCGTTTGGGACAAAATTGATGCGCCCCTTGGTGGCGGCGATCAGCTCCTTCAGCCCTTTGACGTTGGAGTATTTGGCCGATGTGACGGTCGGAGCGGCCGTTGCCACTGCAGCCCAGAAGTCGGCCGAAAAGGAGTAACGGAACGCGCGGGCATTCGGATAGACCATGATGGCAAGGTCGGGGAACATTTCGGACACGGCTGCATAGAAATCGACAGCCATCTTGGTCGTAACCGGTTGCCACATGGGCAAGCCCAGAAGCGTTGCGTCAGCGCCTTGCTCGCGAACAAACTTCAGCCGCCGCGCGATTTCATGGCCGCCCAATGCGGTGGCGCCAACAACCGTTGGAATACGGCGATTGACGGTCTCAAGCACGCTGCCGACATAAGTCCGGTAGTCGGGCTCCGATAGTGTCGCACATTCGCCAGTTGTCCCGAGAATGATGAGCCCTGTCGATCCGTCGCGGATCAGATTGTTGACCAGCTTCTCGGTCTGCACGAGATCGACTGTGTTCTCGGCATCAAGTCGATCGGCGTTCGGCTTAGCTGGCGTTGCGATGATCGCGTACATCCCTCGGATGTCATTGGCTCTGAGCATCGTGGTGAACCTCTTAAAAGGCGAGTGATAGGTCTGCTGACATGGAGGCCTGGTGCAATCGTCGGCCGCTCAGCACAGGCCGGCGTCGGAAAAACTGGCTATACTTTCACCGGCCCGCCCCAGAGGCGGGCTCTCAAGTTTGCCGCGGCATCCTGTGCCGCAGCGATCCAGCGTTCTTCGGACTCGCGCGTTATCCGCGTCAAAGGTGCGCTAATGCTGATAGCAGCGCGGCCGACACCGTGCCGGTCGACGATAGCGACAGCGATCGAGCCGACGCCGTCGCTGCTCTCCGCCCGGCTGCGTGCAAACCCGGTCTTGCGTATCTTTTGAAGCTGTTGCTCGAGCTCTGCAAAAGTCCCGACGGTACGTTCCGTCAATGTTGGAAGGTTCTGGTCCGGATATGTGCGGCGAAGCTCTTCCGGAGAAAGCGTTGCCAGCAAAACCTTGCCCAGGCTGACGCAGTGTGCCTGCACAAAACTGCCCACGCGCGAGCCGCTGCGCAGTTGCTGACGACTTTCGGCGCATTCGACGTACAAAACCTCGCGGCCGTACGGTAGTCCGAGGCTGGCCGTCTCATTCACGCTGTCACGAAGCTTCTCGAGAATTGGGCGCGCATGTTCCTTGATGTCTACGTTTAGGATCGCGGCAAACCCCATTTGAACGAAGGTAGGTCCGATCACGTACTCGCCGCGACTCTCGTCCTGCTTGGCGAAGCCATGATGGACGAGCATCGAGAGCAAACGATGCGCGGTCGAGTGAGCGACGTCGAGCCGTGTCGAGACCTCCGAGAGGCGCAGCTTTTTCGCGTCACAAAGCATCCGCAGCGTCGTCAAGGCGTTGTCGACAGATTCAATGGTGTAGTTCGGTGCTGCAGTCTTGCTGGTTGCCACGGCAAAACTCCTTTGGCGCCGCTTCGACTTGGAAGGTCGAGGGCGATAGTGAAGGATAGAGGCGTATTTCTTGAGAGAAGAATTGATTTCTGTCAAAGAAAAGTCAAGCACTGTTCCTCGATCGCTTGGAAAAATCGCGGAGATTTGGGCTTGGGCCACGCGGTGGACCCGTAGTATCGATTGCGGCCTGCGCCGCAATCAGGAGCTTAAAAACAGATCCCTTGTCGCCAGACTCCGCGCAATCTGCTTGCGTGATCGCGGTTGGCAGCGATTCACAGGTCCAGAACGAGCTTTTCTGACTTGCTCCCGGAGCAGCAGATCATCATCGTCCTGTTGGTAGCCTGATCCTCAGACGAAAGGACTGAATCGCGATGGTCCGGGATGCCCTCGATGACCGCCGTCTCGCACGTGCCGCAAAATCCTTGGGTGCACGAGCTCGGGACGTCCACATCGTTGTCCAACAGGGTCTCGAGGATTGTTTTCCCCGCTGAAACGAAGAAACTTCTCTTGCTTCGGGCGAGCTCCACAGTGAAGCCGCCGTCCGTCGCTGCTTCTTGCATCGCGGTGAAGTATTCGACATGGATCTGTGGCGAGGGGAGGCCGAGCGCTTTCGCGGCATCCTCGAAAGCTTGGAGCATCGGCGCTGGACCGCAACAGTAAAAATGAGCGTTGGCGTCCGACTTCGCGAGCACGTCCTTAAGATCGATCATCCTCCCGCCCGGTTCGTGATCGAAGTTGAAGTGCACGCGGCCTGGCCGGCGTTGCTCAAGGACCTCGAACTGACTCCTGAAGGCGCACATTTCTTTCGTGCGGGCACTATAGTGTAGCTCCCACGATCGGCCGAGCGCTTCTAGCCGTTGAATCATGCTGTATATCGGCGTGATGCCAATTCCACCGGCGACGAAGACCACGTGCCCGGCATCTTCGACCAGTGGAAAGTGATTCCGCGGCGCCGAGATGCTGACCAAGTCGCCGAGCCCCAACATGTCATGGATGAACTTGGAGCCGCCGCGGCTCTGGGGATCGTTGTTGACGGCGATGAGATATCGATTGGCTTCGTCCTGAGAATTGCAAAGAGAGTAACTGCGAACGAGCCCATTGGCGAGCTTTAGGTCGATGTGCGCGCCGGCTGTAAAGGAAGGCAGCGGACTTCCGTCCTCACGGGCAAGCTCCCATGATTTGACGCCCTGGGCCTCAGCTATGACGCGAGTGACTAACACTTCTATGGTGTCGAGCATAATTGCACGCTATCTAAATCGATATTGGCGGTTTGGCGCTTGGGCCTGTCCGCGGGTACCCACAGCTGTTGCCCTCTGAACGCTAGGCTCGTCGTCGAGTCACAGGTCCAGCTTGCCGACAAACTTTTCCAAGCCCTCCAGTTTACCCCACAGCCGCTCGCGCAGCTTGGCAACGGCGTCCTGTGCGGCCGCCACCCACTGCGCCTCCGCTTCCGGCGTGGTCCGCGTCAACGGAGCGCTAATGCTTATGGCTGCGCGCCCGACACCGTGTTGGTCGATTACGGCCACGGCTATCGAGCCCAGGCCCTCTGTGTTTTCGCCTCGACTTCGAGCAAAGCCGGCCTTCCGGATTTTGGCGAGTTGCCGCTCCAGTTCGGTTGCGGTGATGGTGGTCCGGTTCGTCAAGGCCGGAAGGTTCTCGTCGGGATAGAGCCGACGGAACTCTTCACGTGAGAGCGTCGCCAGCAGCGCTTTACCGGGACCGACGCTGTGCGCGGGCACGAGCATCCCGGTCCGGGATCCGCTGCGCAGTTGATGCAGGCTCTCCACACAGTCCACGTAAAGTATCTCTCGGCCATAAGGCATACTAAGTGCGACAGTCTCGTTCACGCTGTCGCGGAGCGCTTCCAGGATTGGACGGGCGTGTTGCCGAATTTCCAAGCTCAGAACGGCTGCGAACCCCATCTCGAGGAACATGGGACCCATCACGTACTCGCCCCGACGCTCGTCCTGTTGTGCAAATCCGTGATGGACCAGCATCGACAGCAGACGGTGTGCCGTCGATTGAGCTACGTCGAGCCGGGCCGCAACCTCCGAGACCCTCAGCTTGCGGTCTTCGGAGAGCATTCGAAGGATCTTGAGCGCGCTGTCGACCGACTCAATGGCATAGGTCGGCGTTGTTGTTCTCGTAGCGGTCACGGCCAAGCTCCTGTTTGTCCCGAGGTCTACCCGCACCTGGACCGGTTGACAAATGAATTCTGTCCTGTAGAAGAGAATTCTGCTACTTGGAGAAGACAATTCTGATGAATGAGTGGGACACATCACGCAGGGATGGGAGGAAGGGGCTTCATCTTTGGGCGCGTAAGCCGCTCGGAGCGTCATTCTTCTGTTCTCGCAATGGCGGTGCTGATGGCCCTTCACAGGTCCGTTCGCATCGCGAAGTTCGTCCTCGCAATGCAGGCGCAACCCCAGTCAGGAAGTAGGGCGGTCCATGCAACCCTCAGAACTTATTATCGACAGGCCTGATGAAGGCGTCTTCCGCGTGCACCGCTCGTCGATGACGTCACACGATCTCTTCGAGCAGGAGCGAGCGAAGATCTTCGACCATTGTTGGCTCTATGTTGGGCACGAGAGTGAAGTCCAAAAGCCCGGCGAGTATCGCCGTCGCACTGTCGCTGACCGTCCTTTGATCTTCATCCGCGGAAGCGACGGTCAAATTCGTGTCTTATACAACAGCTGCACGCATCGCGGCGCCAGTGTGTGTCAGCAAGACGAGGGTCAAGCCACCGGTTTCACCTGCATTTATCATGCATGGCGCTTTAACAACAAGGGTGAGTTGGCTGGTGTCTCGGACCAGGAGGGCTATGGGGACAACTTCAATAAGGCTGCGCTGAACCTTAAATCGCCGCCGCGCGTCGAGCACTATCGCGGAATGTATTTCGTCAACTACGACTCTGGTGCAGAGAGCCTTGAGTCCTATATTTCACCCGTTCGCGAGCTCATCGATCTCACGATGGATTCTGCCGAGGTCCTGGGAGGTTGGCGCATCCTCTCCGGCACTGCCAAATACTCCATCAAGGCCAACTGGAAGATCTTGATTGAGAATAGCTACGACGGGTATCACCTGCCGTCGGTTCACCAAACGTACATCGACTATTTGATGTGGCGTCAGAAGAAGGCCAGCGTTCAAAATCCCAATCCGACAGGAAGCGACGCGCGAGATTCCTCTTCCTTGAAGCGTACGCGGGCGTACGCCACGAAGAACGGGCATGGCGGCTTCTTGTATCGCGCTGAGGGGCGGGCGATCGCCAATCCGAGTCCTTTGTGGCCGGAAGAAACGAGGCGGGAGGTGTTGCGCGTCAAGTCGGAACTGATCGCCAAGTTCGGCGAGCAGCGCGCGCGCCAAATGAGTGAGGTCTCACGTACTATCTGTATATTTCCAAATTTCCTCTTTCAGGATTCGCAAACCGGCTTCCGCTTCCGTCAAATCTGGCCGGTTGCGCCCGATATGATTGACGTGGTGCAATGGGACCTCGTGCCGCGCAACGAACAGCAGGATCTCTTCGACGCTCGAATGGAGTACTCGCTAGCCTTCTTAGGGCCGGGCGGGTTAGCTACGCCGGATGATGCGGAGGCGCTCGAACAGTGTCAGCGCGGATTCGCGGCCCGGGAAGTCGAGTGGTCTGATATTTCCCGCGGCATGAAGCGTCCGGCGCAGATGAATGATGAGCTTCAGATGCGTTCGTTCTGGCGTCAATGGCACGCCTGGTTGAAGGGCGATCCAAAGAACGCTTTCACCGACGATATTGATCGTGGAGCGGGCAATTCGCTGTTGATCAATCTGGAGGCGTGAGGCTGCAATGAGCAATCAGACGCAATGGCAGCGCGCTGAAGTAGAGGACTTCCTCTACGCGGAGATGGCGTACCTCGACGAGTGGAAGCTTGATGACTGGTTCAAGTTGTTCACTGAGGATTGCACCTACGTCGTTCCGACGACCGATCGGCCTGATGGTGATCCGGCGCGCGACATGGTCTTCATCGACGATAACCACCTTCGGTTGGAAGGGCGCGTACGCAAGCTCAAGAGCCAGATGGCGCACCGCGAAGTCCCCCGCTCGCGCACGCGTCACGTCGTCACAAACGTGCGGATCGTGGATGTGACCGACGGCGACGCTGTCGTCGAGGCCTGCTTCGTGATTTATCGCTTCAAGGGCGCGAACAAAGAGCCGTATGTCGGTCAGTACCGCTACCGCCTGACCCGGCAGGACGGCAACATCATGATCCGCCACCGTCGCGCGACCCTAGATCTCGAAACGCTTCGAGACCAGGGTGCCGTGAGCATTATCCTCTAGTTGGGAGTTCGTATCTTGGCGGAAATCCTAGGACTCGGCATTACGCATCAGCCGCCTCTTGGTGCAGGCGAGGGCATCAGGCCCCGCTCTCTGATGACCACGCTGAAGGACCCCGGTCTGCCTGCGCATTTGCGGGATCCGGCGAACTGGCCGGCCCGTATGCGTAAGGAATGGGGCCAGGATGAAGGGGCAACGCACGCGCGCGAGCATCAGGCCGAAATCGCTATCGAGCTCCGCAAGATCCGGGCTGCGCTCGACGCCTTCAATCCCGATGCGGTGATTGCATTCGGCGACGACCACTTCGAGAACTTCAAGGACGATATCGTTCCGCCGTTCTCCGTGCTGGCCTACGAAAAAATCGAATTTAAACCCTGGGAGAAGGCCCCGAACAACTACTGGAACGAGCCCGCGGACAAGCTCTTCACGGTTCCGGGACACAAGGCGGCGGGAAAATACCTGGCCAAGGGTCTGTTGGAGCAGTCCTTCGACGTCGCGTATGCCTATCGCCCGCTTCACACGCCTGCGGGACATGCCTTCCGTAACACCGTCATGTACATGGATTGGGATCGGAAAGGCTTTCCCTACCCGCTCATTCCCGTTGTGGTGAACTGCTATGGACGCACCCTCGTCCATTACTCGGGTTATCTTGGGAAGGTCGGCGAGACGCTCACGGAGGAGCAGCTGGATCCGCCGTCGCCGTCGCCGGCCCGATGCTTCGATTTGGGCGTTGCGATTGCCCGTACGATGTCGGCCAGCCCCTGGCGGACCGCGATTATCGCGACTTCAAGCTGGTCGCACGCGTTTCTGACCGAGAAGACCTACCATCTCTATCCGGATCACGAAGCGGACCTGGCGCTGTTCGAGGCGCTGAAGGTTGGCGACTACGAGACATGGCGCAAGCGCTCGTTGGCGGAGGTCGAAGACAGCGGTCAGCACGAGATGCTGAACTGGTATTGCATGATCGGTGCAATGGCGGAGCTCAAGCGGAAGCCGGACTACGCTAAGTACATCGAGAGCAGCGTTATGAACTCAAACAAGGTGTTTGCGACATTCCGCGAAGCATAGCGGGACCAGGCGCCATGGGAGGGCCCGCCGAGCGCTCTCTTGGGTCCGACGCCAAGATAGCGCCTGAGATCGCTTTTGAAGGCGCGAAGGTTGCTTGCGTCGACATGGTTCGGCTTGCGCGCCGATGGCGGTGTTCTGGCGCCTTGTTCGAACTGAAATGCCGGCGTGGACGAGTTGAACCAAGGAAAGAAGAAAGATGAAGCGGGAGAATCTGAAACTCCTTGCGCTCGGCGGGCCGAACACGTTCGGAGGCGACGCCGCGAGAAGTCTCCGCCAGCTGTATCCGGAATTTACCGGTACCATCTACGTTCCGACGGAAAAAGAAGCGGCCAATTTC
>JAFAMZ010000029.1 GCA_019232935.1 Silvibacterium sp.
GCGGTGAATCCGCGCAATGCGGCGGCGGGGACGATTCGCACGATGGAGCCGAACATTGTGGCGCGACGTAGGCTGGATTTCTACGGATACTTTGCGCTGAATGAGGCGGGCCTGAATCTGTTCGAGGAGCAGTCGGAGGCGCTGGAGGCGCTGGCGACGGCGGGGTTCCGCGTGAATCCGCACCGCGAAGCGATCAAGGACATCGACAAGGTAATGGCGTTCGTGAATCGCGCCGAGGAGAAACGTGCCGATCTCGGTTACGAAATCGACGGGGTGGTCATCAAGATCGATTCCGCGGAGGTGCAGCGGCGCTTGGGATACACGGGGAAGGCTCCGCGGTGGGCCGTGGCCTACAAGTTCACGGCGCGCGCGGGCATCACGAAGGTCGAGGACATCAAGGTACAGGTGGGGCGCACGGGCAAGCTGACTCCGGTGGCATGGCTCACACCAACTTTTATCGGTGGCACGACCGTGAGCCGGGCGACACTGCACAACGCCGACGAGATCGAGCGGCTGGGCTTGCTGATCGGCGATTACGTGAAGGTCGAGCGCGGCGGCGACGTGATTCCAAAGGTTGTCGAGGTCGTCGACGATAAGGAGCATCCGCGCGGCGACAGAAAGTACGGGTTTCCGACGCATTGTCCGGTGTGCGGCAGCGAGATCGTGAAGACGGAGGGCGAGGTCGATTATCGCTGCGTGAACGCGGATTGTCCGGCGCGGCTGATCGAGAGCCTGCTGCATTTCTCCGCGCGCAAGGTGATGAACATCGAGGGTCTTGGCGAAGCAGTCGTGCAGCAGCTGCTCGACCGCGGGCTGGTGAAGAGCATCGCGGACATGTATTCACTGACGGAAGAGCAGTTGCTCTCCCTGGAGCGCATCGGCAAGAAGACGGCAGATTCTTTGCTGGCAGAGATTGAGAAGTCGAAGCTCGCTCCCCTGAACCGAGTGCTGTTCGGGCTGGGCATTCGCTTTGTCGGCGAGCGGACGGCGCAGTTGCTTGCCGAGGAATTCGGATCAATGGACGCGCTCATGGCGGCATCGGCCGAAGAGCTGGAGCGCGTGAACGAGGTTGGTCCGAGGGTGGCGCAGGCGATCCGGGAATTTTTCGATGAGGAAAAGAACCGCGCATTGATCGAGAAGCTGCGCGCTGCGGGCCTGACGTTTACGGCGGAGAAGCGGAAGAGGTCGTCGCAGCTCGAAGGGCTGACGTTTGTACTGACGGGTACGCTGCCGAATCTGACGCGCGAAGACGCAAAGGCAAAGATCGAGGCCGCGGGCGGGCGCGTCTCGGGATCGGTGAGCAAGAAGACGGATTACGTGGTGGCGGGAGAAGATGCGGGCTCAAAGCTGGACAAGGCGCGCGAGCTAGGCGTAAAGGTGCTGGACGAGGTGGGGCTGGTGGAGATGCTCGGCGGGGCGGCTTAGATCGCGACGATGGCCGCTTTATATGCATTCGAAGCGTTTATGTGTCAAGCCGGGAAGTGCTTGTAATTCCTGGCTGCGCGAACTTGCATTCAGGCGGCATGCCCGTTAGCATCCAGTTCAGAGACCGGCCTGCAAAGCAGGTGCGGGTGGTCAACGCTGGTTGAACCTACATTCATCGAACAGGGAGCTCGACTCGACAAATCGGCTCGGTGTGCAGTGTCCGCCAGTCCGGAATGCCTAAAGAGCCGCGGAGAGTTCCCACCGTCTTAGGACGGGTTCACCGGCGCGCCACCTCACGGCCCAGCGGGTCGGTCTTTACTTCTGCAAGTCTCGCGTCCGCCGCAACAACGATCCGGGTCATGAAAAAGATTTCTGCAGAATGGTGGTTTCTATCGGCCGGCGTGGCTTCGCTTGCGCTCGGGTTGATCCTGCGTTTTGTTGTGAATCTGGGGGGCGATAACGGCGACTTCGCTGAAGGGCTGTGTATCGGCCTGGCGCTCGCTCTGCTCTTCGGCGGCCTGGCGAAGGTGAGGCGCGACGCCCGCCGCGGATCCTCTCACCGTTCGGGGCGCGATTCGGACCGCGCCTGATACAGGCAGTGCACCCTCGTCTCGTTCAGTTCGGACATATTGCGATTCCCACTTACGGAGCACTCACCGCACTTGCGCTGGTCGCGGGCCTTATTGCGGCGATGTACTTTGCCCGGCGCCTTTTGCTCGATGCGAACAAGGTATGGACTCTTTTGATTGCGGCGATCCTCACTACGCTGGTCGGAGCGCGCCTGCTTGTGGTGCTCGCGCATTTCGATGTCTTCCGGCAGCATCCGTTCTGGGTGCTTGGCCTCGCTACGCTGCGGGATGGATGGATCGCACCGGTGAGTGTGGCGCTCGGTATCGGGGCCGGGGCTCTTTATGCGCTTGCTGAAGGCCTGTCGGTGCTCAGTGTTGCCGACGCAATCGCGCCGGCTGCGGCGCTGGCGCTTGCTATCAATCGTGTCGGGGCATTTGTCGCAGGGGTCGGCTTCGGCACGCCTTCGAGTGTGCCATGGACCGTTACGTATACGAGCCGCCTCGCCGCGCTGTGGTATCACACGCCGATTGGTGTTCCGCTGCACCCGGTGCAACTTTATCAAGCGGCGGTTTGGTTTCTGATCTGTGCGCTGCTGATCTGGTGGGTGCCTCGCCGGCGTCGCAACGGCGAACTCGCTGGGGCTGCGCTGTTCGCGTTCGGTGTTGCCAGCGCAGTTCTGAGCCTCTGGCGCGCCGATCTGGTGTATCCCGCCTTGTCGTTCGCGCTATCGATCGCGACCGTGCTTGCCGGAGCCGCGCTCCTGTTGGACCGGGGCCCGAAGCCGCACCGCTATACTGCCAGTGATGAAACGCCTGCTCGCTAAGCTCTGCCTTCTGCTCGTTCCTGCTTCGAGCCAAATTCTCCATGCGCAGGCCGGCTCTGCAATCCCGCCACCGATCTTTTTGTATCCGAATGGAGTCCCCGGCGCGCTCGGCACGACTGAAGTCGACAAGCCGCGCATGTATGCCTTCCTGCCCCAGAAGCGTTCGACGAGCACCGCCATTCTCGTCATTCCGGGCGGGGGATATGAGAACGTCGCAATGGGCCACGAAGGGTTCCAGATCGCCACGTGGTTGAACGCGCAGGGGATGGCCGCATTTGTGCTCGATTATCGTGTCGCACCGTATCACTACCCGATCGAGATCGATGACGGACGGCGCGCGATGCGGCTCATCCGCGCCAACGCGGCCGAGTACGGCATCGATCCCAACCGCCTCGGCGTCTGGGGATCGTCCGCTGGAGGGCACCTGGCATCGTCGCTGGGAACACATTGTGAACCTGTAACTCCCGCGGTAGCAAATGCTACTGTCGGATCGCCAGACCCTCTTGACTCCGTGTCCTGCAAACCCAACTTCATGGTGCTGGAATATCCGGTCATCAGCATGGAGGGATCCATCGCGCATACCGGCTCGCGCAAAAATCTCCTCGGCCACAACCCTGATCCCGCGCTGGCGCATGAATATTCGAACCAGTTCGCCGTAAACGCGCAGACGCCGCCGACGTTCCTTTGGGCGACTGAAAAGGACCCTACCGTACCGATCGAAAACTCGCTCGAGTTCTATCAAGCCCTTGTGCGCGCGCACGTACCGGCCGAGCTGCACATCTATGAATACCGGGATCACGGTTGCGGGCTGTGCGGATCGATTATGCCGCTCTCGACGTGGCCGGGACTGGCGCGCAACTGGATGATCCAGCATAGCTACCTACCTCCAGACGCTCCGCCCATGCCGCCGCCCGAGCCGAACTCCGACGTCTGGCCGCAGGGACTTACCGGTCCGGGCCAGCCAAAGCAGTGAGCCAGCGGAAGCAGT
>JAFAMZ010000231.1 GCA_019232935.1 Silvibacterium sp.
GAGAATCCTGGCTGGCGGGAAGCCCGGCTCCGGTATCAAAACCGACGACCAGGATTTCGATTCCGAGGTCCTTCTGGACTTCTTCTTTGTGGCGGGAGAGACAGACCAGGCCATTGCCTCCCGCTACACCGAATTCGATGGCGGTCATGGCTTTGTAGCCAAGAGCCCGCGCCTCACGGGCGGCGTGATAGACGCACCATCCATAATGGGGCCGGTCGACAGCATTCATGGACAGACGAGCCTGGTAAGAGCCGACCGGATATCGGGTGATGAACTTGCGAAAAAGAACCGACCTCAGCGGAACGGGCCAGGCTGCGACCCGCACCATTCTGTCGATGAAACTCATGTACTACACCTCTGGTAAGGGGGATGGGTGAGGCTGTGTACTGTTGCGATTGGCCAATAAATGATCCGAGCAGCTTCGCGATTCGCCATTATGGAACTTATGGACGGCGATCTGGGTTCGCTCGTCCGAATATAACACTGAGAATTTCATTGTCTGAATGCAGCACATGGCGTGACCAGCTGGGATAACGGCAGCGTGAATCGATTCGCCCGTCTCATGCGTCCAATGGGTCACGGAGGAGGGGCATGGCGAGAATTGTTCGCTTTCACGAACTTGGCGGACCGGAGAACCTGAAAATCGAGGAGGTCCCGCTGAGGGACCTGAAGAAAGGCGAAGTAAAACTGCGAGTGCAGGCGGTGGGGCTGAATCGGGCTGAGGCGTTGTTCTGCCGGGGCATGTATCTGGAACAGCCGAAGCCCCCATCGGGGCTGGGATACGAGGCGGCCGGCGTTGTCGAGGAGGTGGGTCCGGGGGTTGATCCGGACTGGATCGGAAAGCCGGCGGCGACAATCCCGGCATTTTCGATGAATGAATACGGGATGCTGGGCGAGGAGGTGATTGCACCGGTCCATGCGCTAGGGGAATATCCGGCAAGCCTCACCCCGATTCAGGCGTCGGCAATCTGGATGCAGTACCTGACGGCCTACGGAGCGCTGGTGGAGATCGGAAAAGTAACCGCCGGAGATTTCGTGATCATAACCGCGGCGTCAAGCAGCGTCGGGCTTGCTGCCATCCAGATCGTAAATGACCTCGGAGCGATTCCGATAGCGACAACGCGCAGCTCAGCAAAGCGGGATGAGCTTATGTCGCTCGGCGCGAAACATGTCATAGCCAGCGACGAGGAGGACCTTGCGGCCAGGGTCAAGGAAATTACCGAAGGCAGAGGCGCGCGAGTGACTTTCGATCCCGTCGCCGGGTTGTTTGTAGAGAAACTCGCCCAGGCCGCAGCCTACGGTGGAATCATCTTCGAATATGGCGCGCTGTCTCTTGAGCCAACGCCTTTCCCGCTGCGTCCGGCGCTGGGCAAGGGGCTGACCATGCGCGGGTACACGCTGTGGGAGATCACAGGCAAACCGGCCCTATTGGAAGATGCCAAGGAATATGTCTACTCGCGGCTGGCGGACGGGCGCTTCGTACCGAAGATCGCAAAGACCTTTCCCTTCGAACAGTCTGCCGAGGCGTACCGGTATCTGGAATCCAACCAGCAGATCGGCAAGGTTGTCATTACGGTCCCATGAGGCGGCTAACAAGAAGAAAGGCCCCGCGAGACAAAGGTTGGCGGGGCCTTTTCGTGTCTGGGATGATTAGACCCTGACCTCGCGGCCGGCGACTTCCACCTCGAACTTTAGCTGGTTGTTCAACGGATCCGCGTCGATTTTGACGTGATCGCCGCGCAGGACCTCGCCGTCGAGGATCTTGATGGCCAGAGGGTCCTGAATGAGCCGCTGAATGGCTCGCTTCAATGGACGCGCGCCGTAGGCACGGTCGTAGCCGGTCAGCATGAGCTGATGTTTTGCCTCGGATGTCAGCTCGATTGTTATGTCGCGATCGGCCAGCAGGCGTTCGAGGTCTTTGAGCCGCAGATCGATAATGTGCGACAACTGCTCTTCACCAAGTGGGCGGAAGATCACAATATCATCGACGCGGTTGAGGAATTCGGGACGGAAGCTCTGCCGGAGTACATCCATCACCTGCTCGCGGGCGCGGTCGAAGGCGGCCTCGGTCGTAAGCGAGTCGGCGTTGAGGTGCTGGGACCCCAGGTTCGAAGTCATGATCAGCACCGTGTTCTTGAAGTCGACTGTGCGGCCCTTCGAATCGGTGAGACGCCCGTCGTCGAGCACCTGCAGCAGCACGTTAAAAACATCCGGATGGGCCTTCTCTATCTCATCGAATAGCACAACCGAGTAGGGACGGCGGCGCACGGCCTCGGTGAGCTGTCCGCCTTCGTCATAGCCGATGTATCCGGGAGGTGCGCCTATCAGGCGGGCAACGGCATGCTTCTCCATGTACTCAGACATATCGATCCGTACCATGGCCTGCTCGTCGTCGAAGAGAAATTCAGCGAGAGCGCGGGCAGTCTCAGTCTTGCCGACGCCAGTGGGCCCAAGAAAGATGAAAGAACCGATGGGCTTCTTCGGATCGCTAAGTCCGGCGCGCGAGCGGCGGATCGCGTTGGCGACCGTCTTCAGAGCTTCATCCTGGCCGATAACACGTTCGCGAAGGCGATTCTCCATCTCAACGAGCTTCTTGACTTCGCCCTCGAGCATCTTGGAGACGGGAATCCCGGTCCACTTGCTGACGATGCGAGCGACGTCTTCCTCGTCGACTTCTTCCTTGAGCATGCGCGGGCCGTGGTCGGAGTCCTGCTGGCCGGTAAGTTTCTTTAACTCAGCTTCGAGTTTTGGTAGCTCGCCGTACTGGATCTGCGCCGATCGTTCGAGATTTCCGCGGCGGGTCTGCTCCTCGGCCTCGAAACGCAGGTCTTCGAGCTTTTTCTTGAGATCGCTGATGCGGGTGATGGCCTCTCGTTCTTTCTGCCATCGCGCGCGCAACCCGACGGCTTCTTCTTTCCGGGCGGCAACCAGGCGGTCAACCTCATCGAGGCGCTCCTTGGAGGCGCGGTCGCTTTCGCGCTTGAGAGCAGTGCGCTCGATTTCGAGAGAAGTGATCTCGCGCTCGATCTGATCGATCTCGGTTGGGACGGAGCCAATCTGGATTGCAAGTGATGCGGCGGCTTCGTCGACGAGGTCGATGGCCTTGTCGGGCAGGAAGCGGTCGGAGATGTAGCGGTGCGACAAGGTAGCGGCGGCAACAATGGCCGAGTCCTTGATGCGGACGTGGTGGTGGGCCTCGTAACGCTCCTTGAGGCCGCGCAGGATCGCAATGGTGTCCTCAACGTTCGGCTCGCCGACAAAGACGATCTGAAACCGGCGCTCGAGAGCGGCGTCCTTCTCGATGTATTTGCGATATTCGTTCAGAGTGGTAGCGCCGATGGCTCGCAGCTCGCCGCGCGCCAGAGCCGGCTTAAGCATGTTTGAGGCATCGATTGCGCCTTCGGCGGCTCCTGCGCCGACCAGGGTGTGCAACTCGTCGATGAAAAGGATGATCTGGCCGTTCGAGTCCTCGATCTCCTTGAGGATGGCTTTGAGGCGGTCTTCGAATTCGCCGCGATACTTGGCGCCGGCCAGCATCGATCCAAGGTCGAGAGCGATAACGCGCTTGTTACGCAGGATCTCCGGCACATCGCCGTGGATGATACGGCGAGCGAGGCCCTCTACGATGGCCGTCTTGCCGACGCCGGGCTCGCCGATGAGGACGGGATTGTTCTTAGTGCGGCGTGAGAGCACCTGAATGACGCGGCGAATCTCCTCGTCGCGGCCGATCACCGGATCGAGCTTGCCCTTGCGGGCGAGTTCGGTGAGGTCCTTGGCGTATTTTTCAAGCGCCTGATACTTGGCCTCGGGATTCTGGTCAGTCACACGCTGGGTGCCGCGAACAGAAGTCAGGCTCTTGAGGATGGCGTCGTGGGTAGCTCCGAAGGAAGCCAGCAGAAGCTGCGCGCCGTCGTTTTTCTGCTCGGCGAGAGCGAGGAGAAGATGCTCGGTCGAGACGAATTCGTCCTTAAACTGGTCAGCTTCTTTGAAGGCGCGTTCGAAGACTTTATTGAGTACGGTGGATGCGGTAGGCTGTCCGCCGCCACTGACCTTGGGCAGCTTCCCGATAGCCTCCTCGATTTTGGTGCGGAGCTGTGCGGAGGGCACTCCGACTTTTTCGAGGACGGGCACGATGATGCCGTCACGGTCGTCGATCAGCGCCGAGAGCAGGTGCAAGGGGAGGATCTCTGGATTGCCGTTCTCGGTGGCGAGCTGGCTTGCGGCCTGAACTGCCTCCTGCGACTTGACCGTGAATTTTTCCCAACGAATTGCCATAGCGTTAGTTCTCAGCCTTCCGTTCTCAGTTGTCAGAAAACTGTTTTTTCCAGGACGCGATTCGCACGTCCACCTGTTAAAAGGGAAGTCCCCGGCGCTCTGGAGTGCCGGGGACTAACGACATGCAACGGTTCACAGGTTACGCAGCCGTCTTGGACTCGCCGGCCTTCCCCCCAGTGACTCCCTCGACCTGCTTGGGAGTGCTTCCT
The DNA here is from genome assembly GCA_019232935.1 of Silvibacterium sp. Lineage (GTDB taxonomy): Bacteria > Acidobacteriota > Terriglobia > Terriglobales > Acidobacteriaceae > Silvibacterium. Next base: position 4,485 of record JAFAMZ010000231.1, read on the forward strand.
GCTCCGGAGCCCACCTGCACCTTGATCTGCTTCGGCTTGGCTTCGGCGCGCTTCTCTAGCTCGATGCGAAGTACGCCGGCATCGTAGCTGGCCTTCACATTCTCGGTGTTGACGGTATTCGGCACCGTGAAGGAGCGGAAGAAGCTGCCATAGCGGCGCTCGATCCGGTGGAAGTTCTCTTCCTTTTCTTCCTTCTCGAACTTGCGCTCGCCACGCACAGTGAGGGAGTTGTTCTCAATCTGGATGTCAAGATCTTCCAGCTTCAGGCCGGGGACTTCTAGTTTGAGAACAATTTTGTGCTCGTCCTCATAGATGTCCACCGGAGGGACGAAGGCAGCCGCCGACACCACGTCGCCGTCGCCCTGGGTCCGGTTGAAGTCCTGAAAGATGGAGTTGAGACGGTTCTGCAGTGTCATGACGTCGCGGAATGGGTCCCAACGAGTGATAGCCATAAATACCTCCGAGTTTCCATTGGTTGAAATGGCCGATTCGGAATCGGCGTTCACAACATCTGATGACACTATAGCACAGACGATGCAGAAAATGTGAGTGCTTTTTTGTCATAATTTAAACTGTTTAGAATCTGGATTTTATAATTTTTTGTGCTTGGAAAACATCTTAAGTTTACTGGGAAAACTAAATAGGCCGTCTATTCAGCTCGGATGCAGGTCCTGGTGCGCAGGTGGCAGGTTTTGCGATTATCGGTGGGTTCGCGCGGCAGATACATCAGCGCAGCCGCTGCAAAAGCGACTGATCCTACCCTGATAAGCTCAAGGACATGATAAAGGGCATTACGCTGGTACGCCCGGCGAGCTCACCGGTAATTTACGACGCTCTGGTGAGCTTCTTTTCCGCGCTGGGATTTGAGGAGGGCAGGAGCTGGGAGGATGACAAGAGCCGGGGACGGCCGTTTGTGGCGCCTCTCGGTAATCTGGAATTCGTAGACGGCATGCAGCGCGGGGAGACCGATACATTTATCGAGGTGACGCAGCTCGATTCAGTGCGCCAGGTGGTGGAGCGCTGGCTGGCGGCACATCTGAACAAGGCAGAGGCTGCGAAACGTATTTCGCCGACCGCCGAAACCCAATGGAGGTCCCGCGTCTTCAGCGTTGAGCCTGTTGCGGGCGTCTCGTATGCCTTCTGGGAGTGGATGGAGCCGCTGCACGGCAAACCTATGGCGCTTGCCGGGGATCTTTCGGCCGAGGGAATGAAGTTCGCCATTGTGGTGGCCCGCTGGAATGCGGTGATCACCGACCGGCTGCTCGAGGGCGCACTGGATTGCCTCTATCGCAGCGGGGCGAGGAAGGACGAGGTTCACATAATTCGGGTTCCGGGCGCATGGGAGATCCCGTCCGCGGCACGCAAGATCGCTGAGACAAAGCTTGTCGATGCGGTGATCACGCTGGGGGTCCTGCTGCGCGGGGAGACAGCGCATTATGAGGCGATTTACAACGAGGTTTCACGGGGCATCGGGCAATCGCAGCAGGAGACGGGGATTCCGCATGCCTTTGGCGTGCTGACCTGCGAGACATTGGAGCAGGCACTCGACCGGGCGGGGCTGAAGTCGGGAAACAAGGGGTTCGAGGCGGCATCGGCCGCAATCGAGATGGTCTCGCTACACCGCAAGCTCGGGGCGCCGCCGGCTGAGAAAGTCGAAGTAGGTCAGTGAGCGTGGTCGGCAAGCGGCGCAAGAGCCGGGAGCTCGCGATGCAGATGCTCTTTCAGGCCGATGTGGGCAAGCAGAGTCCTGATGAGGTGCGGAAGACCTTCTGGCAGGCGCGCGAAGACATCGAGGACGACACTCGGGCCTTTACCGAAGACATCTTTCGGATTGCGACAGCGCGCGAAGCGGAGATCGACGCGCTGATCGAAGAGCACTCGGCCAACTGGAAACTCGCGCGCATGGCGGCTGTCGACCGTAACCTGCTGCGCGCCGCTGTAGCCGAGCTGGTCGGATTTCCGGGAACCCCGGCGCCGATTGTAATCAACGAGGCGCTGGAGATTGCGCGGCGCTACTCGGGGCCGGAATCGATCAACTTCCTGAACGGCGTTCTGGACGCGATTGCGCGTGCGCGGCCTAACTCCTAAAACAAGAACTGATTCTCAGAACGAAACCTGAGCCGGCTGAATAACGGTCATGACCGACTGGTCGCCGGTACGTTTCTTCCAGGCGACGCGGATGGCATCGATTTTGGCGCGGTTCGCGGGGGTGTCGGGATAGTCGATGATCAGGATCTTGGTGCGGAGGCGCACAGGCGCGGCCATTTCTTTGCCCTGCCACTGTCCGTAGCAGTCGATCACGCTGAGTCCGGCGGGAAAGCGCGGCGTGACTTCCTTGTCCAGAAAGGCGAGCCATTCTGGGTCGGTGACGCGGGCCTCAGTGTGCTGATTCCCGGATTTGCTTGAGCCCGGTTCGACAGGGCCCAGTCCGAAGTATAGGCGTGTGTCGACCCATCCATGGGCGTGAGCTGGGTGGGCGGTATCGCCTTCGAGGGTCGAACGTTGAGCAGCGTGGGCATGTCCGGTGAAATGAGCGGCGGTGGGGAGGGCGAGGAGGAGAAGGCAGGCGAGGGCGGGAAGGCGGTTGGGCATGGGAAGAGGATAAGCGGCTCCCGAATGGTGCTGCAGCGGCTTCTTTCACTGCTTCCCGGGATGGATTATTTCCAGACCTGGGAAATAGGTCTGATATCGGGCTGCATCCCTGGTGAGGAGTGCGAGATTTCTCACAGCGGCGTGCGCGCCGATATAAAAATCGGGCAGTGGTGCGGTTCGTGTGCCGCCACGGCGTCGGTACGCGAGGTAGCACTTCCCGGCGAGGAAACCCGCTTCCCAAGGAAGGGATTGACGGTGATAGACCTCGGGAGGAAGCGCGGCATCAAGCGCCTCGATTGTCGCAAAGCTAACGGAAACCTCCGAGTAGATTATCGGATTGATGAACAGCTCGGAGTTCTCCCGGCAACCGGCGATCGCCTGCGACGACCATGCTGACCATTTCGGATCGCTCATCGCAAGGTCAAACAGAACATTGCTGTCGACCAGGACGCCGCGGCAGTTCCTGAGACGCGCTTTCAGGTTGGCGAACACTATTTGCGTTTCCGGCGAGGACGATCTTCGCCTCGCAGCAGTTCCATAAGCTCATCGGTGCTCATGCGCAAATCTGCTGTGCCTTGAAGCACTTCGACAGCGCGGCGTCCTCTGGGGCCGACTCCTGTCAAAGGTGTCGCTTTGCGCATGCGGACATGATCACCGACGATCTCGAACTCGACTTCTGTATGCGGTAGAAGTCCCAGGCGGTTTCGGATCTCCTGCGGGATTGTAACCTGGCCCTTGCTTGTAATCTGCACGGTATTACTCCTACCAGTAAGAGTAATACCGGAAGAATTTTGAAATCAAGGATCCTTTGAGCGGCGCGGTTGGGCATGCTATTCTCACCCGTTCACCATGGTCTACGAAAACATCCTCATCGAATCCCGCGATGGCGTGGCTGTCGTTACGCTGAACCGTCCCAAGGTGTTGAACGCGCTGAACAAGGCGTTGCTGGCGGAACTGGATTCCGCGGTTGATGCCATCGCAGCGGATGGTTCAGTCCGGGCTGTGATCCTGACGGGGGCCGGCGAGAAGGCCTTCGCGGCGGGAGCGGACATTCAGGAACTCGCGCAGGTGTCGGCCGTCGAAGGACAGCAGCTGGCATTGCGGGGGCAGCGGCTGTTTTCCAGAATTGAAAACCTTCGCGTTCCGGCGATTGCGGCGATCAACGGGTTTGCGCTCGGCGGAGGATGCGAGCTGGCGCTGGCGTGCACGCTGCGAATTGCCAGCGAGGCAGCGAAGCTCGGCCAGCCGGAGGTGAAACTGGGGCTGATTCCGGGATACGGTGGGTCGCAGCGGCTTTCGCGGCTGGTGGGCAAGGGTGCGGCGCTGAAGATGATCCTGACGGGCGAAATGGTCACGGCGACGGAGGCGCTGCGGATAGGGTTGGTCGAGGAGGTCGTTGCGCCCGATCAGCTGATGCCCCGCACGGATCAGATTGCGAGAACGATTGCGGCGCAGGGCCCAGTGGCGATCGAAAAATGCCTGGAGGCGGTGCATGCCGGCTATGACCTGCCGCTCGACGAGGCGCTCAAGTACGAGGCGGCGCTTTTCGGGCTGTGCTGTGGTACGGCGGACAAGGCAGAGGGCACAAAGGCTTTTCTGGAAAAGCGCGTTCCTAGTTGGCAAGGTAAGTAACTGTCTCACTATTATTGGATTCAATGCGCCGTCCAGTTGATATGCTAACCGTGGCGCTCATCCGCACCTGAAAAGCATGAAAACGCTCTGGTTATTCACTCTCATCCTCTGCCTCGCGGCAGGGCTTGGCGCCTGCTCGTCTTCCAATCGGGGAGGATCTCCCGCAGAGCCGAAGCCGACACCGCAGGAGAAGAAGGCCGCCATCGCCGAGCGTGACACGGAGCGGCAGCAACTGGAGCAGATTCCTCCGCCGGCGAAGAACCGGTACATGGCGATTCACACGAAGGAAGGCTGGGGGAACCCGTTCCTGATCGTGGGCAAGAAAACGGTGACTATGCGGGTAATGAATCCTGAGCCTCCACAAAGCGATGTGGTGCCCGGCAACCTCATGCATCCTCCGAACGCGCGCAAGCGGGAACTGGAATTACGGTTATCCGATTTGCCGGAAGCGCTGGCCTCGATACCTGAAAATTCCTGGCCCTACGGACGGGTGGTGGCTGTCGAGGAAGACGCGGTACAGGCGAGGGCGGATCGTATCCAGGTGCGGCGAAATGTTGAGACCACAATTCAGGTGCTCAACGATCTGGGAATAGTGGTCTACGAGTGGCCGAGCCCGGGAATGCTTCGGTGAGCTTATAGGGTTTAGAAGACATGGGCGGACCTTTTCGCCACGCGAAAGAGATCAGATCCGCGACCAACCGAACTACTCCTAAACCCCTGCCCTACACCCTTGTTAAGATAGGCTCCATCTGACCATGGCTTCCCATCCGCACGTTGTTGCGATTGTTGTCTTCTGCTTCTGTTTTTTGCTGGTGACCGTTGCGGGATTTCTTGCTGCAAACTGGAAGCGGGCCGACCTGAACAGCCTTGAGGAGTGGGGACTCGCCGGACGGCGTTTCGGAACTATGATCACCTGGTTCCTGATCGGCGGGGATTTTTACACCGCCTACACCGTAATAGCTGTGCCTGCGGCACTGTATGGAACGGGTGCGCCTGGGTTCTTCGCAATTCCCTACTGCATCCTTCTTTATCCATACATGATGCTGGTGTTGCCCCGGCTGTGGCATGTATGTCACCGCCACGGTTACATTACGCTGGCGGATTTTGCGCGCGGGAGGCACGGCAGCAAAGCGCTGTCAATTGCGCTGGCACTGACGGGCATCCTGGCAACGATGCCATATATTGCCTTGCAACTTGTCGGCATGCGCGAGGTGATTGCGGCGCTCGGCATCAATGGCGAGTGGCCTCTGGTTGCAGCCTTCGTGATTCTGGCGGCGTACACCTATTCGAGCGGCCTGCGTGCGCCGGCGGTCATCGCGATCGTGAAGGACATCATGCTCTACGTCATGGTGCTGGCGGCGGTCGCGATTTTGCCAGCGAAACTCGGCGGCTACAGCCATATTTTTGCCACGGCGGGAAGCACTCTGGCAGCACATAACCCTCCGGCTGCGCTTATTCTCAAGCCGCAACAATACCTCAGCTACAGCACGCTGGCATTCGGGTCGGCGATCGCGATTGTGCTTTATCCACATACGGCAACGGGCGTGCTGAGCGCCGGAAGCGGGAAGGTGATCCGGCGCAACGCCGCGATGATGCCGGCTTACAACCTGCTGCTGGCGCTCATTGCGCTGCTCGGATATATGGCAATTGCGGCGGGTATCCACACGGCGGACACATCGAGCGCTGTGCCGCTGCTGTTTGTGAAGATGTTTCCAGGCTGGTTTGCGGGATTCTGCTTGGCTGCGATCGGCATTGGCGCGCTTGTCCCGGCGGCTATCATGTCGATTGCGGCGTCGAACCTTTTCACGCGCAACCTGTACGGAGTGCTGCGCCGCACCCCGATGACTCCGGCCGAAGAGTCGCGGCACGCCAAGCTCGTGTCTCTGTTTCTGAAATTTGGGGCGCTCGCCTTCGTGCTGTTCGTGAAGGCACAGTACGCGATAGAGCTGCAACTGCTCGGCGGAATATGGATCGCTCAACTCTTCCCTGCTGTGGTGATCGGGCTGTTTACGCGGTGGTTTCACGGCCGAGCGCTGCTGTGGGGGTGGGCGGCCGGTATGGCTACAGGTACGGGGCTTGCTCTCGCGCGCGAGTTGAAGAGTTCGGTTTATCCCTTCCAGATTGCAGGGCATACGTATGCGGTGTACGCCGCGATTCCCGCGTTAGTGGCGAATATTCTTGTGTCGGCCGGAGCAACGCTGCTGCTCAATGCGGTCGGTCATGAGCGCCGCGCCGATCAGACGCAGGCCAGTGATTATCGTCCACAAGAGGCGTGAGGTTCAGTCGATTGAGCGCGCAATTGCCGATCCTCGACAATGGACGGACTCCACATGAGAGCTTCAGCGCGTTGCGTGAGCTCGAGGCGCGGCTTCAGGGTCAGATCCGCGGCGAGGTGCGCTTCGACCGCGGTTCGCGCGCGCTCTACGCCACAGATGCCTCGAACTACCGGCAGGTGCCGATTGGAGTTGTGCTTCCAAAGGACATCGCCGATGTAGAAGCAACCTTTGCCGCCTGCCGTCAGCTGGGTGCGCCGATTCTGTCGCGCGGGGCGGGGACGAGCCTCTCAGGCCAGTGCTGCAACGTCGCGGTAGTGCTGGATTTTTCGAAGTATATGCGGTCGATTCTGTCTCTCGATCCGACGGAGCGAACGGCAGTGGTCGAGCCGGGCATAGTGCTCGATCGCGTGCGCGAGGCAGCCGAAGAGCATCATCTGACCTTTGCGCCGGACCCGGCGACGCACTCTCGCTGCACGCTGGGCGGCATGATTGGCAACAACTCCTGCGGGACGCATGCGCTGATGGGCGGCAAGACAGTGGATAACATCCACGCCCTCGAGGTGCTGCTCTATGACGGCACGCGGATGACAGTGGGGCGTACAAGCGCGGAAGAGTTGCAGCGGATCGTAGCCGGCGGCGGAAGGCAGGCGCAGATTTACGGCGGCCTCGCGCGAATTCGTAACAAATACGAGCGCTTGATCCGCGAGCGGTTCCCGCGGATTCCGCGGCGAGTCTCAGGGTACAACCTCGACGAGCTGTTGCCTGAGAACGGATTTCACGTGGCACGGGCGCTCGTGGGAAGTGAAGGCACGTGCGTCACGGTTCTGCGGGCGACGCTCGAGCTGAAGCACAGTCCACCATGTCGAACGCTCGTGGTCGTGGGCTTCGAGGACGCCTTTATCGCGGCGGACCACGTGCCGTTCATCCTCGAATTTCATCCCATCGGGCTCGAAGGCATCGATCGGGTGCTGACCGGCTTCATGCAGCGCAAAGGGCTGGCGCTTGACGATATCGCCTTGCTGCCTCCGGGGCATTCGTTTCTGCTGGTTGAGTTTGGGGCTTCGAGCGATGAAGAAGTAGATACTCAGGCGCGGCAATTTGTTGATGCCGCTTCAGGGTTGAAGGCGCGGCCTTCGGCGAAGATTTATTCCACGGCAGACGCGGCACGCATCTGGTTTGTGCGCGAGTCGGCACTGGGAGCCACGGTTTTCGTGCCGGGCGAGCCGCATGGATGGGAGGGCTGGGAAGACGCAGCGGTTCCTCCGGAGAAACTGGGATCGTATCTGCGGCAGCTGTTTGCGCTGATGGCCGAGTACGGCTATCGGAGTCCGATGTACGGACATTTCGGCCAAGGCTGCGTGCACCTGCGCATCAACTTCGATCTTGAAAGCGCTGAGGGCATCCGCAAATTTCGCGAGTTTATCGATCGGGCTGCGGACATCGTGATTGCACACGGAGGCTCGATATCCGGCGAACACGGGGACGGCAAAGCGCGGTCGGTACTGCTGCCAAAAATGTTCGGTCCCGAGCTGATGGAGGCTTTCCGGGAGTTCAAGGCGCTATGGGACCCGGAGAATCGAATGAATCCGGGGCACATTTCCGATCCGGCACATGTGTACGACGCGACCGAAAATCTACGCCTGGGCGCCGGCTACGAATCGCACAAGCAGGAGACGTTCTTCCGGTTCCCGAACGATCAAGGTTCGCTATCAGAGGCGACGCTGCGTTGCGTGGGGGTGGGGGCGTGCCGCAAGCAGGGGCTGGGCACGATGTGTCCTAGCTACATGGTGACACAGGAGGAGAAGCATTCGACGCGAGGGCGCGCCCACCTGCTGTGGGAGATGCTCGAGGGCAATGTGCTCGATCGCGACTGGCAAAGTGAGGACGTGAAGGAAGCGCTCGATCTGTGCCTGTCCTGCAAAGCGTGCAAGAGCGAGTGCCCGGTAAACGTCGATATGGCAACCTATAAGGCGGAGTTTCTCGCGCATTATTACCAGGGACATCGACGGCATCTACGCGATTTTGCATTCGGCTTCATGGATAAGTGGGCGCGGCTGGCGAGCATTGTCCCCGGAGTGACCGCCCAGCTTGCAAATCTCCCCCTGCAAATACCGGGAGTGAGCGGGGTGTTGAAGGCGGTGCTTGGAATCGCGCCGCAGAGAAGACTGCCCGAATTCGCGGCGAGGAGTTTCCAGAGCCAGGTCAGGGCTCAGGGAACAGGGAACAGAGCTCAGGGACAGGCAGTGTTGCTATGGCCGGATACCTGGAACAATTATTTTCATCCGGAGAATCTAATAGCTGCGCAGGCGGTGCTGGGGAGGGCTGGTTTTGAGGTGTACGTGCCGGCGGGTCACGTCTGCTGCGGGCGGCCGCTCTATGATTTCGGGTTTCTTGAAGAGGCGAGATCTTACCTTGAAGAGGTGATGGCCAGTATGGGACCGGCAATTGAGGCTGGAACGCCGATCGTATTTCTCGAACCGTCCTGCGCGAGTGTTTTTCGCGACGAACTGGTCAATTTCTTTCCGGAGAACGCACTGGCGAGGCGACTGCGCGAACAGAGCTTTCTGCTGGCCGAATTTCTGGTCAGGCAAGCGCCAGATTTCCGGCCGGTGAGTTTGGAGGGGCAATCTTTTTTGCTCCATGGACACTGCCATGTGAAGTCGCAGACGAAAATGAAGGCAGAAGTGGCACTCCTTGAGCGTTGCGGAGCGACGGTGAGGGTGCCTGATTCGGGTTGTTGCGGAATGGCAGGGCCTTTCGGCTTCGAGAAGGAAAAATTTGCGGTCTCCCAGGCCCTTGCGGAAAGAGTTCTACTGCCGGTAATCCGGTCGGCTAGTCCGGAAACGGTCGTGATTGCGGACGGATTCAGTTGCCGCGAGCAGGTGGAGCAAAGTTTGCGCAAATCCGTGTCTCATCTTGCCCAGGTCTTATCTGGCACAAGGTAAAGGCGAACAAGGTCTACACAAAAAGTCACCGTATCTGAGCAAAATTTTCCCGGTTCGGCCGAGCCTGTCTGCAGGGTGGAGTTTTCTACGTGCTGCGAGAGTGGGGCAATTATGAAGAATACCCGCAGAAATCCTATATTTAAAACGATTTAGGCTTCCGGGACCGCAGATGCGGGGTTTGGCAAACGGCATGCTTATCCTCAAGCCGTCGACAGGACGCTGCTGCAGCTTCCAAACGTATGTTCGTCCAAGATCATGCCAAGGAATGCGGAATAAGAATGAAGAATATGCAGAAATTCTCTAAACCCCCGGCGATTTCGGCGCTGCTGCTTGCTGCGAGCCTCGGGTACCCCACGTTTGCCCAAAACAACTCGTCCAGTTCGGCACAGGTTCAAACCGGAGCTTCGGCGAACGCTCCCTCACAATCGGCGAATAGCACGACCAACTCCAGCGATAACAGCACTTACGCGACAGGGCAGCCTTTGTCGACCCAGTCAAACGAGGGCTTCTGGGGACACATGAATCCGTTCGCCCGCAAGAAGTGGGTGAAGCGGCAGCTTGATCCGGTCAAAGATCGATTGAATGAGCTCGACCAGCTGCAGGCGAAGAACGCCAACGATATCAAGGATGTAGATTCGAGGGCACAAGCGGGCATACGACAGGCGCAATCGACAGCCGATCAGGCCAGCCAAACGGCATCCACTGCCAACAATACGGCCACCCAGGCGCAGCAGACCGCGCAGCAGGCCAGCGCCCAGACTGCCAAGCTGAACGGAACGGTTTCGACTCTGGACCAATATCAAAAGGTCAATGACATTGAGATCCGTTTCCGTCCCGGGCAGACAACGCTGAACGACAAGGCGAAGAGCGCCCTGGATCAAATTGCAGCCCAGATGCGCGGGCGCAAAGGCTACATCGTGGAAATCGAGGGCTACTCCTCAACGCGCGGCCAGGCCGGCATCCAGAATTCTCAGCACATGACCGATGCCGTGGTCCGGTATCTGGCCGAAAACGAAATTCCGGTCTATCGCATTCACCAGGTCGCGATGGGCAATGCCAGGATTGAAGATTCAGAAGCGGCTCCGCGCGGCAGCGTAGTACGCGTGAGCCTGTTGCAAAACAGTTTGGCGGCCTTGAACTCCACTGCTTCCGGTGCGGGTTCGCCGATTGGCGCGACGCAGCAAACAACCGCGCAGCCCTCCCCTCAGGGTGCTGCGTCGCAACCACCGGCCAGACAACAACAATAACGAAAGGCCGCAACAAGCTCTCACACAACGAGAGAACCAAGGCAGATTGGCCCCTCACCCGAGGGGCCGTTTTTTTGCTCTTTCCCGGCGGCCCGGCTCACGCAAATAACTGCATGAGCTCGTCCAGGATGTTCTGCGGCTCCTCGCAGATGCCGCTGTGAACCGGAGAAATCTGAATGATGGTACTTCGGGGCGCAACCAGCCAATGGAAGCGTTCGCGCAGACCCAGCCTGGCGATCGGCCCGGCCGACGGAAGACCGGCACAGATTTTCGGAATTGCCTCGAGATGCCGCCGGATGAGAGCGATATCGGCCTCAGGCCACAGAGCTTTCAGCCTTCGTTCGTCCAGATGAATGCGCGCGCCCAGAAAGCGCTGTTCGAGGCAGTAGACGATCACCCCGGCATTAATGAATTCTCCTCGCTCCACGCGGGGAACCACCCGGACGACGGCGTAATCAAACGAGCTCTGCTCGGGCACGGATGGCCTCCTTTGCGAAAATCGACGAAGCCTCAAGCCGCCGGCTCAGGTAATCCCTGTAGGCCGCGCGTTTGGCAACCGGATCGGGAACGCCCGGGTCGGGCCGCAGCCAGTCGTCAGGCAAGGTATTCGCAATTTCTTCGAAAAGCTTTTCGCTCAGGCGGCAGTGAGCTTCGGCATCGGCCGCTTCGATCTCCGTAGCCCACGGCAGCAGAATATGTTCGCGAATCGGGGCGAAGGGTGAAAGCGCGGCCTCCTGCACCTTCTGCCACTTGTGGTGGAAGTAGAGGGCCGCACCATGATCGATAAAGTACAGCTCGCGATGCCATCTGAGTAGATTGGGATTGCGGGGTGTGCGGTCGACGTTGGTCACGAAGGCGTCGAACCAGACGGCAGCCGAGGCCAGCTCTGGAGTGGCATCATCCCCCGCCGCCGGATCGAACATGACCGAGCCGGGCAGATAATCGAGCGCCAGATTCAACCCGACGCTCGCTTTCAAAAGGTCGCGAATCTCCTGGTCAGGCTCGTTTCTTCCCAGCGCGGCGTCCACTTCGATGAAAACAAGTTCCGGCACGCGCAGGCCCAACGCGCGGCCGATCTCACCGGCGACCAGTTCGGCGAGCAGCGCCAGCGTCCCTTGTCCCGCGCCGCGAAACTTGATGACGTAGAGCCCAAGATCGTCGGCTTCGACTAGGGCAGGCAAGGATCCACCCTCGCGCAGTGGAGTCACATATCGGGTCGCTCGAACGCTACGCAGCATGGGCTCGATTGTATCGGGGCGCGGAGATGCGACTGGGATTTCACGCTGAAAGCAGCTGCCTCAGCAGCTCCGGATCGACATTGCCGCCGCTCAGCACGGCCACGGCTTTTCGATAAGGCAGCAACTCGTCCTGATGAAACAGCATCGCCGCAGTGGTAACAGCCCCGCTGGGTTCAGGAGTCAGGCGAGCAGAGTGCACGAGTGTCCGCATGGCCTCCCGGATTTCCTCTTCCGTTACGGTAAGGATGTCATCGACGAAGGCGCGGACGTGCAGGAAATTGAGTTCGCCGAGGCTCTGGGTGCGAAGGCCATCCGCGATGGTACGGGTGGTCATCTCCGCCGGCCAGGTGACGAGATGGCCGGCGCGAAGGCTCTCCTGGGCGTCTGCGGCCAGCTCGGGTTCGATGCCGATGACCCGGACTTCGGGGCGCTGATGCTTGATGGCTGCTGCGATACCGCTGAGCAGGCCGCCTCCGCTGACCGGTGAGAGCACGAGGTCAACTTCGGCAAGATCTTCGAGAATCTCCAGGCCACAGGTCCCCTGTCCGGCGATAATCGCAGGGTCGTCGTAGGGAGGAACCATGATGTATCCATGCGCAGCCTGGAGTTCTTCGGCCTTCTGCTTTCGCTCCGAGCTGGCAGGACCCACAGGGACGATCTCGGCTCCCAGGGCGGCGGTGGCGCGCCGCTTTATTTTGGGAGCATCTTCTGGCATCACGATGACGGCTTTCGCCCCGAGAGCTCGCGCCGCATAGGCGACAGCCTGCGCGTGGTTTCCGCTCGAATAAGTAATGACACCGCAAGAACGTTCAGAGGGAGAGAGTTGCGAGATTTTATTGTAGGCACCGCGAATTTTGAAACTGCCGACGGGCTGGAGGCTCTCAGCCTTGACGTAAACGTCGCCTGCAAAGCCGGGTTCGGCCAGCCGGACGAGCGGTGTGTGAGCCGCCACGGTGCGAAGCCGACCCTGTGCTGCGCGGAGCTCTTCGACTGTGATCAGAGACGTAGCCGACATTTTAGTCCTTCATTATTTTGAGCCAAAAGCCATTTTCCTTATTTGCTGGCGATCACTGTCGTTCAATCCGACCGCCCAGATGATCACCACAGTCAGCACCAGCCAGCTCAAAAGTGCAATAGGAGTGGCCGGGATTATCTCTGACCTTCTCCAGAAAGGATAAAGAAAAAGAGCAGGTACGATGCAGAGGAGCGGCCGCAAAAGGCCCTGTATCACAAAGCGCGATCTTGCCAGCACCACCGTCGCCTTTGTCAAATCCATGCTTACGCCAAGATGAAGCGTAACACTGACAAACGAGCCGATGATGGTGCCGTAGGCCACGCCGATCGCTCCCATTCTGCGTGCCAGCAACATGCTGGCGGTGAGGTTCACCGCTCCTTCTGCGACCGCGGCAATCGTAGCCACATGCTGCTTCCCAATAGCGACGATCACTAAGGAATAGGGATAAAAAAGCTGTCGAAGAAGATTGCCCACCAGAAGGACCTGCAGAAAGACCTCGCTGCGCGCTGCATATTGCGGTCCGACCCAGAGCCGCAATAATGGAAACGCGCCAATGAAAAGCGGCAGAGCCAGAACAGAAAGCACCAACGTACAGTAGCGGGTGGTTCGAATTGCGATCTCACCGATCTGCGTGGGCAGCCTTTTTGACTGCAAAGCAGAGACCGCGGGAATCAACGGCCCAAATACACTGGAGACGATCGTAACCAGAAAATTCACTGCGCTGGCTGCGACGGCATAGAATCCGGTGTTGCCGTAATCGAAGTGGCCTACGATTACGATATCCAGCCCGCTGACGCAAAGGCCTCCGATCGTCCAGATCGCCAGCGCTCCGCCGAATTTAGTGAGCTTTGCCGCCGATGCGCGGTCAAAGGCCGGAAATGAGAATGCCACGCGCTCTCTTGCAAACCGTCTCCAGACCGCCCATTGAGCGACTGCCGTTGCCAGATTACAGACGGCAATCGCCGACGCGAGTTCTACCAAATCTCCATGCAGGAGAAGCAGGATAACCAACGAGGCAGCGGATGCGAGCTTGCTGATGGAAGTGACAGCTGTCGGATAGGCATACTCCTGTAAGCCCGTAAAGACAGCGAGAAAGGGACTGAATGGAAGAGAAATCGCCGAAGACAACCCCACCATAAGAAGGCCCAGACGAACGTCGCGCAGAAGGGGCGGCGGCATCTGGTGGAAGAGTTGAGGCACACGCCAGACCATGACACAGATGACAGCTGAGCCAATCAACGCGGCGCTCGAAAGGGCGACTACCGAAGTGCTCACCAGCCGGTAGTTTGCATCCCTGTCGCCTGTCGCGTAATGTTCGGCAACAAACTTGGCAATCGCAGTCTGCAGTCCAAAATCCAGCAGGTTGACATAGGTGCTCAGCTGGATGATGAGGACCCATGCGCTGTACTCGGCCTGGGGCAGGTGGCGAACCAGAAATGGCGGCAGGATGAAGGCAATCAGAGTCGACAGTACCAGCCGGACGATGTTCGATGCTGATCCGCGCAGAACTAATCGAGTTTGTGACATCTATGGCCTGGCGACCGTGGAGGACGTTTCAGAGGCACGCGAATTCGTCACGGCAAAAATTTCGCCGGAAGTGGCTCTTCGGGCGTCTCCTGCTCCCACAGAATTTCGATGAACTTCCATTGGCTGCCATCGAACACGGCCTGCATGCTGTTGATGCCCCTCGCAAGCGCCTTTCCGTCCGGCGTTTCGCGGACTTCATAGTAGCTCCAGAGATGCGCGATGTGACCGTACTGTTCGGCGGAGTACTTGACCTGGCGCTCGTAGAAGATTTTGTCACCGCGCTGGGCAACGCGCGCGATCCAGTCCTCGACGCTGAGGACACGCGGCGTCCATTTGCCGTCCTGACCTTTCGAATAAGGGATAAGGCGCGCCTCGGGCGTAAAGAGCTGTCGCATGCAGGTCCGGTCTTTGTTACCAGGCCCGCTGATGGCGTCGTCGGTGGCCTTCATCAGATCGGGCAGACTTGCTGCGGTAGGACATGAAGAACTGGTTTGAGCCAGGAGCGGTATCGATGCTGCACCTGTCAAAGCTGCCGCATAAATCGCGAGCATGCGCATAAGTTCCCTCCTGACTTGGGGCACAATCCCCCACATTTAGATTTCCAGGATCACCGGCATGATCAGCGGCCGGCGGCTGGTGTTTTTCTGGATGTAGCGCTTGAGGTCGATGCGGATTTTCTCTTTGATGACGCCGTAGTCGGCCTTTTCTTCGGCGCTGGAGTTTTCAAGAGTCTGGGTGACGACCTGGCGCCCTGCATCGAGCAGATCGGCATCGGCTCCGACAAAGCCGCGCGTCACCAGTTCGGGGTGCCGCTCAACTTTTCCGCTCAGCTTGTTGATGGTGAGAATGGCGAGAACAATGCCATCTTCCGAGAGGTGCCGCCGGTCACGAATGACCAGATCTTCGACCACATCGGCCGTCGATCCTGAGTCGATGCAAATGCGGCCTGCCGTGACCGTTCCCGTCTTCTGCGCATTGTTCTGATCGAGTTCGAGAAGGTCTCCGTTTTCGAGAACAAGCGCAAGGTCGATGACGCCTGTTCCATGCGCGAGGTCGGCGTGTTTCTTCAGGTGCCGGTAATCGCCGTGGATGGGGATGAAGAACTTCGGCTTGAGCAGGTTGATCATCAGGCGCTGCTCTTCCTGGCTGGCATGGCCGCTCACGTGGATGAGCCCTGAGGATCCGTCGTCGAAAATTACGTGCGCATCGCGGCGGCTGAGGTGATCAATGACGCGGTAGATGCTCTTCTCGTTGCCGGGGATCACGCGCGAGCTGAGCACGATGGTGTCTCCGGGCAAGACGCGGGCGTGCTTGTGATTGTCGACGGCGGCGCGGCTCAGCGCGCTCATCGGCTCACCCTGCGTTCCGCTGATCAGGATCAT
>JAFAMZ010000407.1 GCA_019232935.1 Silvibacterium sp.
GCCTGCCGCCGCAGCCAGTCTATCCGGGACCGACCTGGCAGCAGCAGGTGCTGGCGAAGGGCTGGGGGTACGCGGTCTACATCCCTACCAGCGTTCAGGCAGACAACGGCGCGGGACTCACGCAGGGGATCATCGGCCTATGCAACAAGGGGCAGCCGCGCAAACCCGACGACTGGGGGGCTTTGCGGGCCTGGGGGTGGGGCGCGAGCCGGGCTTTCGATTATTTTGCGACAGACAAGTCCGTGGACGCGCACCAGGTAGGGGTGGAGGGTCATTCGCGCTACGGTAAGGCCGCACTGGTGGCCATGGCCTACGATCCCCGGTTCGCGATCGGATACATCAGCTCGTCGGGCGAGGGTGGCGCGAAGCTGAATCGGCGCAACTTTGGAGAGATTGTCGAGAATGTGGCGGGTACGGGCGAGTATCACTGGATGGCGGGGAACTTCATCAAGTACGCCGGCCCACTGCACTGGAACGACATTCCCGTCGACTCGCATGAATTGATTGCTCTGTGCGCACCGCGTCCGGTGTTCGTTGGAGCTGGCGCCATTCAGGGCGATGGCTGGACCGATCCCAAGGGCATGTTCCTCGCGGAGGGGGCGGCCGGGCCGGTCTATGAACTGCTCGGGAAACGCGGGCTCGGCACGTCGCAGTATCCGCCGATCGAAACGGCCGTCATCGCTGGCGACCTGGGGTTCAGGCAACACAGCGGAGGGCACACGCCGGCCCCCAACTGGCCCACGTTTCTGAGCTTTGCCAGCCGGTACTTCAGGTCGCCCGGATGGCACTCATCTCCTGCTGGTGGAAGAGCTCTCTATTAATCAGAGCAACGTCTATCTGGTCGACACTGCGAAGGAAGAGAAAAGGCAGATCACACCGCCGATCGTGACTCCGACCTTCCGTCGCCCGGCGTACTTCGATCTGGCAACCATGACGCCGCCTCGGCCCAGTGAGCAATATTCCCGCCGGGGTCATTCGTGGCATCAGCTTTCATCCCAAGCGCGCCGACCTCGATGCTGACGCTCTCAAGGTTGTGAGCACCTGGCTGTTTGACCCTGGCACCTGTCATGGGACCGCACAGGGATACACGATCGACTCCGTCGTGCATTTCCAGCGCAGCTAGCTGCTAGTCCTGCTTTGCAATTACTCCAAGGTCCGTCAGTCCATTGACGAAGAACTGCACCGCCAGGGCCATAAGGAGCAGGCCCATGATGCGCACCAGGATGCGGATACCTGTTTCTCCAAGAACGCGGCGCAGCCGGTCGGCACCGTTCAGCACTCCGTAACTTGCAAAGGCGGTAATTGCGATAGCCGAAAGAATCGCGACCATCTGCCATGCTGTGGGTGAGGAGCCGACCAAGACCATGACGCTGGAGATGGCTCCCGGTCCGGCCAGCATCGGAATGCCGAGCGGCACGATTCCAGCATCCTCTTTGGAAGCACCTTCCTGCGTTTCCTCCGACGCTTCCTGAGTGGGTGAGCGCCTGGCCTCAAGCATGTCGATGCCGATCAGCAGCAGGATGAGTCCGCCGGCGATCTCGAAGGCCGGCAGGGTGATTCCGAACATGCGAAAGATGAGGCGGCCAGCAACAGCGAACGCGGTGAGAACAATGAAGCAGGTCAGCGAGGCCTTGATTGCCATGGCTCTGCGGCGCTTTGAGTCCGCGCCCGAGGTGATGGCGATGAATGAAGGTATGGCTGCAAAGGGGTCAACCAGAAAAAATATGGAGCTGAGAGCCAGCACCGAGAACCGCACGTAGGTGGAGTGAAGTCCGTGCCCGACCACCTTTGCCGGTCCGAGAATGGCCGTCCAATGTGTTATCTCATTCATTCAGCTAGGGTAGAGGCGCTGCCAAAGACTATTCAGGGCTCTAATCTTGTTGATATTGCGGCAAAGTGTCAAAATTTCCGGCCACCCTGTAGCCAAGACCAGCACGCAGAAGGTTGCCTAGAAGATAGCGAAGGAATCGACTTAGTTTCAGATATTTGTGTCTTTTTGTTTTGGTGAGCCTCTTGCCTTTCCTGGCATGCGGGTCTTCCGGCGATTACCGGGAACCTCGCGGAAAGGGATATCGCAAGATGTTGAAAGATCCAAATGCATCGCATTCAGACCTGCCGCTGATATTGTTTTCGAGCGACGAGCCTCGGATGGCGGAGCCATTAAATCTGGCTCTGCGGAAGCAACAATTCACGGTCAAGTTCGCGCCCGGATATCCGGAGATAGAGCGGCTGGCCGAAGCGCATGAGAAGGCGGTCGTGTTGCTCGAGGTCTGCCGGCACGAATCAGTCGCGGCGGCGGTGGAGGTGGCATTACGCATCAAACGAAAAAATGCGAAACGGTTTGTGGGCTATGTAGCCGATCGCTCTATTCGCAGCGGTCTGGCGGGCGACGCGATCCTTCCTCGCAATCCGGAGGAACTGGCGCAGGCACTGCGTGAGCACCTGGCTGACGGGGTTAAATTGCGGCGGATCCTATTCGGGACCAGGGTTCCGAGTCCGCATCAAAGAACCTGCTTGCTGGTCGATCCGCAGGTCGATGATCTCGGGACGTGGATTTATAATGGGAGTTCACCCCTGCAGAAGGAGCAAGTACGGCATGCCCATCCAGCCTACCGCCCGCATCTGGCACAACGGAAATCTCATTCCCTGGGACAAGGCCCAGATCCATGTGATGAGCCACGTGGTTCACTATGGCTCATCGGTGTTCGAAGGCATTCGCTGCTACGGCCAGCCCCAGGGCGCTGCGGTTTTCCGTTTGCCCGAACACATGCAGCGCATGCTCGACTCGGCGAAGATTTACCGCATGCCGCTGCCATATTCGCTAGAGCAACTTTCAAGCGCCGTGGTGGAACTGATCGAGGCGAACGGGATTGCTCCGTGCTACATACGACCCATCGCGTTCCGCGGATATGGGGAGATCGGGGTGAACCCTCGGCATTCTCCGGTAGAGGTTTACATCGCCAACTACGCCTGGGGCAAGTATGTGGCCGGAGACGCGGCAGATGTGTGCGTTTCCTCATGGCAGCGCTCGGCACCAAATACTACGCCTTCGCTTGCCAAGGCCGGCGGGAATTATCTGAACTCGCAGCTGATCCGCATGGAAGCAGATATCAACGGCTACGCCGAAGGCATCGCGCTTGACGTGAACGGATATTTGTCGGAAGGCTCGGGCGAGAATCTTTTCGTGGTCCGCAACGGGGTGCTCTATACGACCCCGCTGGCGAACTCGGTACTTAGCGGCATTACGCGTGACTCGGTGTTGACGCTGGCCCGCCATTTCGGGATCCCGGTGGTTGAGCAGGCGCTGCCGCGCGAGCTGGTCTACATCGCCGATGAGGTGTTCTTTACGGGAACGGCTGCCGAAGTCACGCCGATCCGGTCGGTTGACCGCATTACCATAGCCGACGGGAATGCCGGCCCGATCACCCAGCAACTCGCGGACGAGTTCTTCGGCATCGCCAACGGACTCAGGCCGGATCGTTACGGTTGGCTAACGCCGGTGAACGTGAATGTCGAGCAGACGGTGACGGTCTAGTTAGTCAGCAAGACTTGATTAAGGGCAGCCGGGTGGCTGCCCTTCGTGTTTCAGCTCGAGGGTTGAATCCACCTCAAGCCTGGGAACCTTGCAAAATCGTTGTCGAAGGAACAAAGCTGGGCTCCGTGCTCGATCGCAAGCGCGGCCAGATGTGCGTCGCTGGTCATATTCCCGGCCGAACCGGTGTGCAGGAGAAGCGTGCGGAGGATCTGGCAGTGTCGCGGACCGGGGTGGAGGATGGAAACATTGGGATGATTGAGCCACTCGTCGAGGAGGTCCAAGGCTTGCTCAATCGACAAAGGTTTTGCCGAAAGCCCAATTTTTGTAGTCAGTCGAAGAAAGGCTAAGGCCACGATCCAGGCCAGCCCGATCATTTCCTTTTGGGAGAGAGCTGCCTCGAGCCATGCCCTGGCCGGGCGATGCCGCAAGGAGTCCTCGTCAATTGCGTAGATGAGCACATTGGCGTCGACAACGGTCACTTGCGGAGTGCCAGTTTCCGAACGATTTCTTCATCTTCGAGGGCGGCGGCCATGTCGAGCGCTTTGTCCCAGCGGAATGCTTTGCCCGCACCCAGTGAAAATGTGCGCTGGCGGAATCGAGTGCGCTTTCGCGGCGCGGCTCTGAGGCCGACGCGCAGTGCCTCATTCACCGCTTCCTTGAAAGTCACGTCGCGCTCGCGCAGGACGTTTTTCAGTAATTGCTCAACGTCTGGGTCGAGGGTAATGGTGGTCCTCATAGGGGTATCGTAGCATCAAAGCATCAATCGAGTGACTCCCTGATGCAAAGAGTCGCAATGGTTCTGCAGCAGCGTACGAAACCGGTATACTTTTACAAAGGTTTTTATCGCGCCATGCAGTTTCGGAAGTTGATTTTCGCATCTGCGCTGGCTCTGTTCGCCGCTACCGGCCTGAGCGCAGCGCCCACAGACACGCCAGCCAGTGCTGCCGTCTATCGCCTGCATCTGTATCATCTGCACACCGGTGAAAGTATCGATGTCGTTTACCGGGTCGGGGACCATTACATTCCTGAGGCGGTCGCGCAGCTCGATCACTTTCTCCGCGATCACCGGACCGGGGATGTGAAGGACTACGACGTCAAGGAATTCGATCTGCTCCACGATTTGATGGCGCGGCTTGGTCGTCCCGACGGGGTCATCGATATTGTGTGCGGGTATCGCACACCGTGGAGCAACAACTATCTCCGCGTGCATGGACACGGGGTGGCTCTCCACAGCCAGCACATGGAAGCCAAGGCCATCGATATCCGCATACCTGGCGTACCGACGGCGGAGGTCCGCGACACAGCACTCGCGATGCAGCGCGGCGGGGTCGGATATTATGCCGAGTCAGATTTCGTCCATGTGGATGTAGGGCGAGTTCGCCGCTGGTGACTGGCCCTCACGGGCGGCGCGCCTTCGGCCGCATCGCTGGTAAGAGCTTGTGTGGCGGCCTCGCTGGTCGCGAAAATTCTGCGTTGCAGCTCCTAGCCCGGGTAGGGCGGCCCCTTCGCAAGGACCGCATTCAGGCTCTTGTCGTGTCCGTAGATATCGTCGAAGAAGTGCACTGAGCCGTCTTCTTCGACGACGGCTGTGATGTAGAAGATCAGCACAGGTACGGGCGTCTGCAGGTTCACTTGCTGATTGTCAGGGCCGGATTGCATCGCCTGCTGTACCTTTTCAAGCGTCCACGGGGATTGATTGCGGAGCAACCAGGCTGCCAGGTCTGCGGGCTTTTCTACCCGGACACATCCATGGCTGAAATCGCGCCGCGACTGCGAAAACAATTGCTGGGCGGGGGTGCTGTGCAAATAAACGTTGTTTTCGTTGGGAAAGATGAATTTCACCAATCCCAGCGAGTTGTCTTTTCCGGGCTTCTGTCGGACGGAGAGTTTTCCCGCCCGCAGCTGCGCCAGCACCGCATCGCTAACCGCCCCGTCGGTGATGACTCTTCCGCTTGAGTCATATACCTCCATATTCTTGGCCGCCAGGTAATTCCTGTTTCTCGTGATCGCCGGTATGGTCTCGCCGCGCGTGATGCTCGGAGTAATGTTCCAATACGGCCGGAAGACAATGTACTTCATTTCTCTGGTGAACACCGGCGTCTGAGTGCGCATGGCCTTGCCCACCACCACATTCATTGAGAGGGCGACTTTGTGGTCAGGGCCAAAGGCACGCAGAACAAACTCGGGAATATTGGCGACCACCGGAGGTTGCGGGAACTGCGGAGGCAGCCAGCGCCAGCGCTCCAGAGCATCGTTGAGCTGGACGACGCGAGTAGCAAGCGGCACGTTGAGCTGGGTTACCGTGTCCTTGCCTAGCTTGCCGTCAGGAGTAAGGCCGTGACGAGATTGAAAGCTCTTGACGCCGGCGGAGAGAGTGGCGTCGTAGAGGTTCGGGGTTACGGGTGCGTCGGACGTGATGTCGCCGAGCTGCTTGAGTCGCGCGGCGAGCTGTGCCGCTCCGGGATATGGATCGCCGGGCGCCAGCGATTTGGTCACGTCCGGCACACGAGCCCCGTCGCCGGCGGCTGCAAGCTGCAGGTAATGCTGGAGCGCATCCATGGTTCGCTTATAGCCATCGTAGGACGGTTCTACCTGATCGAGAACAGCCTTAGGGTCGGCCGCGTGCTGGACATCCTGCGTGACGAATTGAGGCAGGTCGTACTTCTTTGTCTCGATATCGATTCCGAAGTTGAAATGTGTGGGATTCACGCGTCCGATGTGCAGATCGGAGATATACCGCATCAGCGAGACCGTAAGGGCCGCGTCAAAGTCGCCAAGTGCCGCATCGTCCGCTGATTTGAGGCTGTCGAGGCGAGCCTGCCAGCGGCTCGCATCGTAATCGTCGGGATTCAACCCCTTTTGCAGGCTGTTCTGCAGCAATCCGATGATGGTGGACGCCTGCGGCGTGGGTTGTTTGCCGCTGAGCCATAGTGGTGCGTAGCTCGATGTGTCATACGCATGCTGAAAATGCAGCCGATAGTCGGAGAAATCCGGCCGGGCGAGCGAGTCGAGCTTACCTGACGAGGCGATCTGGCGC